>CAYOIU010000375.1:0-3993 GCA_964404085.1 uncultured Desulfobacteraceae bacterium | reverse complement strand
AATTGGTATGAAATCCAACCATTAAATTCAAGCCATAGCGTTTGGCAAGGTACACACCCAGTAATCCATAAGGTCCCGGGGTTGGTACAATGATGGCGTGCGGCGCAATCCGCCGGATGCGTTTGTGGATCTGACAAACCGGTGGGATGGTGATTTTTTGCGTTCTGTCACCCGGCAAAGGAAAAGCCAGCCATCCTTTCCAAGGCCCGGTACCGTGTGGGCAAAAAAGCTCAGCGTGCTCTATGTAGTCGCGAAGATGTTCCACCAGATCATGATAATACGTCCCCACACCATTACGCTCGGGTAGTGCATCCGAAATGATCACCACGCGCAATGTAGCAGCCTCCCTGATATCAGGAGCCGCTCGCATGTCCGGCGCTCCAGGTAGTTCCATCGTCTACGTGTCCTTTCTGAACAAATAAGCCTTTGTCTCCCTGCCGGTCCCAGTGGGTGGAAAATTCAAACTGTTCGTAAACCCCGGCGAAACGCTTCCGGAGAGTTGTCTCGTCCAAACCGAACTGTTCCAGTGAATAGATATGCTTGCTGACATAGGATTTCACGTTGGTGTCTTCTACTCGCAGTTGTCTGATGAAATCCAGATCAAGCGAAATAGCAAGCTGCTGATAGGCGCGGCTTATGGTGTTGGCCAAATCGAATTTCAGGACCTCTATTCGCAAAAAAATATGGCGATTAGTGGGAACAGCCGAGAGAACGTTCATCAAGTTCGGGTAATAAAACAAGAATACGTCAAGCATGCGGTTTCTAAGGACCTCACCGTACGGATCGATACCAAAGAGCTTCAGTCCCGATTTGAGCGAGCTTAACTGTGACGGCATGGTCTTCATGGGATCCCTCACGCAACAAATGAAACGACAATCGGGAAAGGTGCTGTTCAGGCTGCCCACCAGGGATGAAAACGAAGGGTTCTTCGACAACAGACGCTTGTTGGGTCCGTGTACGTAGAGATGCTTCTGCAAACAGCGTTTATAGTAATCCATTATCCAGCGTTTTCGCCTCTCCGGCATGTCCCGGTCGAAAAAAGCCATTCGCCAGATTGATTCCGTGTAAAAGAACGGCACGATCAAGATAAAACATGCAAGAATCGGCATAAAGACAAAGTAATCTTCCTCCGGTGCATTGAGAGTCATTGCGTGGATGTCGTCTAAACCGCCCAAAATGTGCTTCTCCAGACCCTTGAGTAACCGTCCGAACGGTCGGCCGAGGCGGTTGTCGACTTGAGCAAGGCCCAACCAGATCTTTCGCTCGATCACTGATGGGGCGAATAGACATTCCCAGGTCCTGAACGTGGTGAACTGCTCATCCTTCGCCAGCGCGTGGTGAAGGAAGGTCGTACCGCTCCGGAGGACGCCAACCACAAAGATGGGTCTTCGGACGGTTATTTTGCGGTAGCCGCGAAAAAATATCTCATCCAGCAGGAAGCCCAGCCAATGCAGGGCTTGAATAGTACCGAATAGGGGCAAAAAACCTGCCATGACAAGAAGGCGTTTGATGGATACCTTCCTCTTGTTGGATGTACATTGAGACGTTTTTTCAGGTAGGCATACAATCTTATGCCTATGCGATTTCTCTGAAATAGTCATTATTATCATTCCCTCGCAGGCCCAATGGAAAACAACGGGAGAAAAGGCCCTGTGGTTTCGAGTGCCCTTGCGGAAGCGCTTTTTCTACGGGACCCGGACCAAATAGGCGAACCCGTCGGTAAAAATGCGGTCATGAAGAAAACTTTCGATCACTGTGGGGCGTTCCAGCCGTATTTTCTCGAAGTTCACTATCTTCCCTGCCGTTTTCAAATCCTCGAAAAGGAGTTCCCGCTCAGCGTCACTATCGATGGTTGTTTTGTGCGTCACCCGCCCGAGGAGGCCTGTGGCGATACTTACCGTGCCCACATAGAGATGAGCGCCGTCTTCAGTGATGTAACGGGCCTTCCAAAACCTTGCAAAATGGCGTTCGGAGCCCTGATGGGGGCCGGTTGTTTTCCGAAACGAGTACTCATTGATCTCCGTGTCCCAAAACGCCGCCGTCACCGGCGCGGCCGGATAAGGATTCCCCAATATCTTAGATTTCAGCAGTCTTGCAAATGAGGATATGCCGACCTCATCCGCCAGATGCCAGCCAGCCCCTTCCATGGCCCGGATAAAGCGTTGATCGTTTCCGGCCGCGACAACAAAACAGACCGGCCTACGTCTCTCGCCCACGATCGTTTCGGTATATTTCAAGTGGCTGTCTGAAAAGATCTCCCGAGCCTGATGAATGATCATTTGCTTTGGCAGTGCAGCGGACTTCATCAGTGGGCTATACTGAACAGCGAAGCCCACGTAAAATGCCGCTGATACAAGCAGCAGGACAAGGGAAATGGCGCGAGCCCTGCCGGGAGCCGCAAAAGGCCTCCCCCCTGCTTCTCCGGACCGCAGCCACTCGCATAGACTGATTCCGGCAATGAGCCACAGGGCGCCCACCAGGTAGCCGGCCCACACGTCACTCAGGAAGTGCATACCCAAATAGAGTCGGCTGAAGCCGATCAGGAGCACGAGGGCTGTTCCCGCAAAGCAGATGTTGACTTTCGTCTCCCATTGTTTTGCTTCGCGCATGACGATATAGGTCAAGAAGCCGTAAAAGGCGACGGCAATGCTGGCGTGCCCGCTGGGGAAGGAAAATGAGCGTTCCACATACAGCGCTGACACGGGGCGGGGACGATGAAAAAGGAGTTTCCCAAGTTGCGTAAAGGCGTCACTGCCCACGATGGCGGCGAGCAGGGGCAGGATGTAGCGACGATGGTTCAGCAGCCACAGAGAAGCGATAATCGAAAGCGCAAAAGCCGTGATCACTTGCCACTTGCCAAGGAGCGTCACCCAGAAAAAAATCTTTGTGAGGATGGGATTCCGGAATACGACCAGCAGATGCTCAATACGAATATCCGCCCCGACAATCGGGTCTGAGGAGATAATATCTTCTATGATGCCCCCAAAAAGGGCTAGTACGTACACAAATGCAAGTGTCAGAACGGTCGCCGGAAGGCCCCGAAAGGAATTCCTGGCAAAACGGTTCTTCATGAAGCGGAAAAAGACCGGGTAGCGGGCAGTGAGCTTCTTCATCTCCGGGTTTTGGGCAATGGCCTGCCTTATGGAAGACCACAAGGACACAAGAACGGTCCAAAAATACGTCCCCTTTTTTGCCACAAACCACTTTATCAGGTAAAAGGCAATGAAAAGGGCGACAACACCGGTCAGGAAGAACCCTGCGCGGGAAAGCCATGTCTCCGCAAGTTTCAGGGACTGCGAAAACACATACCCGGCTCCCACCCACTGAAATCCCCAGCCGATCCCTCCAAGGACGTTCCAGATGAAAAAAGTCCCCTGCCTCATACGCACCGAACCGGCAAAGAAGGGCACGACTTCCTTCACGCTGGGGATGAAACGCCCCAGGAATACGCTCTTGGCGCCATGGGTGTCAAAAAAGATCCTCCCCTTCTCAAGATGCTCCGGTTTTAGAAACCACACCCCATTCCTGATCCACCGGGCGCCATATCTCTTTCCCAAGAAATAATTGAAATTGTCCCCGAGGACGGCGCCCAGAACCGCAAACCATAAGAGGTCCCCAAAGTCGAAATAACCCCTTCCCGAGAGAGCACCGAGAAAAAGAATCAATGTTGATCCCGGCAGAATCAACCCAATCCCGATCGTGGTTTCAAGCAGCGCGGCAAAAAAGGCGACCCAGTACCCCAGCATTTGAACATGCTGGATTGCAGGCAGGATCATATTTATGATTCGATCAGCCATTTCTTATCACTTACTGATAACTCGGCAAGGGGCATGGGATAGCAATGCTTCCCGTTATTCAGATCTTGTTTACTGCAGATGCTTGCCGAAGCCGCATCAATTCAATCCTAACAGTATAGCACGCCTTCATGAAGAAAAGATGAAGATAGTGCTCCCGCCCTATTTTCAGTTTTTGCTTACTCTTCATCATTTCTTC
>CAYOIU010000374.1:0-4006 GCA_964404085.1 uncultured Desulfobacteraceae bacterium | reverse complement strand
TGGAAGCGTTCCGGGCTGCCGGCCGCCTTGTGGAGTCGCGCCTTCTGGGCGCCGGGGAGAAGACCGTAACTGTTCTTGATGGCCCCGGTCATGACGGTCAGGCCATGGGTCTTGAATTTCGGGAGGCTGATGAGAATATCGGCGTCCAGAATTGCTCGTGAAACGCCCACCGTGCCCATAAAATCCGGATTGAAATCGACCTGCAGTGAGTCATTCCCGATATTTTGGTAGTAACCTTTTGCCGCGTCCATCAGGCCTGTCTTCCGGAAGCTTTCCTCGTTGGCCCCGTAGCTGTAAACGCCCGGATTGTCCCCCACGATGATGGAGGCCGGCCCCATGGTTTCCACCTTTTCCACCACAGCACGGAGCACCGCCGGGTGGGTCACGATGCCTTCCCTGGCCTCGGTAGACCGAAGCACGTTGGGTTTTATCAATACCTTTTTCCCCTGCAGGTCCAAGAGGAATAGATCGAAGGCCCGGTCTACGGCCTGTTGGGCCGTCTCATAAGTAGCTGGTTGGATCATCACTTTTGACATTTTCGCTGTCTCCTTGTTAGCCATGTTGCTACAATGGGTTAATCTTGCTGAAGCACCGGCCCCCCTTCCCACTTGCACAGCGGACAATCGCTGCAACGGGGTCTTTTTTTGCAATATTCTTTTCCGGTCCTCACGATCAGGGCGTGAAATCCATTGAAGAGGTCCAGATCCTCCGGCAGATGATCCACGAACAACTCCTGCAGTTCGTGGTATGCCATCTGCTCATCCGCCATTCCGTGACGGAGGAGGATGCGGTGAGTATAGGTGTCCACCACGAATACCGGCCGCTCCAGGGCATAGAGAAGAATGGAGTCCGCTGTTTCAGGCCCGACACCGTTCACGGACAGGAGGCCCTCCTTCAGGCTTCCGATCGTTTCATTGGAAAGTGCCTCGAGTGTTCCATTATATCTTTCAAAGACAAATCGGACCAGGTTTTTCAGCCTCTTTGCCTTGATATTGAAATAGCCTGCCGGACGGATTTCTTCCGCAAGGACCTGAATTGACATGTCATTCAGCGCCTTGAGGGAAAGGAGTCCCTTTGCCTTGAGGTTTAAAATGGCCTTTTCCACATTGGTCCAGTTGGTGTTCTGGGTGAGCACGGCACCGACCATGACCTCCAGCGGGGTCTCGCCCGGCCACCACTTTTGGGGTCCGAAGTGATCCAGAAGAAGCCTGTGCATCTCCAGAAGGCTCCGACCCGTTTGGCTTTGAGCATAGGGTTCCTGCAAAGCTTATCCTCCATAATATCTTGACAGGTCTGACACAATACCTTAGATTTGGCTTCCGTGTCAAACGCCTCGGAATGTCGGTTCTGCCCCGCAATTCCGTTAATGATTGTCGTTTATTTTCCGATGAAACAAGCAGCTGGTTACGCGTGAAGGAAGCGTTGAAAACAGTATCAATGGCCACCCCACTGAAACAAAAACTGACAAAAACACGGAACATCGGGATTATTGCCCATATCGATGCCGGGAAGACCACTGTGACCGAACGGATACTCTACTACACCGGTCGTGTCCACAAGATGGGTGAAGTTCACAACGGTGAAGCCACCATGGACTGGATGCTCGAGGAAAAGGAGAGGGGCATCACCATCACCTCCGCTGTCACCTCTTGTGAGTGGAACGGACATATCATCAATATCATCGACACCCCGGGGCACGTGGATTTCACCATTGAAGTGGAGAGGGCCCTGCGTGTCCTGGACGGCGCCATCGGCGTCTTCTGCGCGGTCGGAGGAGTGGAGCCCCAATCGGAGACGGTGTGGCACCAGGCCGACCGATATCACGTGCCCAAAATCGCCTTTGTCAACAAGCTGGACCGCGTGGGGGCCGATTTTTTCAGAGTTGTGGAAACCGTTGAGGAGAAGTTGGGGGCCGTACCCCTTGTTCTGCAGATCCCGTGGGGGTCTGAAGATGCCTTTAGAGGGGTGGTCGACCTGATCGATATGAAGGCCATCGTCTGGGAGGACGAGACCCTCGGCGCCCATTACGAGGAGATCCCTATCCCTGCGGAACTGAGGGATAAGGCCGCCGAGTACAGGGAAAAGCTGATCGAGACCCTGGCGGACACGAATGATCTCATCATGGAAAAATATCTTGCCGAGGAGGAAATCGAAAAGGCGGAATTAAAAGAGGCCATTCGTAATGCCACGGCAGGGCTGAAACTCACACCCGTCTTCTGCGGTTCGGCCCTGCGCAACAAGGGCATTCAACCCCTCCTTGACGCCATTTCTGACTACCTTCCCTCACCTCTCGATGTTCCTCCCATTACGGGCCATGTACCTGAGACCGGGGAAGTTGAAGAACGGGCTCCGGAACTCAAAGGTCCCTTCTCGGCCCTGGCATTCAAGGTCATGATGGACCAGGGCAGGAGAATGACCTACCTCAGGGTCTATTCCGGGTCCATCGAGGCGGGAAAACCCGTCTTCAATTCCGCAAAAGGGGTCACGGAAAAACTGGCGAGACTCCTTCGCATGCATTCCAACAAGAGGGAACGCGTGGACATGGCGTCTGCCGGGGACCTGGTGGCGGCCATGGGGTTGAAACAGACCACTACCGGGGACACCCTCTGTGCTCAAGATCGCCCCATTCTCCTTGAACCGATCCAGTTCAAAGAGCCGGTGATCACCATGGCCGTGGAACCCAAGCGGGTTCAGGATCAGGACAAGCTCTTGGAGGTGTTGAACAAGCTCATGGAGGAAGACCCCACCTTCCGCTACAAGATCGATGAAGAGACCGGTCAGACCGTCATTTCCGGGATGGGAGAACTGCACCTCGAAATCCTCGTGGGCCGTATGAAAAGAGAGTTTTCGGTGGACACCAACCAGGGCAAACCCCAGGTGGTCTACAGGGAGACCATCGGGAAGGCCGTCTCTCATGAAGAGGTTTTCCAAAGGGAACTCGGGGGGCAGCAGCATTTCGCGGGGGTTCTGATCGAGGTGGCCCCTTTGCCCCGGGGAAGCGGAAACCGGTTCGTGAATCAGTGCAAGAATCCGGAATTTACAGAGGAATTCCTCCAGGCCGTCCGGGAGGGCACTACCGAATCGGAAGGCAGTGGCGTCATGATGGGATATCCGGTTATCGACATTCAGACAACGCTCAAGGATGTCCAACTCAAGGAATCCCTTTCGGATATCATGGCGTTCAGAGTGGTCTCGGCCATGGCCTTTAAGAAGGCCTGCCAAGGAGCCGACCCGCTCCTCCTGGAACCCATCATGGAAGCGGAGGTCATCGTTCCCGAAGAATTTATGGGGGAGGTGATCGGGGATCTCAACGCCAGAAAAGGGAAAATCGAACAGATTACCAGCAAGGGCCTCATTCAGTTGATCACGGCCAGGCTACCCCTGTCAAAGATGTTCGGATACTCCACCGCCCTTCGGTCCGTTTCCCAGGGCAGAGGCACCTTTACCATGCAGTTCAGCCACTTCGACCAGGCATAGATTCCATCCGCAACGTAGTGAAATCACAGATTCCCGCTTTTGTGCCATGCCCTGTTTGGCATTTTTGAATCTCTACGTCATGCCCGCCTCAAATATTGAACAAGTGCTCACCCCATGTGCATACAGGTTGCCATCCATGTCTTTCAATCGTCCCTCTGCCGTTGCCAGTCGTTTCCCCAGATGAACGGGCCTCGCCTCACATCGCAGGATATCCGTTTTAGCAGTTACCGGTCGAATAAAATTCACTTTGATCTCAACGGTTGAGCAGCTGACACCTTTTTGGAGCGTTGAGAGGACCGAGGCAGTCATCGCGGTATCGAGCAAAGTTGAAATCATTCCGCCATGAACCGTGGCAAAAGGATTGTAGTGATATTCTTTTGGATTGAGCTCAAAAACCGCATAACCTTCATCAACCTCTATTAAGCGGTATCCAACGAGCACAGCTACGGGAGGAGGATTGATTTTGCCATTCTTAATCAGTAATTTCCGGTTAGGAAATTGCATGCAGTTGGTCTAAATAAATTGAAAA
>CAYOIU010000373.1:0-4041 GCA_964404085.1 uncultured Desulfobacteraceae bacterium | reverse complement strand
CCTAAACCCATGCGCTCACTATTGCGTACCGCTAAACCCCAAATAACCGTCCATCACCTCCGGAGTGTTTAGAAAGCATCTGAAAAAGATTGTCAGGTTCGGTTCCCATTCGTTATTCATAGGTTGCCGCTCGCGGCATAAACCAGCTTCTAAGGAAGTCGCTTTGTCCTATGCATCTAAGGAAGCGAATTTGAGAACCTTTTTCAGACGCTTTCTCATAGTGCACTCGGCACGGGGGCTCCTACATGGACGTCCATCCCCTCCGGAGTGTTTAGAAAGGGTCTGAAAAAGAGTCTCAGGTTCGGCTCCCATTCGTTCCTCATAGATCGCCGCTTGGAACATAAACCGGCATCTTGCAATTTCATCCAGTTCTCTTATAGAAAATAAACGGGCGGGCTTCAATCCGTTTTTTCCAAGTTGACGAAGTCCCCGGTTACCCCTATATTCTTGACATGCCCGAACCCTTTCTCACCATCGAAGCCATCCTGGGCCCTGACGGTCTCCTGGCTCGGTCCCTGGACGGTTATGAATTCCGCCCCTCCCAGATGGACATGGCCCGACGCATTGACGAAGCGCTGATCAGGAAACGGCCCGCCCTTGTGGAGGCGGGAACCGGAACGGGCAAGACCTTCGGCTACCTGGTGCCCCTGATACTGAGCGGAAAAAAGGCCGTCATATCCACAGGGACGAAAAACCTGCAGGAACAAATCTATTTCAAGGACCTTCCGCTTCTTCAGGAAGGAACCGGGTTAAAGCCGCAGGCCGTGATGATGAAGGGCAGAAAGAACTATCTCTGTCTTTACCGATATCATCAGTACGCTGCCCAGAAATCTCTCGTCAAAGATCGCCCTCCGGCGTTCACCAGGCGTCTTCAGGACTGGGTGGAGGCGACTTCCGTGGGAGACCGGGCCGAAGTCACCTGGCTTGCCGATGGCGATCCCCTTTGGGACGACCTGTCGTGCACGTCTGATCAATGTCTTGGCGGAAACTGCCCTGACTTTGACGATTGTTTCCTGAATGAACTCAGGCGGAGGGCCGCCGGGGCCATGATCCTCATCGTGAATCACCATCTGTTTTTTGCCGATCTGAAAATCAAAAAAGGCGGTTTCGGGGAGATCATTCCCCGGTTCCAGGTGGCGGTCTTCGACGAGGCACACAATGTGGAAGAGATCGCCACAACCTACCTGGGAGAGAGCATCAGTACAAACCAGCTTTCGGAACTGGCCGTTGACCTCGACAAGGCTGTGTCACCCCTTCAAGAAGAAGGGCTGTCCCGCCTCAAATCCCACGTGACGGCCCTCAGGGCGCAATCACGACAGCTGCGGGGGTGTTTTGAACAGGGGGAAGCCAAAGGAAGGCTGGGCCAGGAGGCCCTTGTGGAGCTGGCTGACGGGGCCGCAGGGGAAGTCAGGTCTACCCTGAAGGACATACAGAAGGCGCTGGCGGAAAAAAAGGCGGAGAATCTTCAGCCCTATGCGGTCCGGGCCTCGGAGCTGGATCGGCTCATGGCCGAAGTCCTCAGGCCCAGGGAACAGGACTGGCTGACCTGGTACGAGAGACGAAAGACCGGACTGACTTTACATGCGTCTCCACTGGACATCTCCGAGAGGCTCAACGAACTGCTTTACGGACATGTTGAGACCGTGGCCTTTACCTCGGCCACCCTGTCCACCAACGGAAATTTTGGCTACATCAAGAGCCGCCTTGGGCTGGACGATGCCGTCGAGAGCATCTATCCCTCCCATTTTGACTTTGCAGACTCCACCCTCCTCTATATTCCGAGAGATCTGCCCCTTCCAGGCGCGCCGCAATTTGCGGCGGAAATCGCGCCCAGGATCCTGGATATCCTGGAAAGGACCGCCGGGAGGGCACTGGTGCTTTTCACGAGTTACTTTAATCTCAATACGGTGTATAAGCTCATCAAGGACAAGATCTCCTACCCCCTTCAACGCCAGGGAGATGCGCCGAGATCCGTGCTGCTGGAGGCCTTCAGGGAGAACATCCATTCGGTTCTTCTGGCCACAGGGTCCTTCTGGCAGGGAGTGGATGTCCCGGGAGAGGCTCTCAGCTGTGTCATTGTCGACAAGCTTCCCTTCGATTCCCCAGGTGACCCACTGGTTGCCGCCAGGATCGAGGCCATCACTGTCCGGGGAGGGAATTCTTTTTTTGAATTCCAGGTCCCTTCGGCAATTATTTCACTAAAACAGGGTTTGGGCCGATTAATCAGAAAGGCTACGGACAGGGGTATTCTTTCGGTGCTGGATATTCGGATACTCAACAGCCGTTATGGGAGGTTCTTTATCGAAAGCCTGCCGGAGATCCCCATCAGCCATGACCTGGAAGATATCAACCGCTTTTTCAATAAAGAGTAAGAGGATGAACCATGGCCTACAAAGATTTGAACGAATTCATAAACGTACTGGAAGAGAAGGGTGAACTGGCGCGCATCACGGAACCTGTTAATCCCCGCCTGGAAATCACTGAGATAACCGATCGCGTCTCCAAGCGGGACGGCCCCGCTCTCCTCTTTGAGAACGTCAAATCCTCTTCCGGAGATCCGGTCCTGATCAATGCCTTTGGATCATCGGATCGAATCAAACTGGCCCTGGAGGTCCAGTCACTGGATGAACTGGCGGCCGACATCCTCTCCTTTCTGGAGGTGGAAAAGGCGGGAGGAATCCTGGAAAAACTCAAGCTCATCCCCAAGGTGACGAGGATGGGCAGCATCTTCCCGAAAACCATCAAGAAGGCCCCCTGCCAGGAGGTGGTGATCGAGAACGATGATGTGGACCTCTTAACGCTGCCTGTTTTGCAATGCTGGCCGAGAGACGGGGGCCCCTTCATTACCTTCCCCCTAGTTGCAACGAGAGACCCGGAGAATGGAAAGCGAAACCTGGGCATATACCGTCTGCAGATCTTCGACAAAAACACCACCGGGATGCACTGGCATGCGCACAAGGGCGGCGCCCAGCACTACCGGCTGGCCGAGGAGCTGGGCATCGAACTCCCGGTGTCTGTTGCCATCGGCCCCGATCCGGCCGTAACCTATGCCGCCACAGCCCCTCTGCCTGATGACATGGACGAATTCCTTCTGGCCGGCTATCTGAGAAAAAAGCCTGTTGAACTGGTCAAGTGCCTCACCAACGATCTCCTGGTCCCGGCCAATGCCCAGTATATCCTGGAGGGGTATGTAAACCCAGCGGAACGGCGCATGGAAGGGCCTTTCGGCGACCACACGGGGTTCTACTCCCTGGCGGACAACTATCCCCTCTTCCACGTGACCTGCATGACCAGACGCAAAAGCCCCATTTACCATACCACCATCGTCGGGCCGCCGCCCATGGAAGATGCCTGGCTGGGAAAGACCACGGAAAGGCTCTTTCTCCCCTTCATCCGAAAGCAGCTTCCCGAGGTGGTGGATATGAACCTGCCGGTTGAAGGGGCCTTTCACAACCTGGCCTTTATTTCCATCGACAAGCGCTATCCCGGGCACGCCAGGAAAGTGATGCATGCCCTGTGGGGGATGGGGCAGATGATGTTTGCAAAGATGATTTACATCTTCGACAGGGAGGTGGATGTCCAGGACCTCTCGGAGGTCCTCTGGTACATGGGCAACAACGTGGCGCCCCGAAGGGACATCGTCTTCACAGACGGACCCATGGACGTCCTCGATCATGCCGCCGAAAGACCGCTTTTCGGCAGCAAGATGGGCGTGGATTGCACCCGGAAGTGGCCCGGGGAGGGCTTTTCGAGGGAGTGGCCCGATGTCATCCGCATGGACCCCCAGGTTAAAAAAAAGATCGACATACTCTGGCCGAAACTGGGATTGATGTAGTCGAAAAAAGTTGATTTATGTTGCGAGCGGCAACCTATCAGGAACGAAGAGGAACCGATCCTGACAATCTTTTTCAGATGCTTTCTAAATACTCCAGAGGAGATGGACGACTATTTGGGGTTTAGCGTTACGTAAAAGAAGCGTGTAAAGCTTGGGAGGTGTAAACCCCAAATAGCCGTCCATGTAGAAATGAGTTGCCAAGTGCA
>CAYOIU010000372.1:0-4062 GCA_964404085.1 uncultured Desulfobacteraceae bacterium | reverse complement strand
CGGGGGAAAAAGTGAGGTCTTCGTCGGGGCCAAGTCGTCTATTTCCCTCTCTGTCGCCAGCGAAATCTTCATTGGTCTTAAATCGGACATAAAAATCGGCGGTTTTTTTGAGTTGGTGGTTGCCTTAAAAATGGCGATTAATATCGGAGGAATGATAGAGTTGAACGCGGGACCTAGGGTTTCCAATGATCCCAGCGGGAAAATTGAAAACAAGACATTTGAACTGGACACCGCCGGTGTGAAACAGTCTATTTCAACGTTATGGAATATTATGTAGAATATTTGGATTCTTTTTTCCGATTCGCCATCATCAAAGAGGATCAAGGTGTAGTCATTTATTGAGGAGGCCTTTCAGTAATGGATAACGAGAACATCATCAGCGCTTCCAGGCCGGCCGACAAGACCGCTGGAACGCCCAAGTTTTCAGCCGAAGAAACAATTAAGAAAATACGGGCGGCCGGGATGAACAATCCGGAAATCGAAGAGGCCATTCGCAGAGCGGAACAGAATTACAATGACGCCTACAGAAAATACGGCTATGCCTTTCCGCACATCGCCCTGCCCGATGAGGAAGAGAAAGCGCAAATGAAGGAGAGGGTCCTGGCCGAATATGAGACGGGTGAGAGTTTTTCTGGCAAGGACTTTTCCGGCATTGACCTGTCAGAAACGGATTTGAGGGGCATTGACTTCAAAGAAGCCTTTCTGGAAGGGGCCAACTTTTCCGGGGCCGATCTGCGCGGGGCCGATTTCACAAAATGTGTCCTGGTGAGGACCAATTTTACAAAGGCGTTTCTCCCATCGGCAAAACTTTCAGAGGCCTGCCTGGGCCAGGCCAACCTGACCGGCGCAGACCTCAAAAGGGCGGACCTTACCCGGGCGGTCCTTGTCCAGGCCGATCTAACAAGAGCCATCCTGACTGAATCTGTCCTGGATGAAGCAGATTGTACCGGGGCAGTTTTCAGAAACGCCAATCTGCAAAAAGCTAGTGCCAGGAAAGTCCGCTTCTTGGAATGCGATCTCACTGATGCAAACCTGGCTGGAGCCAAGGCCGGCGATGCCATGTTCGTAAGAGCTGTCCTTGAAGGCGTTGATTTTTCTAACATCGATGTGGAGGCCGCCATCTTTGCAGGCGCCACAGGAGATCCTTTAAAGAAATGAGGGACCGTCGGGTAAACAACGCATGAAGGTCATCAAACCGCTAAAACAAGGGATCCTTTATAAGACCTATGAAAATGGCAACAGGTCCTATTTTGTCGTGACCGTTTTCAGTTTCTTCCCGTTCACCCCTGCCGGCCAACTGCTGTCCGAGATCGACATGTGGAAATTTGCGGCCAAGGAATTGGGAAAAGAGGCCATACTGGACTTCGGCATGCCCAAGCCCAGGGGAGAAGTTGTTCTGACCGGCAAGTACTATTCAACAAACAACCAACCGGTTTCGGGAGGAAAGGTTCGTATCAAGCTGGCCGGAATTGACAAGACCCTTTATGTATTCGGAGATCGATACTGGAAACGGGGGGCGGGTGAATTCATCAAAACAACCGACCCGGAACCCATGACAGTCATGGATATCTCCTATGAAAACGCTTTCGGCGGCCCCCAATTTCCCCTGAATCCCCTTGGCAAGGGAATGGAACCAATTTCGATCGGAAACGGCAAGGATCTCGTGCCATTGCCCAATGTTGAAGATCCAAATGGGCTGATCACTTCTCCCAAAGAAAGACCCGAGCCTGCGGGGTTCGCACCGCTCGATATGACATGGCCCCAGCGCGCTTCAAAGGCAGGAACCTTTGATGAGAAATGGCTCAATGAGCGCTTTCCGGGCCTTGCCGAGGACCTGGACTGGACCTATTACAACACGGCCCCTGCTGATCAGCGGCTAGACGGTTTTTTCAAGGGAGACGAATTGTTTGAGATTGAGGGGATGCATTCGCAGGAGTCGCTTCTCACCGGGAAACTTCCAGGGATCCGCTCGCGCTGTTTCATCAACCAGGGTATTGAAGGCGATCCGGTTTTCAAGGAAATAGCACTGCACCCTGATACGGTCTGGCTTTTTCCCCACGCTCAAAAAGGAATAGTAACCTGCCGCGGGACCATTGAAACGGCGGCAGACGATGCCGAAGATATTACCCACCTGCTTGTTGCCTATGAACGGCTGTCGGATGACAAAAAGCCTCTGGACCATTATCAGGAGGCCCTTGCAAAGAGGCTGGATAAAGAAAAAGGGTACCTGTTTGGGCTGAATGAAAAAGACCTCATACCACCCGGTGAAAAGTCCGGTCTGGCTGAAATGATGGAGGACGATGAGGCCAAGCTTATTGTCGGAGAAAAACTGCTGGCAACCAACATGAAAAAAAGGTCGGAGATAGAAAAAGAAAAGATCAAGGCCCGGTTGAAGGATGCCGGCGTTGATCCGGAAAAATGCGAACCTGCTCCTTCTGAAGCTCCGGAAATGGATCTGGACAATATGGAAAACCTGGCCGAATTTATCGAAAAGAGTCAGGCGCAGGCGAAAGAAGAGGCCCGTAAGGTCCTCGCAGAACAGGGGTTTGATTACGATCTCCTGGTGAAAGAGGCCCAACAAAGACCGGCTCCCCGGCTCAAGTTCTCGGCTGAAGAGACAATCGCTCAAATGAGGAATTCAGGGATCAATGATCCTGAAGCAGAAAACAGTATTTACCAGGCGGAAAAAATGCTCAACAAAGCCTACAGGGAATATGGCCACTATTTTCCCCCGGCCCTCCTTTCCCGGAAGGAAGATCTGGCACGCATGAAAGACGAAATCCTCGCCGCCCACCGCAAAGGGGAAAGCCTCACAGGCAGGGATTTTACCGGCGTCGATCTTTCCAACCTTGATCTCCCCGGTATTGACCTACAGGGGTCTTTTCTTGAAAGAGCCAACCTTTCCGACACAAATCTCGAGGGTGCCGATCTCAGCGGTTGTGTCCTGATACGTGCCGATCTTTCCGGCGCCAGACTCGCTTCAGCAAAAATGGGTTCAGCAGGCCTGGGAGAGGCCGATCTTTCCGACGCTGATTTTCGGGGCGCCGATCTTGCCAAGGCGGTACTGGTCAAGGCCATCCTTCACCATGCAGATCTCAGTAGCACAACCCTCGAAGAAGCGGATTTTTCCGAGGCCCTACTCACGGAAACAACCATGACCGGAGCGCTGATGAAGAAGTGCCGGTTCATGGAAAGCGATGTTAGAGGCACCACGTTCGTTGAGGCCGATCTGAGTGAGTCTTTTTTTCTGAATGGTTCTCTGCAACACTGCGATTTTTCACGGGCGAATCTCTCTTCAGCCACATTGATAGGCGTGAATGCAGACAAGTCCCTTTTTAGAGGAGCCGAATTAACGAATATCCGTCTGCTGAATGAATGCTCCTTTCAGAATGCTGACTTTTCAAATGCAAGGTTGACTCAAGCCAATCTGAGAGGGTCTGACTTTTCAAAATCAACCTTTGAAAAGGCTGACATTTCAGGGACCGATTTCAGTGAGTGTCATTTAGACGAGGCCAATTTTTATCGATCAATTGCCAAAGAGACCCAATTCTCAAAGGCGAACCTGACCAACGCAAGAATGGTTGCCATCAATCTGTTCGGGGGATCTCTTCAAAAGGCTCACCTGGACAACACGGACCTCAGAGGAGCCAATCTCTGCATGGTGGATTTCATGAAAGTGAAATTCAAGAACACGAATATCGGAGAGGCAAACCTAGCCAAGACCTCCATAAATCGGTGGATATCACAATGACCTCCGATGATTTGCGCGATAAGATTCGCAAACAATTTCAAGCCGGGTTGCAGCCTTCCCGGCTGTCAAAAGAAGAAATAGAAGGCCTTATCGGCCGCGGAGAAATCGTTTCAAATGCGGATTGTTCAGCCATGGAGTTGGGCCATATCAACATGGCCGGAGGGATCTTCGAAGGGGTTGATTTTGCAGGCGCGGACCTGTCGGGAGCACGTCTCAATGAATCCATTTTCCTGAAATCCGATTTCGGCGGTGCTAATCTGACCGGAACAAATATGCACCTGGCCGTCTTCAACGAATGCCGATTCAAGAAA
>CAYOIU010000371.1:0-4063 GCA_964404085.1 uncultured Desulfobacteraceae bacterium | reverse complement strand
TCTTCGCACATACCATATTTTGAGAGGTGCTGCGCTGAACCACAGGGTAAATTTTCTGACATTTACTCAGCTTGATTGCGAAGTTGAAAAACAGAACGTCGAGCATCTTGAAAGCTTTTGTTCATCGGTGCACCAGTTCCGAATTCCTGTTGATCAGTCGAGGATCCGGCTGGGCGCCGCGCTATTTTCCAACCTCTTTTCCGGGCTCCCTTTTGTCGCTCAAAAATATAATTCTGTCCTGATGAGGCAAAAGATCAGAGAAATATTATTAGACGAAGAAATTGATCTTGTTCACGTGGACCTGCTCCCGCTGTCCGTATACCTGGATGAATTTCCCTACCTTCCCAAGATTCTTGTTAATCACAACGTAGAGTCTCTCAGGTTGTACCGATGGTCCAAAGCTGAGAGGAATCCATTGAAAAAGATTTATCTGGGAATTCAGCACAAGAAGCTGAGGAGATATGAGATCAATTCCATGGAGCGCTACGACGCTTGTGTAGTCGTCTCCGAGAAAGACAAGGAAATTTTGAGGGGCATGGGGGTGAAGAACAGGGTTTTCGCTGTTCCCAATGGTACGGATACCCAATATTTCAAGCCTTCGGGTGAGCAGGTCACGAAAAACTCTATACTGTGGATCGGCCATATGGATGTTCACACCAACAGGGACGCAGTTCTCTATTTCTGGAGAGAAATCTTTCCTTTGCTCAGAAAAGCCCTACCGGAAGCCAGGATGACATTTGTCGGCACATCGCCTCCAAAAGAAATTGTGGCGGCGGCCCAGTCAGACAAACGCGTCTCGACAACGGGTTTCGTGGACGATATACGACCCTACCTTGCGAGGAGTGCCGTGGTTGTGGTCCCCATAAGGATTGGAAGCGGAACCCGTCTCAAAATCCTTGATGCGATGGGTATGAAAAAGGCTATTGTCTCGACTTCGGTGGGTTGTGAGGGGCTCAAGGTTACTCACGGCGAAAATATTCTTATCGGCAACTCCCCGGATGATTTTGCCAGGCAGGTAATAAGAGCTCTCAAAGATGATGACCTGCGGCTGGAGTTAGAGGAAAACGCGAGAAAGCTGGCATTAGAATACGACTGGAGCCGCCAATGCGCCTTACAGGAGGAAGTCTATCAGTATGCGATCGGATGCCATGGGGCGGCATAGTTAACGCTATGGTGATCCGCGTTAGGCGTTAGGGCCGGGTTTCGCCCTTGAGGTCCGCTTCGCTTGAGGCGACACCTGGGGTGAGGATAGAGGATAAAGGCAAAAGGACAAAGGTCAAAGGAGAATGGTGAAAGGCAGAAAGGCTGGGAAGTGGAAAAGCTCATGCGAGAGGATAAATAAACCTGCATTTTTTCAAAACAGATGGACAAGAACTAGTACGTCGAAAATTTGCCACAGACCCACACAGACTGACACAGACGGTTGAAAGAACAGGAAAACAAAATAGCTGATAGCTGACAGCTCAAGGGGACGAGCCGCGTTAGGTGTGAGGAGCGGGCTTCGCCCTTGAGGGTCGCTTCACTTGAGGCAAAAGCCTTCTGTGGAGGCTGGGAGGTGATTGTTCACCACGAAGAGCACGAAGGAATGCTAAGGGGGGAAAGCCGGGCGGCTAGGTGGCGAGACAGCAAAATAGATCAGAATCTCTTTGGTAAACCCGCCTGCTTCAAAACTGCATTTGCGGTGTGCCGGGATTTGATGTGGTCATCAACCACGAATCGGAGTCTCGTATTGGGGCTGTACCAAATCTCGTGATCGCCTCGCCCCTGTCGTTCGAATTGGCAGCCTGCCTTACGCAGATGCTTTTTCAGCTGCTTGGTGTAGTCAGCCATCACCCGTCTTTTTGTTGAGACAGTTCAAATCGACGGGTCAAAATTTCGAAAGGAACTTGATATTGTGGTGGATTTCCATTAGCCTGGAGAAGCTCTGGGATCATGATTTTTAGCTTTTGAATCAAACCCTCTACAGTTTCTTCCTCAGTCGCAAGCCCTGGCACATCGTCGCTCGTCGCCACCCAAACGTTTGCCTCATCGTCCCACTCCGCCCGAATGAACAGTGGTTTTTCCGACATAATATTCTTCCTCCAAATCTTTCCAGCCCTGATTTTCCAAGTTTGTAATAATTTAACACCTTTTTTTTCATATGTCACTTCATAACTTTGTGACCAGCGAGGGACCTGGAGGTCGTCCTTATAGTAAAGAGACCGTTGCAGAAGCTGCCAAAAAATGTCACTGAAAAGAAGGCGAAACGAGATGGGGAGATGCAATCGGCTTTGCGGACCTAGCGGTGAGGAAGTCCCTGGAGCCTAACCGCAACCTGAAGATGAGGAACAAGATAGACAAGGTCGCCGTTGAGGCAGCGCCTTCGGCGAGGTTAAAGGTTAAAGGACAAAGGTAAAAGGAGAAAGGATTACCCATCTCCCATTACCTGCTCAAAAAAAGCAGGGTCGTGATGACCCTGCCGTAGTTGATTGATTGGAGATATTGGATTAGTGCTTCCTGAATTTTTTTCCTAAACCCGCAAGCGCGAGGAGCCCCGAACCTAAGAGGAGCATGGTGGCCGGCTCCGGGACGGGAGGAAAGTAGACTTTTGTACTGGTGTGTCCGTCGTCCTCATATACTTTAATGCCAAATGTCTGGGGAGTAGAATGGGGATAGATCCCTGCGCGATAAAACCACGATTCGAAATCCTTCAATTGATCTAGACCCGTCAGTGATGAAGGTGCTTGAGCCACCAAGTTATTCGTTAAATAGGCCCAAGGATAGCCAAGCTTGGCATGTTCCCATTCTGTAGCAGCTGTCATCCATACACTTTCTTTCCCTATAAAGCCTTGACCGTCCGCTTCCCCATCTAACATACCATTTGAGTGACAAGCATCAATTACCCCTGTTACCCAGCCAGATTGCAACTGAATATCGTGAATATACTGGCCGAAGTCATCGTCAAGAATATATCCCCCACCCGCAATTGTAGGGTCATACCACAGATATTCGTCCCACAGGTCTGCGGCAATTCCAGGGGGCAACGGGTCTTCTGTCTGACTTTCATCACTATTGTTATCTGGTATTCCTCCACTGCCGATGGGTGGGTAATAGCCTCCACCGTGGCCAACATAATAGAAAAAGAGCAGTTCGTCGGAAGAGGCATAATCAACCATATCTTCTAAGGCATCAACAACTGTTGTACCATCCTCATAATATCCATAAAGATGCATATCATAACCCCAGTTACTCAACATAATCGACATCTCACCTGCACTATATCTCAGTCTGTCCATTACCCATTCACGGCTGTCATAACCATAAGAAATGAAAGCATGGTAACTATCAAACGTGCGTATCATACTGGCCAATGCTGAGGTATTTGTGAGAAGAAATAGTGAGGTGAATATTGCCATTCTTATTAATAATTGTTTCATAGCATCCCTCCTTTTTCGAATAGATGAATCAATACTTCAGATTGGTTTGCCTTCATCGAGAGAGAAGAAAAAAACCTCGTAGGTGATACGAGCATCTCCGTAAAGGCAACATATTGATACCATCAGAAAGACCGTTTAAAACTTGGGTCTATCTGTACGACGTTGCGATTGGGAGTCGGAAGCCCCATCTTACTTTCCTTCATCATTGAGAAAAGAATCAACCCGTAATTTCTTTCCAGCAACGCTCTCCCCTACGCTAAGCAAGTGTTAATCGGCATAAACGTATGCTGGATGATTTCTTGATTAGTGTGAACAGGGAAATCCCCCACGCAGAATGGTGGGCCAGACGAGACTCTCTTAAGTAAGCGTATGGAACATAAAGTGAAAGGTACCAAGGAGTGACCATTTGCGGCTTAGAACTTCAGGCACAGTCCGTAGAACGAGGGCCGAAACCCTTTTTCCCTACACTCCATTCTTCGCTCCGAACAGAACAAACGTCCTGTCAGGAGCAAAGTAGGCACATTTTGAGGGGTTTCACCATGAGGCACTTCCTCATTGGAGGTGGATGGTACAATCAATAATATATTATTATCGAGCCAATTTCAAAACGAATTGGGAAATGCTGCGCCGGCGAGATGAAGCCGGCG
>CAYOIU010000370.1:0-4104 GCA_964404085.1 uncultured Desulfobacteraceae bacterium | reverse complement strand
CGTATCGCTAAACCCCAAATAACCGTCCATCCCCTCCGGAGTGTTTAGAAAGCATCTGAAAAAGATTGTCAGGTTCGGTTCCCATTCGTTGTTCATAGGTTGTCGCTTGCGGCTCCTCAGCACTCACTGTAGAAGCCGTAACATGCGGAAGAGATTATCACCCCCGAAGAGGTGCGATACATAAATCATCGGGTAGACCAGGACCCGATTCAGGATACCGGTATGGGCGAAATTGTCGAGCAGGACCACGGCGATCAGGATAAACGCACCATAGCGCCTGAATTTCCGATAGACGATGGAGGCCTTTAGCGGCAGCACGTTTTCCAGGATGTGAGAGCCGTCAAGTGGGGGGATTGGAATGAGATTGAAAAGACCCAGACCCACGTTCATCAATATGAGGTAGATCAATACCCTCTGGTAGATTTCCCACGGCAACATGAAGTAACGGATGAAAAGACCGGCTATCAAAGCCGCCGCCAGGTTGGACACAGGACCGCTCATGGACATGAGAATAATGTCCCTTCGCGGATTCTGAAAATACCGCGTATCCACCGGGACAGGTTTCGCCCACCCAAAATTGAACAGGAAGAGGCAAATGGCCCCCATGGGATCCAGGTGACTCAAAGGGTTCAATGTCAGTCGCCCGTGTTCCTTGGCGGTGGGGTCTCCAAGAGACAAGGCCGCCTTTCCATGACCATATTCGTGTATGGTGATGGCAAACAGAAGAACCGGTATCTTGACAATCCATTCAACAATATTCACGGACATGAGAAATACTCCACACTGATGTATTCAGCCGAAAAGATATCGTAGCAGGATATCATTCCGCCAGCAAGACCAAAACACATTTGAACGCTACCACTCGACTTCCTTAGACGACCCTTCTGGAAGTTTCCCCTTGAAAAAACAAGTGACTTGTTCCACAATTCAAGGTCAAGACAAAGCTCTTGCTATTTTCTTGTCATCATCCTTGAAAAAGTTTTTCTAGAGAGGTGATCCAGATGGCTTTGAGACCGGCTGATTTTGCAGGTTCCTGGTATCCCGGAAAAGAAGCGGAATGCCGAATGGCCATTGATGCGTTCTCCAAAGAGGCCGGCCCATGCCCTGTTGATAAGGGACGGATAGTGGGAGGCATCGTACCCCATGCCGGGTGGTATTTTTCGGGTTCCATTGCCAGTAATGTGGTGCAGTGCCTTGGCAACCAGGGTGAGTGTGATACGGTCCTGATTATTGGAAGACATCTTCATGCCGCCAGCGCCAACTACATTATGGCCGAAGGTGGGTGGCAGACTCCCCTGGGTCCACTGGAAATCGATTCCGAGGTGGCAACTGCCCTTGTGCAGGAATATGCTTTTGCGGTTGAAACGGTGACGCAGTACGATCAGGACAATACCATCGAGTTACAACTGCCCTTCATAAAGTACTTCATGCCGGATGTAAAAATTGTCCCGATGGGGCTGCCACCCGTGTCCATGTCTCTTGATATCGGAAGGCGGGTGGCGGAGATTTGTGTGGAAAAGGGGCGCAGGACGCTGGTACTGGGTTCCACCGACCTGACCCATTATGGCTACAACTACGGTTTTGTTCCCAAGGGAACCGGAGAGACGGCGGTAAACTGGGTCAAAGAGGTGAACGATCGGCGGATTGTGGAACTGATGCAGGAGATGGACGCAAAAGGAGTTATAGAAGAATCCTTGGAAAATCATAACGCCTGCTGCTCAGGCGCTGCCGCTGCCGCAATTTCCGCTGCCCGTGAACTGGGGGCGCTGCACGGTAAAACCCTGGTCTACAAGACGAGTTATGATGTGCGCCCGGACAACAGCTTTGTCGGCTATACGGGCGTCCTCTTTACGCGGTAAATTTTATATGTGAAGGAAGAGCCCTCATAAGATACGCTTTCGGGACACGGTATAAAAAAATGCTTGATAAATTGTTGACGCTTCTTTTTAATAATCCAAAAAACCTGCAGAAATCGCGCAACCCGACGGAACCAGAGAGCGAAAGACATCCATTGTCGGAGAAGGAAAATCCCATGGGCCAAAACAGAATAAAGATTGACCTTCTCATTCACGACCTCAAAGTCCCCCTGGCCGTTATCGAAGCCGGCATCACATCGTTGCTGAATCGTCAGGAAAAATACGGCGCCCTCACGGAGAAACAGATAAAAGTGCTTAAGAGGGCTCTCCGGAACACCAAGGTTACTCAAAATCTGGTGGGTGATGCCCTTGAACTCAGCAGATCGAGACAAGGAATGACGAATGTAGCAAGTGTCCAGATCTGCAACCTTTTTGAAGATGGACTCATTGAGATTTTCGACCTGGCCGACTCCAAAATATCCGAGAAAATCAGGGGATCACATGACCTGGAGGGGCTCAAGGCCATCCTTGAGACCGAAGGACTTCATCTGAACATTGAGGATTCTTTGTGGGGTGAGGACTTTCGTCTTGATGAAAGGAAATTGAAGCAGATCCTAAGAAACCTCTTGAGCAATGCCTTGAAATATCGAAAAAGTTCGGTTGAGCTGAAGGCCTCTCTTGAAGGGGAAACGCTCCTTATTTGTGTAAAAGATGACGGTGAAGGGATTCCTACAGAGTATCACAGGAAGATATTTGATTGTTATTTCCAGCTGGATCCCGGTGATACCTGTTCCGTGAGGGGGCATGGCCTAGGTCTGGCCGGCGTCATGGTCCTGCTGGAAGATATGGGCGGCAAGATGATCCTCTCGAGCGACGAAGGGCAGGGGGCCGAATTCATTGTCAAAATACCGCTCCCAAGGCAATGAGACTTGCGGCAATGGAATAGGTTTTACATGATTTTGCTCAGTTCGTCTTTGGAAACCCGATAGCTTTTGTCAAATTCTTCCCAGAACTCTCGATGTTCATCTCGCCAAGCAGCACCGAATTTCCTGTCAAAAAACGGCTTCAATCTTTCAAACCACGCCCCCTTGGGTTTTTCTCCTTCCTGCTCTTCAAATATTTCCTTAAGGTGCGTGGTGATATCCGCAATTCTGTCTTTCGGTACGTAGGATTGGGCACCTTTCTTGATAGATTTGATCAGGTTATCGGGACTCAGCGCATGGGCTGTCAGCATGAGGGCGGGGATGCCTTTGCTGGTGGCAAGTTCCAACAGGTCATAGCCGCGCACCCCCATGATGTCCAAGAGGGCGGCGTCGTAATGGTTTTTCTCCAGGAATTTCCTGGCCGTTTCAAAATTGGGTGCTGAATCTATCAGGCACATGTCCAGCATTTCTTCCAGGGTTTCAAGGATATCAAGTTCATCGTCCACAATAAGTATCTTTTTGTCTTTCAGTATGCTTTGATCATTCGACATACTTGACCTCCCTTAGCTTGTGAGTGACCGCTCAAGCGCAACGCTTTCGGCGGGTTCATGGATTCCCGGTGGGCCCGAAAGTCGGAATATGGCGAGGTCCCCGGATACCTCGAATACCGCACCGCTTATCGCAGTGGATAGTAACCTGAAGGGAAACAATAGTCAATAAAAAGTCCGCTTCTTCAGGCGCATCTAAATCGTCAAATTTTATTGACATGATGTGCCGCATTACTTAACCTTGCTAAGGAGGCCTCCCAAGGTGCCGTGAGGGCTTTTCCAAATTTGATGTAACCGTAAAAAGTCCGTCCATGGACTTTTTACTGACGGAAACCGAAAAGTGTGATTTTCGATTTCCTTACAAATCAAAGGGTTGTACTGCCCCCCATTGATTTGCGTGCCCGTCCATGGGCACGATGATGACTTTTTGCGAAGTCATCAAATTTGAAGTCAAAAACGGATCGAGAGGAATAACAAATAATGGATTTTCACGAAAAAGCAAGGATTCGATTGGATCACTGGATTACGCATAATGATCATCACGAAGAAGAATACCTATCGTTTGCCGAAGAACTTGAATCCGCCGGGATGGAAGAGAGCGGCAGGCATGTCAGGGAAATGCACGCACTGGCGGCAAAGGGTACGGAATCGCTCAGGAAGGCCTTGAAGGCCTTACACTGAATTCAGTATGAAATGGAGCCGGTCCTCCGGGCCCGGACGCCTTTAATTCGGTGTAGAAATCCACGCCCTATGGGCGTGGTCATGTGGGATTGGCTA
>CAYOIU010000369.1:0-4144 GCA_964404085.1 uncultured Desulfobacteraceae bacterium | reverse complement strand
GACTGCCAGGGACGTGATGACCCCAAGAACGGTCATCTTTTCCCTCAACGAGCACCTCACCCTGAAAGATGCCTGTGAAATGGCCACAAAGTGGGAACACAGCCGATTCCCCGTGTACGATCGCGACCAGGAGGACGTGGTCGGCATTGTGCTGACCAAGGAACTCTTCATCGCCCTTTCCCACGGAAGAGAAGAAGTAGGTCTGGCACAGCTCATGCGGCCCGTCCATTTTGTCGCTGAAAGCGCCGCATTGAATCGGGTGTTGGTGGAGTTCCTGGAGCTCAGGCAGCACCTCTTCGTGGTCCTTGATGAATATGGCGGCCTGGCCGGATTGATCACCCTCGAGGATATCCTTGAAGAGATCCTGGGCCGTGAAATCGTGGATGAGTCCGATGAGGTGGCCGACAAGCGGGAGTTGGCCAGGAAACGGCGGGGCGATCTCGTGAGCAGCGTCCGGGAACCCGAAAAAAGGTCATGAGAAAGAACCCGATCCCGGGCTCCCCCGACCCCGATGACCCCGATCCCACCCTCTGCCTGCCGGATCCGGAAAAGAGCTGTTTTGCCTGCTGCCCTCCCATCCGTCCCGAAGGATACGAACACGTTCAGTACCGGACGATCCTCCAGAGGATACTGAGAGAAAACACCCGGGAATTCATTGAAAAGGACAGCCCTACCAGGCCCATAACCGGTTTCAGTTGCTGGGCACTGGGATACCTGGATCCTTCTTTCAGACAGGCGGGATGCCTGCTTCATCCCGCCCGCCATGGCGGAAAGGATCTAAGATGCCGGGTGGATTACGGGGAGAAGTGCAGGCGGGAGAGTTGCCCTGAATCCAGGACCTTTCTGGATCTTCCTGTTGAGACACGACGCTTCTGGCTCCACCTGGCAGACGGACTGGATACCTTCCGGTACTCCAGCAGGCGGTTCAACCCCCTGTTCAAGCTTATGGGCTGGGGACCGGGCCTCCTTGAGAGAATCGCCACTGAAAAAAGGGGGCTGGAGATCAACCGGATCGATTTCTTTAAGGACCATCCCCTCCTCAATGGTTTTCCGGATCCCCGTTCTCAAGCCTACCTGGTGACACGTATCGTTCAACAGGACCGCGTCCACTGGCTGGAAAGCAGGGCTTTTGCCCGGGCCTTTTGTGCCTTATCAAGCCGGCTCATGGCCGGATTCAGAGGGTTCACAACCAGGGAGGATGCGCCCCGCACGCATCTCCTGGGGCTGGACCCGCAGTTCCTCGATTTTCTGCGGCTGGGTCTGGGAATCCGAAAAATCCGTGAAGAGAATGCCAGGGTTCTCAAGGAAGAAACGGATCGCGCCCTGGATATTTTCATCAATCTCATGAACGAAAGTGGTCAAAGCCCTCGCTGACCCACTCTTCTTCAACCCCATCCTTATTGACCACCCTGATTCCCTTTCCCTTCGTCATCTCGCCGACTCGGGTGATTGGACAAACCCCCTTCTCTTCCATGACCCCTTCAATGATCTGCCTTTTTTCCCGTGGCACGGTGAAAAGGAGTTCGTAATCTTCGCCCCCATGAAGTGCCAGTTCCCTTGGATCCATTTTCTGATCTCGGCAGAGGAAGGCGAGTTCCCTGGAGACCGGAAGTTGTTCCATGAAGATCCGTGCTCCCGCATGGCTCGCCTCACAGATGTGATTGAGATCCGCCAGGAGTCCGTCACTCACATCTATCATGGCGGATGCAGCCCGGGATTCGGCGATCAACCGCCCGGCCAACAACCGGGGCTCCGGGCGGTTGTGCAAGGCAACCAGGGATTTCCGGAGTTCTTCCGGGCCCGACAACACTCCCTTGAGCAGTTTCAGGCCCGCCGCCGAACCGCCCAGGCTGCCCGTCACGTAGATGAGGTCACCTGGAGAGGCCCCTTTCCGGTAAAGGACCGCCTCCACCGCTATTTCACCCATGACCGCCACATTGATGAAAAGTCCGCCGGGAGAAGATGACGTGTCCCCGCCCAGGAGATTGGCACCAAAACGGTGGCACAGGTCCTTCATCCCGTCATAGAGCCCGTTGAGAAAAGCTACTCCCGTGCGGGAGGGAATGGCAAGAGAGACAAATGCGTGGTTGGCCCTGCCGCCCATGGCCGCAATATCACTCAGGTTGACGGCTATGGCCTTCCAGCCCAGTTCAAAGGGAGAGGTCTTTGCAAGGAGAAAATGGCGATCCTCGATCAAGAGGTCCGTGGTGAACAAAAGGGCTTTTCCGTTATGCGGGCCCAAGACTGCGCAATCATCGCCTATGCCCTGGATGACGCCTTCGGGGGAATGGAGGCAGCCTTTCATAATGGATCGGATAAATCCGAATTCCCCCAGGTCTTCGATGGTCTTCTGTTCTCGGTCCATGCCTTTTTCTCCCTCCAAGGTGCCTTCAGGATGAAGTTGGATCAGGGGTTAAGCTTGTCCGCCCAATCTTTCCATGATAGAATCTCTCAAATGGAAAAGCAAATCCTGAGTCTCCTTGAAAAAACCGGGCCCCTCTTGGGCTCCGAACTGTGGAATCGGTTGGGAGGGGACGGGCTCCTGTTGTGGAGGTCCTGCCGCCTTTCAGAACAACTCGTCATCCGTACTCTGGGAACCCAATACCTCAGACTGGATCGAAGGATTCCGGGGTTTGCCAGACTTTCCCCGTCCATCTTCAGGGAATTCCTCACCTACAGCGTTGTCGGCCCGTCCGGGCAAGAGAAGGCTGTCCAGGAAAAGTGCCGGGAAAGCGAAACCCACATTGAAGGCGTGAGCCGCTCCAAACTCGACTTGGCCTACCTGACCATGTCCGCCCTTGCCGACCGGGTGGACAGCGAAACCCCGCTTAAGGAAGAGGTCTGTTTTATCATTGCCGGGGATATTGTGTACAACATGGCCCACGATGTGCCCAGGCCTGAGCGGAGTACGGGGAAGCTGGTGAACGGTTCGGACATGGATGTCGTCGTGATTGTGCCCGACGACTTCCCGGAAAAACGAATGAAACGGTTGGACGATGCCATCTTTCAGGAAAAATACCGGTTGCTCATTACCCCCCATGTTCGGGAAGAGATCGATTACGTGGTCAAAAGGACATCCAGGGTCCGGGAACAGGTCCGCTTTGACACTTTCCGCCACAAACTTGCCTGCAAGATCATCCACGAAGGCACCCTCCTCTGTGGGAGCGAGGACCTCTTTCTCGAAACCAAGATGCTTCTGAGGAATTCAGGGGCAGCCGAAGAACTCCTGGCCATGGAAAGGCAGGCCAGGGTCTTTCGGAAGGATGCCGAGGCTTACCTCCTCCGGGAGGATCCGGAAAAGGTCAGGGAAGAGAGCCTCTTCCTCTTTTACCCGGCAGATGAGTCCGAGGAGTTTGGATAACCCATCGCCTCTTTTAGGCTCTCCGCAATCTCTTCGGCATATTGTTCCACATCGTCCCTGTTTTCTCCTTCCACCATGACCCGGCAAAGGGGCTCGGTGCCGGAATAGCGCACCAGGACCCTTCCCCGGGACGCAAGGGCCTCCTCCACGTGTCGAATCACCTTCAGAAGCCCAGGTACCTCGGCAAATTCCCGCTTTTCCCTGACCGGAACGTTCAGGAGAGCCTGGGGGAATACCGTCATCATGGTTCCCAGTTCCGAGAGGGGCTTGTCAAACCACTGCATGGCGGAAAGGAGTTGAAGGGCCGACAGGATGCCGTCGCCTGTGGTGTGATGATCCAGGAAAATGATGTGACCCGATTCCTCGCCCCCGAGGATGGCCTTCCTTTCCTTCATGGCCTCCATGACGTTGCGATCTCCCACGCCGGTGGCTGCCAGGTGGATACCCATCTCCTCCAGGGCGAATCCCAGGCCCATATTGCTCATGATGGTGCTCACCACCAGGTTGTTCTTCAGTCCGTCCTGGCCTTTCAGCATTCCCGCGCAGATGGCAAGGATCTGATCTCCTGTGAAGATGGAACCCTTCTCGTCCACGGCCACCACCCTGTCCCCATCACCGTCAAAGGCCAGCCCGGCCTGGGCGCCGGTCTTCAAGACCTCTTCTCTCAGCGCCTCCGGGTACTGGGATCCGCAGTGATCGTTGATATTTTTCCCGTCCGGTTCGGCGGACAGGATCACTGTTTCAGCACCCAGCCTCTCGAAGAGCGCCGGTGCCACCTGGAAG
>CAYOIU010000368.1:0-4150 GCA_964404085.1 uncultured Desulfobacteraceae bacterium | reverse complement strand
TGTTGGGTTTAATTAACGATCCGACGATCATCTCTCTGGCCGGCGGACTGCCGTCACCGGAACTGTTTCTTCGAGCGGAATTGCAGATGGCGACCCGGCAGCGTTTCGACCGCGACCTCGACCACATCATGCAGTATTCAAACGTCCGGGGGGAGGCCGAGTTGATCGATGCCGTCATTGCTTTTCTTAAGGTCGACGGTATCCGTGTGGTACCCGACAACATCATGATTACTACGTCCGGGCAGCAGGGTCTGGATTTGGCCGGGCGGTTGTTTCTGGACCCGGGCGATGCCGTGGTTGTGGAGCGCCCCACGTTCGCCGGGGCGCTGGCCGCATTCCAGATGCAGCGTCCCATTTATCTCGGCGCAGACCTCGAGCCCGATGGCCTCGACGTTGAAAGCCTGAACAAAGTTTTGTCAGATTGCCGCACTTCGGGTCGCATGCCGAAATTCATATACGTGGTGCCCGATTTCCAGAACCCTTCCGGAGTCAGCATGAGTCTGGCCAAACGCGAAAGTCTGCTGGATCTCAGCGACCGTTTCGGCGTTGTGATCATCGAAGACAGCCCCTATCGAAGGCTGCGCTACAAGGGGGCCATGCTGCCGTCGCTTTTCAGCCTGGATCAGAAGAGAGGCGGTGGTCATGTCATTGGAGTCTACACTTTTTCCAAGCTGTTTTGCCCGGGTATGCGGGTCGGATTCAATATCGGACCGCCGGAAGTGATTGACAAGATGACCAACATAAAGGAAGGCAGCACACTGAACACACCTAAATACAACCAGGACATGTGCGCCGCTTTTCTCAGCGAAGTTGACCTCGAGGCCTATTTCGAGCGATGTTGTGTTTACTACGGCGATAAATTGGGAATTTTTCTGAACGCCATGGCGGAGCACTTTCCACCGGAGAGAGGGGTGACTTGGACTCATCCGGAGGGGGGTATGTTCCTTTGGGTCAGCATGCCGCAGAATGTGGACACCCGTCAGTTGTTTCACACGGCCCTGAAGTTCAAGGTTGCTTTTGTGCCGGGTGAGGCCTTCTATGGTGAGCGGCCGGAACACCACCACATTCGCGTGAATTTTTCCTATCCAGCCGGGGCACAACTGCGTGAAGCGGTAAAACGTCTGTCCGACTGCCTGGAACAACAGGGGAACTGAATTCCCGTGGTGCACTTGCAACTTGAATTCACTAAAAAAAACAATCCAGCTCTTACCGGGAGTAAAGATTATGACGAAACAAATGATCATTTCGGTGATGTCCAAAGACAGGCCGGGAATAATTGCGGACATCACAGGGGCCGTCTACAGGCTGGGAGGAGATGTCGCCGACCTGAACCAGACCGTGCTCTGCGGCTATCTCACCATGATCTTGAGTGCTTCCTTCGACCCCGAAGTGACCAAAGAAGATCTTGTTGCCGCCATATCCCATATCAAGACCGACTTTAAGTTCGAAGTGTCAATAAGGGAAATTGATCCCGCAAAGCATGATGAGTGGACCGGAACGCCGGAGGAGACCTATGTTCTGACCGTCCATGGCCCGAACAAGGCGGGCATCGTCCACGGGATCAGCCAGTTCTGTTATGAACACAATATCAACATTATCGATCTGGCTACCACCCTGAAAGACGAACAGTACACCATGGCTCTGCAACTCGATCTGAAGAAGTGCACCTGCTCCATTGAAACCCTTCAGGAACAACTGGAGGGATACTCCCGACAGAGTAATTTGACGGTAATGATCCAGCACAATGACATCTTTCAGGTAACCAACGAAGTCACGCTACACTGATGCGCCGTTCACATTTTCGGCCCGGACATTAACGGGACAGGAGAAACCATTACCATGTTACGCTCAGGCCAGATTCTCGCCACCGTCGAAATGATTCAGAAGGAAAATCTCGATGTTCGTACGGTCACCATGGGCATCAGTCTCCTCGATTGCCGCTGCGGCAACGTGGAGAAGACCTGCAAGAAGATAGAGGACAAAATACTCAGCTATGCCGGAAACTTCGTCGCCACCTGCGATGACATGAGCAAAAAGTACGGGATCCCGGTAGTGAACAAACGCATTGCCGTATCGCCTATCGCCTTTGTCGGTGCCGGGTTTCACCGGGTGGATTTTACGCGCATTGCCCAAACCCTTGACCAGGCGGCTACGACGGTCGGTATCGATATCCTTGGCGGTTTTTCCGCCCAGGTGGAAAAGGGCATGACGGAAACCGACCGGGAACTCATTGCTTCAATCCCGGAGGCATTGAGCATGACCGACAAGGTCTGCTCGTCCGTGAATATTGCCACCACCCAGAAGGGCATCAATATGGACGCGTTGGCGATGATGGGAAAGACCGTCAAGGAACTTGCAGAGAACACCGCCGACCAGGACGGCTTCGGCGCCGCCAAGTTTGTCGTTTTCTGCAATCAGCCTGGAGATAACCCCTTCATGGCAGGAGCCATCCATGGGCTTGAAGAGGCTGACGCCGTCCTCAATGTGGGTGTCAGTGGACCGGGTGTCATTGCTCGGGCGTTGGAGCGCCTTATCCGGAAGCATCCAAAACCCGGAACCCTTCAGTTGGACGAACTTGCAGAGGAAATCAAACAGACCACCTTTCGGGTGACCCGCTGCGGCGAACTCATCGGACGTGCAGTCTCCAAATCCCTGGGCATCGAATTCGGTGTCGTGGACCTTTCCCTGGCTCCAACCCCCACCATCGGTGACAGTGTCGGGGAAATATTCAGGATACTCGGCGTCGATGCCGTCGGGGCGCCGGGCTCCACCGCCATTCTCGCCATGCTCAATGATGCCGTGAAAAAGGGGGGTATCTTTGCCAGTAAGACGATAGGCGGGCTCAGTGGCGCCTTTATTCCGGTAATGGAGGATTCCGTGCTTGCAGAGGCGGTTGGCGAAGGTTCCCTCTGTCTTGAAAAGCTAGAGGCGATGACCTGCGTCTGTTCCGTCGGTCTCGATATGGTGGCGATTCCGGGGTCAGTGGATGCCGATACCATTGCCGCCATCATCGCCGATGAGATGGCCCTCGGTGTCATGAATGCGAAAACCACTGCAGTACGGCTCATCCCGGTACCCGGCAAGAAAGAGGGAGAACACGTCAACTTCGGCGGGCTGTTTGGTGCGAGCCCGATCATGCCTATTAGAAACGTTGGAAAATCGAGCCGCTTCATAGCTTGGGGCGGGAGAATGCCGGCACCCGTCCACAGCTTTAAAAACTGATCCGGCAAATCATGATCCATCTTTGCTCTCACAGAGAATTCCATTCCTACCAAGTGTGGGCTCATAACGTATTGGATAGAGGCATAAATGATATTTATTGACCAATACGATAGTTCATTTTGGAAAAAATTTGTGTTTAGCGGCTGCATGCTCATCACCATTTTTACAACTTTGTGGCTAATGTTTGGTGATTATGCAGCATCGAACCCGTGGTTGAAGCACTACCAACTTGCCGGTGACCTTGTGAGACGGATACTCATAGCCTCCTCTTTGGTTATCTACTTCCTGAGACTCCAGGTTACTGTCTGGATTTTCCAAAAGCGCAAGTGGACATGGCTGGAAACGATTACAATCACGGTTTTGATGTCATTTGTTCTTTATGCCTTTGCCAAGGTGGGAGGAAGCAGCACGCAGGTGGTGGGTGTTGTCGAGGTAATCGGTATTTTGCTTTATTTTTCAGGCTCCTATCTCAATACGCATTCTGAATATTCCAGGCATGTTTGGAAGGCAAAAGAGGAGAATAGAGGACGACTTTATACAAAGGGATTGTTCAGTTTATCGATGCATATCAACTATTTCGGAGATATCGTCCTCTTTACTGGGCTCGCCATGGTAACGCATAGCCTTAGCATGTTGATTATCCCATTGATAATGGCGATGAATTTCGTCTTCAATATCATTCCGTCTCTCGATAGATATCTTGAGAAGAAGTATAAGGATGAATTCAGAGATTACTCCAAGAAAACAAAAAAATTTATTCCGTTGATATATTAATGGGGTTGGCGTGGTGGATCTCAACAAAAGGGAATATCCCTCTTGATGGGTGCCCTTTTTCTTAAAAAAACTTGACCTCTTTACTTTGTTTGCAGTAATAACACTGCAAACAAGAAATATAATCTAAGTTTATACTATATGGAGGACTATTATG
>CAYOIU010000367.1:0-4168 GCA_964404085.1 uncultured Desulfobacteraceae bacterium | reverse complement strand
AAATCATGCCGCTTCTTGCGATCTGGGCCTGGCGCATCACTGCAGCGCGGGGGACCCCTTTTTCATCCACCACAATAACCGCCGCTTTGAAAGTGCCCAGATCCACGCCGGCAAAAAGGGCTTCGGCCCCGGTGAAATCCCAGTATTCCGGTCGATTTAACATACCATTGATCTTTTGAATAGAATTCGTCACATCAGACTCGTATGAAGTTCCCTGCTGGGAGACGGAATGACCACATGGCTTTGTATCAACCCTTCATCCTTCAGCGCTTCAATCCCATCCTCAACAGCTGCCCTGACTGAAGCCACATCACCGGTCATGGTCACAAATGACTTCCCTGCCAGGCCATTCGCGCAACGGATCTCAATTAACCCCACATCCGCTGCCTTTGCCGCAGCATCGGCCGCAATGATACAGGAAGCGGAAGAATAGGTTTCAATGACGCCCAGGGCCCCGATCTCCTGAACCCGGGTCGCACAGCTCAAAGCGGGAAAGACGCTCGGGTGAACATTTGGAATGATAAACGAATCCACAAGGAACTCGCCTGCGGTCTCTTTCCCCACTCCAATGGAGTTTTCGACAGATCCCACATCCCCCGCAACCATCGCCAGATATCTGCCCGGACAGGCCGAACGGGCCATAATCAGGTCCACATCCGCCGCCTTAAGCATTGCATCCGCACACTCCACCCCTTTTGCAACGCTGTTCAATTCAATCAGGCCAATAGCTTTATATTCCATTCATCAGGCCTCTTTACTGTCTACGAAGAACGGATAACAATCGTTTCACCGATGGAGATCACCATGCCGTCGATACTTGCATGCACTCTGGCCCCCATTTTACCTTCGGGCACCTCGCCTATGAGGTCGCCCTTGCTTACCTGATCTTTTGCTTTCACCACGGGCTCAGCCGGTGCTCCTAGGTGTTGCTTAAGGGGTATCCTGACTTCTTTGACAGGGATTTCATTTGTCGCAAACTCCGGATGTCCCTCATATTTTGAGATCTGCAACCGCTCCATAAGTCTTCGGGTAGGGATTTTTCGAACCTCCCTGAATTGGGAAGGTCGATATTCCTCACGCTTCGAAGGCCGTTTAACCCCCTCCTTGAGCAGTTTATGCTTTATCTGGGCATTGACTTCTCTCGGTGAAATCATCATGGGGCATGCATACTTTTCGCATATGCCGCATTCGCAGCAAATCAGTGCATCATCGATGAATTCTTTCTGAAGCGGCTGGCTTGCCCCCAAGTGTCGCATGATCTTGTGCGGTTCCAAAGAATGTCCGAGGAGATATCGCGGACAAAGGTCTGTACAGCGGGAGCATTGGCAGCATACGACCTTGGTGATTCGCATCAACCTTTCAGGGTCGTTGGTCTTTCCCGTAATGACATTGTGATCCGCAGGCAGCACGATGATGCCGCTGGTGAGCTTGGTCACGGGTGTGGAAAGATCGGAGGTGACCACCCCCATCATGGGCCCCCCCAGGACCACCCTGTAAGCGCTGACGGTGACACCGCCTGCAAAATTGATCACTTCTCCGATGCAGGCCCCTATGGGGACCTTCATGACAAGGGAGTTTGCCACTTCCCCGGTTACGGTGAGGTATCTTTCGATGACCGGCTGCTCCTCTTCCACTGCCCGGAAAATGTTTAAAAGGGATTCCACGTTGCTGACTACCGCTCCAACCTGCAGGGGGATGCCCCCTTCCGGGACCACCCTTCCCATGACCTCGTATACCTGGACCTGCTCATCTCCGGCCGGATAGAAATCCTCCAACTCGAAGACATCAATGTCTTTGAATCTGCCTTTTCCTGCTGTCTGACGCAGCGCTTCCATAGCCGCTCGGTGCTTCCCTTTCAGACAGACCGTACCCCTTTGCGCGCCGGTGCACTCCATGACGTGAACGAGTCCCCGGAGAATTCCTTCGGTCTCCTTTTCCAGGATATAGGGATCACTCATGAGCAAAGGTTCGCAGGATGCCCCGTTGCCAAGGACCCTTTCAACCTCTGCATCGAGTTTCACGTGTGTGGGAAAGCCGGCACCACCTGCCCCCACCACACCCGCAGCCAAGACCTTTCTTACTGCCTCATGTCTCATGTTTCAGAGTTTCTGTTCAGAATCATTTGGGAATGTCCAGGCTGTCCACAATACCGACAACCACAGCGTCCACGGGAAGCAGACCATCTCTTTCAAAGGCCTGCATTGCCGGTGAACCCTGGGTGACAATGACCAGTTCATCGATACCGGCCCCGATTTCATCCGCCGCTATCAAAACATCCCCTGCCGGGGTCAGGTCCTTTCCTAAGGGCTGAACAAAAAGGAGCCTCAATGCGTGTATTTTGTCGTTTTTTTTGGTGGACCACACATCGCCCACAATCTTTCCAAGTATCATGAAGCGCCACCTTTGAACCCTGTAAGTAGTTGCTAATTTTATGATTTCAAAGTCTCAATGCAATCACAGTCCCTTTTCACCCTCTATGGCATCCAAAGCGGTCCTGACGGCCGCGATTTCTCCGAAAACGCCGATCATCGTGAGATGCTGGGGGCAGGTACCTTTAAGATCAAAGACGTGTACATTGGCAGTTTTTTCGGCAATATCTGCAGCATACATCATGTCCACGAGTTTGCCCTGGACCAGCCCCACGGCGCTGAAATCGATGAGATCCAACGTCTTTTTCCCTGCTACACCCATTCTACTCATCAGGATATCAACAACTCCAGGGCCAGGGTGTGTTATAAATTGAATATTCAGGGCCATGGTTCACCTTTCTGAAGCTTTTCTCACTCCTTCACCCTATCTCACCCGCTACGCCAGTTGGCATCATCATCCGTCATGCCCATTCGGCATGGAATGAAGGGGAATCCAGAATGGATACTGGATGAAGGATTCAAATTGATCGGCAACCAGAACCTATGCCGGGGCTAATCGGTTGACTTTGGAATGACGAATTCGACCTCCGCATGGGGCCTGGGGATAACATGAACTGAAACGAGTTCACCCACACGTTCGGCCGCTGCGCCCCCGGCGTCTGTGGCCGCCTTGACTGCACCCACATCCCCGCGTACGAATACAGTCACCAATCCGCCTCCCACAAATTCTCGTCCGACAAATTTTACCCGAGCTGCTTTGACCATCGCATCGGACGCCTCAATTGCACCCACGAGTCCTCTGGTTTCCACCATTCCCAACGCTTGTTCAGCCATGCTTTCTTACCTCCTGATTGTATGTTATTTCTTAAATCTGAATCCTCTTGCCTTCATGGACCATTCTCTGGGCACTTCTATCGTGACCAAGGAAGTCTGGTCCATCTTTTCCGTCTTTCTCACTCCAACCACCACAGCATCTCCGAGTTCTTTTCCGGAGCGATCCAATGCCGATACGGTCTGCCCTTTTTCCGGGAGAGACCGGAACTCGTAGGGAACTGTCACGGTCGCTTTGCCCTCCGCAATGCTTTCATCCACCATGAAGATTGCCTGACCGGGACAGGCAGGAACGCAGGTGCTGCACCCGACACACTTGTCCTCATCGAGATGCGGCAAATTGGTAATGTCTTCGCCCACGGAAATGGCCCCCACCTTGCAGCTGGCCTCACAGGGGTTGCAGGGGATATCTTCCGTGCATTCAATAACCGCCACAGGCCCTTTCTTTCTCCTGGCCTCTGAGGGAATGCCGGGGCTGTCCTTGAGTTCTGCTTCAGAAAGATATCCAGATGTAGATAATTCTTGTGACATAAAATCACCCTTTCATCACCGCATTCAGATATTCCTTCGCTTTTCTCCGCGCATCGCCGTGACCCCCGCTCCGCAATCCCTTCATGTTCTGGAATTGTTGATCGCGCTGTTCAACAAAGGACCCTTCATCCAGATAGTCCAGACTATTCGCGATGGCCAGACCGGCAATCCGCCCCTCAATGATGGCAGTGCTGGCCTCTTCGATACCGGACACATCCCCGGCAACGTAGACACCTGGAATGGTGGTCCGCTGGTTCAGGTCATGGGCCGGTATCAGACCACCCAGAGCCGGCACATAAACGGTCTTGCAACCGGACATCCTCACGAGTTTATTCATGGGATTGAGTCCCACGGCTATGCAGATCGTGTCCACATCAAAGGATTTTTCAGTACCGGGGATCGGATTCCACTTTTCATCCACCTGGATAATCGTGGCA
>CAYOIU010000366.1:0-4186 GCA_964404085.1 uncultured Desulfobacteraceae bacterium | reverse complement strand
CGCCCGGCGTACCTTTTTCCAGTCGCCTGTTTTCCAGGAACCGAAGCAGACGCATGATCTGGAAAAAAGAAAAGGCGTACGGCCTGGTAAGGCATTCTCTTTTTATCTCAGCGTATGATCCCCCAGCCTTGGCGGCCATAGGTACGTCTCCCCTTTGATGCTTTCGTGGATGCCTAACCGCGTGTAGGTGTTGATGGTCGCGTAAGCACCCAGAAAATGGTCCAGGATGGAGCCAAAGAGAAACAGGTCCCCGGGGCTTGCAAAATGGTCCTGCCGCATCATCAGATCGATCTCCTGTCCCCTGATCATCGCCCCGCTCACGATGCGGTCTTTTTGGGTAGCGGTCACCTTCTCGATTCCATTGATTCTTTTTTGATTGGCGAGAACACTCGGGCGGTCGCGGCTTTCAGAAAAGACATAGAGCTCCAGAAGGGCTTTCATGTTTTCAGCCGTGGTAAGGGACAGAAAGTTCAAGGAAAGGTGCCCCAGCAATTGCCAGAGGAGATTCGTGCCCAGAGGGGGCAGGACATTGGGTGTAATGGACCTGACGTTCTTAAAAGTTACGAACTCGGGAGAACTGCTTGTGGGCTCGCAGATGTCGCCGGGCTGCAGGTTTTCCGGGAGGGCCCCATTTGTGCAAAGCAGTTCGATAGAGAGCGTTTCGCTTGTTGGTATCCTTCCCTTGGGCGGATAGGCCACGGAGAGAAAGACATCGATACTTTCAGCAATGGGGGCCTTTCTCAGCTTCACCTGATAGACCGAAGCATTTCCCTGTTCCCTTTGAAACAGGTCAAACGGGAGATAGGTCCTTTCCTCGGCAGTGCCCTGAATATATCCCACCACGTTTTCCAGAGAATAGACCTGGTAGTGATCCACGTTGGCACCGGCGGGGCGAACGAGGTAGTCTGTTTTCCGGTGGTCTAAACGTATGGGATCGGCCTCGTGGGGAAAGATATTGACCACGGGGGTGACATGGAGCATGAAACTCTCTTTCCTGACCCTTGGAAAGGGGATCGAGGGTTGCTCAAGTTCGAATAAGACTTCAATTCGTGATCCATCGCCTCTCTCTTTCCACTTTTCCCACCCCCCAAGATCGAGGAAGAGAAACTTTTCCGGCAATACAAAGTATTCCTGGAGAAGTCGGTATCCTGGAAAAGAGTTGGAAGGATAAGGGACCAGACCTTTTTCAAGGGAAAAACCGCCCGGTTGCAGCGCATCCGGCCCCAAGGAAACAGGAAGACCACCGTCCGGGGAACTGACGGTGATTTTCTTTGTGTGTCTCTGTAGAATCATGGAGAGATTCGCGGCATTTGGGAATGTATCGGACAGAAAAAATCTTAAGACGCCGGGCTCCCACTCTTCAAGTTTCAGGCCGTCCAGTTTCAGCAAGAGCCGGACTGTGGGGGGACGACCGGCGGATTCATCCAGGGAGGCTTCCAGCAAGGTGAGGGGGTGGACGTCAACGTCGAAAACGGTACTGAATGTACACGAGGTTCCTTCTGTGGGAACGGAGTTGAGATAGACACCGGCTGGAATTTGCATGGACCGCTTCAGCGACGGTTTCGGTTCAAAAGCTACGATGGTGGTGGCGGGAAGGGGTCGTAAATAGTGGGGCCAGATCATCTGGACGAGTTCGTGGACGATCTCAGGAAATTCATCGTCGAGCTTTTCCCGCAAGAGCGCCGTGAGAAAGGCTGTGCCTTCCAGAAGACGTTCCACATCCGGGTCGGCCGCTGCTCCGCTCAACATGGGAGCCACTGCTGGATGGGACTTGGAAAAGGCCTGGCCAAGGTCCCTCAGATTCTCCAGTTCCTGCTGAAAGTAGCGGCTAAACATGCTCGGTCAACAAATCTTTCTTCATCTCTTAATGATTACCTTTCCGTCGGAACCGACGGTGCTCTCAAAACGCACGGGGTCTTTGTACCCTTCGGATTGGAGTTTGGCCAAGATCTGGAAACGTAAGGAAAGGGGATCCTCCTCGTCAGGAACAAAACGGACCCGGAGACCGCTTAACCGCGGTTCAAATTTCTGGATCGTTTGCCGGATCGCCCGCTCGAAGAGCCTCAGAGAATCAGGGTAGCCCAAATGCAATTCCGTCAGGTCCGGTATCCCGAAATCTTCAGCAATGGGGACACTTCCCTGCCTGGTGTTGAGAATCCGCTGGAGGTGCCGCAATACGGAATCAATGACCTCCTTGGGGCCCTCTTTCCTGCGGGTGCGCGGGTCTTTATTCCGTGCTCGAATCCTTTCAAGGAGTCTGTCTTTTCCCATTGCGTCTCAACGCTGATCAGGTGATTTTCCGCCGCTTCATATTTCACTGGTGTCTTTTTGCCGGCACGACGCGCCGTACGAAAAGACACCAGCGATTCACCCAAGGGAGTCCAACCAAACACTAGGTCCTTTCAGACCAGGTATCTTGGTGCTCGACCCCATCAGGTTCGTATGTCTGGATGATTTCTCCAAAGACAAAACTGACTTCTTCTGTTGGGGGGGCATTTGCGGATGCCGGATCAATGACGTCAGGACTGACACGCTGGTACGAGGCGATCCTTCCTTGATTGATCTTAATGGTATAAAACTGCTCAGTGGTCCCGTCACCCGCCGGGTTCGGCCTGTAGAACCGGAAGATGCCCTCGATGACCTCGTTATTGGTCAATGCCTTGAACAGGAGCGGTGAACTCTTGTCGATCCGTTTTACAATTCTGATGGGATCGTAGGTCCTTTCACCGCTGGCCGTCCCGGACGAGGCTTCCCGCGCAGTCCGGACGGAATCGCTGAAAGAGAGGCATTCAATGGAATTCTCTCGGTCCATGGAATTAATGGTCGAATCACCCTGGATATCCTGTCCATTCGCCTTCAAAAAAAGATGCACTGTCATAGCCATGGTTCATTTCCCTCCTATCTGTTTTGTTGGTAACAAAAGGTTTCTTGAACACCACCTTCCCCTAATCTTTATCCAGTTTTCCCACCAGGGAGAGGGTAAAGAACGCCCCCATGTACTTGAAATGGGGCCTGACCTTCAACCCCACGCGATACCATCCGGGTTCCCCTTCCACGTCTTCCACGGTGACCTGCGCCTGCCGGAGCGGCCGTCGGCTCCTGACTTCCGGCGCCGGATTATCCATGTTTACCACGTACTGGGTGATCCAGGTATTCAGTTCCCTTTCCAGGTCGGACCGTTCTTTCCAGGTTCCGATGTTTTCCCGCTGGATCACCTTCAGGTAGTGGGCCATCCGGTTGATCACAAACATGTAGGGCAGCTGCAGGCCCAGCTTGTAGTTCAATTCAGCCTCTTTGCCTTCCTTGCTGATACCGAAGAATTTCGCTTTCTGTACCGAATTTGCAGAGAAGAAGGCGGCATTGTCGCTCCCCTTTCGCATGGTCAGCCCGATGAAACCTTCTTCGGCCAGCTCGTACTCCCTCCTTTCCGAAATGAGCACTTCCGTGGGGATTTTTGTCTGAACGGCTCCCATGGCCTCGAATTGATGAAGGGGCAGATCTTCCACGGCCCCGCCGCCCATGGGGCCGATGATATTGGCACACCACCGGTATTTTGCGAAGCTGTCGGTGAGCTTGCTGGCAAAGGTGAAGGCGGTGTTTCCCCAGAGGTAATCCTCGTGGCTGGCCGAGACATCTTCCTGGTAATTAAAGGCCTTTACCGGCTGGGTATCCGGTCCGAAGGGAAGACGGAGCAAAAATCTGGGAGTGGTCAGTGCAACATATCTGGCATCTTCCGATTCCCTGAAGGACTGCCATTTGGTATATTGCGGGCCTTCAAAGATGGATTTGAGGTCCTTAAGGTCCGGGAGGCCGTTGAAGCTGTCCAATCCGAACATCTGCGGCCCTGCAGCGGCGACAAAAGGTGCGTGAGCCATGCTTGCAACACTGGCAACGTACTGGAGAAGCTTGATATCCTGAGGTCCGGGACCGAAGTCGTAGTTGCCCAGCAGGGTTGCGTAGGGTTGCCCGCCGAACTGTCCATATTCTGCGGTATAGACGGTTTTGTAGAGCCCTGATTTCGGCACTTCGGGGGCGTCCTCAAAGTCATCCAGCAGGTCCTCTTTGGAGATGTTGATGATTTCCAGTTTGATATTCTCTCTGAAATCAGTCCTATCCACAAGGAACTTCATTGAACGCCAGGCGGATTCAAGTTTCTGGACCTCCGGATGATGCATAACCGCATCCA
>CAYOIU010000365.1:0-4213 GCA_964404085.1 uncultured Desulfobacteraceae bacterium | reverse complement strand
ACCACTTTGCGGCATCCTATGAGCAACGAACTTAATTAATGCTATGAGTTCCTTGAAAGTCATTATCGTGCCCATGGACGAGGACGCAAATCATTGGGTCGCAGTTTAACCCGTTGGTTTGTAACAGATTTAGAGGACAAAATATCTGTGGTTTGGGAAACGGGTGGGAAAAACAGAGTCATTCTCTATGCAGCCATATTTGTTGTTTTGGCTGCCCTGCCGCATCTCATGCCCAGTGGCTACTGGCTGAGAATCTATGGGATCACAGGGATCTATGTTATGCTCTCCCTGGGCCTGAACGTGGTGGCAGGATTCGCCGGACTCCTTGATCTCGCTTACGTGGCCTTTTTTGGGATAGGTGGTTATACCTTCGCCCTTCTCTCCTCCGACCAGTTCAACATCCATCTGCCTTTTCTGATCGTATTGCCTCTTGCTGCAGCGGTAACCATGGCTTTCGGCTTTGCGCTCGGAGCGACCAGTATCCGATTGCGGGGGGACTACCTTGCCATCGCTACATTGGCGTTTGCTCAGATTTTCAAACTCATGTTGATCAATCTCGACCGGCCCGTTAATATCACCGGGGGTGTCAACGGGATCTACAGTTTTGATGTCATCCACATCTTTGGCGTCAGGATTGCATCTCCTGAGGCCTATGCCTACCTTATCTGGTTTTCGGCCCTGGTGGTCATCATCGGATGTCTCCGTCTGAAGAATTCGCGTTATGGAAGGGGGTGGAATGCCATCAGGGAAGACGAGCTTGCAGCGCGTGTACTGGGTGTCAATGCCACCTGGATGAAACTTAAGGCCTTCGCCGGAGGTGCATTCATCGCCGGGGCAACAGGTGCTCTCTTCGCGTCTTTTCAAGACTCCGTCTTTCCCAACAACTTTGATTTCCCGCAGCTCGTTATCGTCTATTGCATGGTTATTCTTGGCGGACTTGGGAATATACCGGGTATAGTCCTTGGTGCCGTTCTCCTTTCTATTTTGCCGGAATTTCTGCGTGAGTATGGTGCCTATCGCATGATGTCCTACGGCCTCATCCTTATCCTCCTGATGGCCTTGAGACCCCAGGGTCTCCTGGGTTCCATAGGAATCCTTACGAAACACAGGAAAAGACCTGATAAGGACGAGACAGGCGTTTTAAGGACTTCCACGGATCTCTACTATGAAAAGGCCCCGGATACGGCATCCAACCGTACAGGCGAGAAGAACTTCTCTAGAGGAGATCGTGTTATTCTGGCACTCAAGGGGGTGACCATGACGTTCGGTGGTGTTACAGCCGCGATGAACCTGGATTTTAATCTCTTTGAAAGGGAAATTTTGAGCATCATCGGCCCTAACGGAGCTGGAAAATCAACGGTTTTCAACCTGATCTCCGGCATTTATAAGCCCATTGAGGGTTCCATTACGTACAACGGGTCGGAGATTTCCGGATTGAAGCCACATCAGGTACTGAAGGCAGGGATCGCAAGGACCTTTCAGAATTTGAGATTGTTCAACAAAATGACCGTCCTTGACAACGCCAAGGTTGGTCAATTTCATGGGACCAGATCCGGCCCTCTGTCGATCCTTTTCCATCTCCCTCTTTTCAAAAGGGAAGAGCTCGAGTCCGACAAACACGCCCGGGAAATACTCGGGCTTTTTGGGAAAAGGCTTACGGGATATCGCCTTGATCAGGAGGCCATGTTTCTCTCTTATGCAAACCGGCGACGCCTTGAGATAGCCAGGGCCATCTCCACGGACGCTGAAGTTCTTATGCTGGACGAGCCTTCTGCAGGGATGAATCCTCAGGAGACATCCGAAATGACCCATTTCATAAAGGAACTCCGGGATGTTTACGGTTACACCATATTGCTGATCGAGCACAAACTCAACCTGGTGAGGACCATATCCGACAGGGTCATCGTCCTCGACTACGGGAGAAAAATTGCCGAGGGCACCTATGAAACAGTCGCCGATAACGAACAGGTGATTGAAGCGTATCTGGGAAAAAAGGGCCGTTAGCAAATGGGTAGCACGCCGATCCTCGAACTTGTTGAGGTTGATACCTTCTACGGTAACATACAGGTGCTCTACGGGATCAATATAGAGATCAATGGGGGTGAACTGGTCTGTCTGCTGGGTGGAAATGCATCGGGAAAATCCACGACGCTCAAGACCATCCTCGGCGTATGCAAGATCAAAAAGGGGACCCTGAAACTCAATGGTGAAAGAATCAACGGTGAATCCACGAAAAATATCATTTCACGAGGCGTGGCCATTGTTCCTGAAAACAGAAGAATTTTCCCGCGGATGACCGTTCTTGAAAACATGGAAATGGGCGCCTATCTCAGGAAAGATAGAGAAGAGGTCAAAAAGGATATTGAAAGGATGTTGGGCCTTTTTCCGGCCCTGAAGGACAGGCTCTTCAACCCTGGGATCACATTGAGCGGAGGCGAACAACAGATGCTGGCCATGGTACGCGCACTCCTTTCCAATCCGAATGTTCTTCTGATGGATGAACCATCCATGGGCCTAGCCCCTATTCTCGTGGATCAGCAATTTGAACTTATTCAAAAGGTGAACAGACGGGGAACGGCGGTTTTTTTAGTCGAACAGAATGCCAACATGGCCCTTTCCATTGCAGATCGGGGGTATGTCCTTCAGACCGGTTCCATTGTCCTCGCGGATACCGCTGAAAACCTCCTCCACAACGAAATGATGAAAAGGGCCTATCTTGGGGGAGAGGGCTAGGTAATCCAATTGGACATTCACAGGGAATCTTTTATTCTGGGCATGATAACCGCCTTTGCAGAATGTTTGGCCAATGAAAGCAAAAAGGCGGCATTTTCTCCTCCTTTCTATCCGGAGGATTACCCTTCAATCAAGGCTGAAGCTGAGAGGATTGCCCAAGAGCAGTGTATCTCCCTGTGGTATGAAGAAAACCAGGATATGCCGTCTTCCAAGAGAATCGTTTGGTTCGTCATGTTCAAGTTTCCGGAAGTCCTGGATGAATACAGGCGAATCAGAGAGGAGGGGCACAATCCTGTCTCGGATCTTGAACGATTCTCTGCGTTGCTCAGCTATGGGACGGTCTGGGGGCAGGGAGCTGAAAAGTTGGTTCCCGTCATGCGGAGGGAAAATTCCGGGGACCTTATGCCTACCGTATCAAGGATTCTTTTCAAGAGCGAGAATTCACCATTCTAAAACCATTTATGCCTTTATCTGCTGATATAACGACTGGAAAATGTCCTGAACCGGTATCCTTCCGCAAAAAATTCAATAAGGCTTACAGCGTCGTATACGGGGACACCAAGAAGCCTCTGGATATCGGACCGAAATGTGATCAGGTTGGTACACTCCAGCACAACAGCCCCTACAGGCCTTTTCATAAGCCGTTTGGCAACCTCCAGAACGCCTTTTTTCATCTCTTTCACATTAAGCTCATTTCCTCTTTCAATAACGACCCTCTGGAATTCCGAACAGTTTTCCATACCCTCCACAATCAACCGGTCTCTTCTTGCGCCTGCCGCACTTAGATGTTCACTTTTCAGAAGGCCGGCGTGCCCCGTTATGACGCCGATCTTTTTTGAATCAGAAAGAAAACTTGAGATGAGAGGGATAAGGTTCAAAGAGGAGCCAATAAAGGGAATATTCAGGGCATTTGAAATCTTTCCCTGAAAAGGCGAAAACAGGCCACAGTCGGCAGCTATGAAGGCAACCCCTTCCTTTTCCAGATCCATCGCAGCCTTCACAATCAAGGGTAGGTTGTCCTTTCGAATGTCAACCAGGTCCTGAAAGGGAAAATCCCTGACTACGGCATAGCGAACAGGGAAAGGAAACGTCTCAGCATGACCGGGATCCCCCGGGATCCTGGGAATCGTTGAATCCATCATCAAGATGCCGGCCAACTGGCCATAATTTGTCGTCCCCCCTGAAACGCACCCTTCCATGGAAAACCTCCCTCAAGGAATGAATCGGTCCGGAAAACAGCCAGTTTCGCGATCGTGACCGGAAACTTCAGGTGGGTATAGATTTATAGACCTTGACCAAAAACCTGTCAATGATATATCAATAAACCATCGGACTGATGCCTTTCGGTTGCATCGCCTTGTTCTGAAAAAGCCATGTTGAATTGCTTGAAAAATAATTTTGAGGCATTATTTTATTGAGATAAGTCAGTTTCAAAATGTTCAATTTTGTTCGAGGTCAAGAAAGGCGATCCCGCCATGGC
>CAYOIU010000364.1:0-4235 GCA_964404085.1 uncultured Desulfobacteraceae bacterium | reverse complement strand
CTGGTCAGCGGCGAGGTTCTCGAACTCAGAATGCGCGAGAGAATGGAATACCAGACGCCGTCGGAGAAAATTGAATTTTCTTCCTCAACTGCCCCCGGAATCGGGGCACGGGGTCTACCTTATCAGACCGAATTGAACACGGACGAGAATGGATTTCTGTTGCTCAACAGTTCTATTCCAAAATACACGCACAGCCAGTTTACGGATGTCTACGGCCCTATCCCTCAAATCGTCTGGATCAATGAAGAAGATGCACGGGCGGCGAAGATTCGTGAAGGGGATGGTGTGATGCTCCATAACGAACAAGGCCGGGTCATGGCCAAGGCCGTGTTGAATTCAAAAGTAGGCCAGGGGGTCCTCTGGTCGCCGCGACCGCTCACCGGTCTGGATGGGAGCCCGTTGAACCTCCTATCGCCGGGAACCCCCCAGGAAATCGGAGGAGGCCCGACTTTCAATTGCATCAGGGTGAAAATGCAAAAGGCTGATCAAAGTTAATATTGAAGTGAAAAGGAGGTCAAGGCTTCATGCTATTGGAAAACCTGAACTATCTGGAAGTTGAAACGTATCTGGAGCAGAAAGACATTATCCTGGTGCCGGTGGGTTCTGTTGAACAGCACAGTGCCTACGGACTTATTGGAACCGATTTTCTGGCCGCCGAGGGAATCGCTGGAATGGTGGGCAAGGCCATGAATATTTTGGTGGCCCCCACGATCTGCTACGGTATCTCTCCTCACCACATGGCCTTCAAGGGAACGGTCACCCTGCAAACAGATACGTTTGTGGCGGTTGTGGCCGATGTGGTCCATTCGCTCGTGGCCCACGGTTTCAAACGAATTGTCTTCATCAATGGACATGGAGGCAACGTGAGTGCGATCAATTTGGCACTGGCGCATGTGAAAACGGAACAGTTGCCCGGAATGTTCCAATTGATTTCATGGTATGAACTGGACGACGTCCGGAAGGCCGTGGCGGAGTTCTTCGGTGACAAGGAAGGCAGCCATGCTACCCCAAGCGAGGTGGCGGTCACCCGTTACCTTCGGCCGGAGGAATTCAGCAGCAAAGCAACAGCGGAGAAGGCGGTAACACATCCAAAGTTCTACTGGCCCCTCAGTTCCCGGGAGTTTCGCCGGGTTTTTCCGGACGGCAGAATCCAGTCGGCCCCATGGATGGCTACGGCAGATAACGGGAAAAAGATCGCCGAAATTGCGGCAGCGGCGCTCCAAAAACAGTTGGAGGAAAGCCTGGCCTTGGAAATTGGATGATATGTATCGAAGGAGGTGTTGAATGGCGATCTGGGGGGTATCCGGCATCATCCTAGCTGCCCTCTTCTTTCTTATCACTGAGACGATTCCCGTGGACCTGACTGCCATCGGGATTATCGTCCTGCTCATGGTATCCGGTATTCTCAATGCCAAGGAGGCGGTGGCGGGCTTTGCCAACCCCGCCGTAATCACTGTCGGCGCCATGTTTCTCATCAGCAGGGCCATGGTCCGGACGGGTGCGGTCGGTTTTGTGGGGGAGAAAATCATTGCCTTTTCCCGGGGTAACTTAAAATGGACCATGCTCCTGATACTCCTGATCGTCGCCGTTGCCTCCGCATTCATAAACAATACACCTGTGGTTGTCCTGTTCATCCCCATTCTTCTCAGCGTCAGTTGCGAATACGATTTCAGCCCTTCCACATTCCTGATTCCCATTTCCTACGCCTCCATCCTTGCCGGGACCTGCACCCTCATCGGCACGTCGACCAATATCATTGTGAGTGACTTGAGTGCCATGTACGGCTACGGGGAACTCGGCATGTTCGAACTCTCCATGGCCGGCGCTCCAATTGCCATTGTCGGACTTGTCTTTCTTTTCCTCGCAGCCCCGTTCCTCATGCCTGGGCACGCTACCCCAACCTGCGAGTTGGAAGACCGGGCTGACAGGCGATACCTGGCAGAGTTCCAGATCCCGGAGGGAAGCCCTTTTGTGGGGAAGGAGCCGGGTCAGGCGTTTGGGGACAAATACCCATCGTTCAATGTATTCGAGATCGCCCGGGATTACCGTATCCTCGACCCGGGCCAGGAAAAGATCCGTTTTTTTCCGTCCGATCTTTTCCTTGTAAAAGGTTCGCTGAACGATATTGTCGCGGTTCTCCAGGATGGAGCTGTAACCTTGCCTTATCCTGTGGCCGGCAGTGATGTCCCTCCAAAGCCCAGTGAAACGATTGTCGCGGAACTCATCATTCCGCCCCAGTCATCGCTCCTGGGCGCTCCCCTCATGGAGTCCGCACTGGCGACGGATTTGAAGATACAGATTATTGCCGTGAAGAGGCGTTCCTTTCTTTACACCGCTCAGAAGATTACCAACATGAAATTGCAGGTGGGAGATATCCTTCTCATCCGGTGTGCGGAAGAGAGGCTGACGCAGATCCGTGGAGATGCGGATTTTATCATCGTGGAAGACGTGCACCACGAGATCGTTCACAAGCGAAAGGCCCCTCTGGTGGCAGTTTTTTTCTTGGGGCTCGTTGCAGCTGCGACGACCGGCGTCGCGGACATCATGGTCTGCGCCCTAGCCGCCCTCTTTCTGATGATCCTCACGGGATGTCTTCCCTTGCGGGAGGCCTACCGGGCCCTTCAGGGCAATGTCTTAATCCTCATCGCCGGGACCATCGCCCTGGGCACGGCCATGGAAAAAACAGGGGCTGCGACGTTTTATGCACAGAACTTTCTGATTCTGTTCCAGGGATACGGCCCTACGGCGGTTCTGGGTGGCATTCTTGTCTTAACAAGCATCTCCACCCAGGTCCTGAGCAACAACGCCACTGCGGTGCTGCTGATCCCCATAGCGATCTCAGCAGCGCTCTCTCTCGGGGTTGACCCGAAGCCTTTTATTGTTGCGGTCTGTTTCGGAGCCAGCGCGTGCTTTGCTGCCCCCATCGGATATCAGACCAACCTCCTGGTTTACGGACCCGGGGGGTACCGATTCAAGGACTACCTGAAGATGGGAATACCCCTCAACCTGATCGTGCTTTTGATGGGTCTCATCCTGATTCCCAGGTTCTGGCCGTTTTAAATGATGGTGGGGGAGACCTTGACAATTGACAAATAAGCAAAGAAATCAAATATCAAGGTCTGACCCCATAGAAAAGGGTAGTCCCGTTTGATGGAAGTCTATCTGCTGATCTCTGCGGTTATTTTCTTTGCCGGTCTCACACAGGGCCTTTCGGGTTTTGGAGCCATTCTCCTCGCGATTCCACTTTTGGCGACATTCCTTGATATCAAGACGGTGATACCGCTGACAGCCCTGACAGGGCTGGCCACGACCATCATTCTCCTGATTCAGCTCTGGCAGCATCTGGAATGGAAAAAAATCCTGCCCTTCCTGCTGGGCAGCCTGCCCGGCATCCCAATAGGGGTACTGTTTCTCAAAGAGGTGGACAAGGGCACGGTCCAACTGGTGCTGGGTGGCTTTCTCATCGCCTATTCGGCCTACAGCCTCCTTTCCAGGAATCCAACAAAAGGGACGCGCAAGGGATGGGCCTATTTGTTCGGATTCCTTGGAGGTTGCTTGGGCGGCGCCTTCAGCGCTGCCGGGCCGGCGGTGATCGTGTACACATCAATGCAGAATTGGATCAAGGATCGGACGAAAGCGGCCATCCAGGGGATCTTTTTTGTTTCCGGGACGCTTGTGGTCGCGTCCTACATCTTGAATGGGTTTGTGACACCGGCTGTCCTGAAATATTTTGGTGTATCACTCCCCACGCTGATAATGGGGACCTATGTGGGGTCCTTTTTTTACGGCAGGATCGACGAGGTCCAATACAGGAAGGTCATGTTCGTCCTGCTCGGCCTGATGGGGGCCTTCATGATCTACCGGGCCTGATTGGGGTATTCTCATAGAGTTGCCGGCCCGTTTGGTGATGGCATGTCCAGCCTGCTCCGCATTCCCGCATGCGCTTTTGCTTGACTGCCAGGACTTTTTGTTCTTTAATGAACCTGTTGTTTTTCCTACTCTTCTTAACCCCAAAGCGTGAGGTTTACGTGGAGACGTCCCTCAAAGTATGCCACGTGTCTCCTGACGCATGCGTTTTGTCCCCTTGGGAGATACTAACCACCATGACCAAGATCTATTCGTTCCCTGAGTAAAAAAATGGTGTGAAACGACATCTTGCAGGAACTTAACCTATATCCATCAATTAGATAATATGAAACGGGCTGCTCCCAGGTGTGGTATACACCTGGAGCAAC
>CAYOIU010000363.1:0-4255 GCA_964404085.1 uncultured Desulfobacteraceae bacterium | reverse complement strand
GGAGAGTTTCTTTATTTCCGGATCTGCGGTCACAAGTGTAAGGTAATTCGGGCTGCCCCACTGAATAAGTCTGATCGGAAAGCCCTTTCCTTTGGTAGGCTTTTTATAAGACAATTTGCCGTAGTATGCCTGCCACATGTCAAAATGATTGATTATCCCCAAATCCATTTCTCCAGTTTCCATTAAAGGAAGATATTCAGTAGGTCCTCCCGCAGGTACTGCCTTAACTGTTATCGGGGTATGATTACTGATTACTTTCGCCAAACCGGCTCCGCAAGCATAGAACACACTCCCCATTGGGTTTGTCCCCAATCGAAGTTCCCTCGGGAGGTCCCCGGCAACCGCCGGTTGACTGATGATAATTGATATTAAGGCACAGAACATAACCGCAATAAAAGAAGCAAAAATTCCTTTTCTCATTTTATTTCCTCCATTTAGTCCAATTGGTTTAAAAAAGCTGCCTCTGTGATAACCTAATCTTACACATGTCAATATCTTCTAGTATGCATTTCACCCCCTTTCCCGTTTTCCCCGCTATGTGGCCTTCAAAAAACATGGTCAAGTATTTAGTGGATTGCAGCGCTGGTCGATGTCTCCATCACAAATACAGCCATCCCACTCTTCTCAAAGGCCTCCCTCATCTTATAGTGAGCGTCGTACTTCACCACGAGAGCTCCATCCAAATCCTCCCTTTTCCACCGGGTTCATTCTTCCAATATGCTCGTTTCCTTGTGCCGGAAGGCTCCCCGCATCCCACACGGCAGCAGACCCTCATCGATCATCGGCTCTGGGCCGTTTTTCCCGTCCTTCCGTCTTGCTCCCTTATTGCTTGACAGGGTATTCAAATGACCGCATCTTTTTTCAGATCCTCAATCTCTTCCGACGAGTAGCCCAGTTTCTGCAAGATTTCCTTGGTATGTTCTCCAAGATTAGGAGCGATCCCCACCTTTCCAGGTGAATCGCTAAGCTTCACGGAAATGCCGGGAACAGTTATTCGTCCAGCCGTAGGGTGGTCAATTTCCGTGACATATTCGTTGGCTATCACATCAGGGTCATTGGCCGCTTCAGACAAATTATTGATCGGAGCGCAAACAATATTATTCGCCCGTAACATTTCCAGCCAATGCTTCCGACTCCTGGTGAGAATCAATTTTTCTATCGGTTCGAAGAAAGCAGTCTGGTCTGCGTCTATCTTCTCCGGCGTGTCGAACCTAGGGTCCCTCAAAAGTTCCTCCATGCCAAGCACTCGAAAGCATCGTTCCCAAGCTGACTTCCCAACCACCTGAAAGACAAACCACTTCCCCTCTTTTCCTCTTAAATGGCAATTGAGAGCAGGACCGCTCCCGAAAGTCACACGATGTCGACTCCGGGGGGGCATCACGCCTGTGAGGAGATATTGTTGCATATGCCATCCCATCAATTCGACTTGCCCTCCCAATAAGCTGGTATCGACTCGCTGACCTCTTCCGGTCCTTTCCCGATGAAATAGCGCAAGCAGAATCCCAAACGCGGCCAAAAACGCCCCTGTCTGGTCTCCAACACTTACCTTCAATGTCAGCAGAGGGCTCTTCTCTTCACCCACCATACTTGCAATCCCACCTATTGCCTGCCCAGCGGCATCAAATGCCGGAAGGTCAGCCGACGGTCCCTTGAGGCCCCATCCTGAGATCTTTGAGTATATGATGCTCGGGTTGACGCGACACAGATCTTCATACGAAAAGCCATGCTTTTCAGCGGTGTGTGACCGGAAATTCTCGACAAATACGTCAGCGTTCTTTACTAACTCATAAAGAATTTTTCTGCCTTTTTCTTTCCGAAAATCAAGAGTTATGCTCTTTTTGTTTCGGCTCGTATTCTCAAAATATGACGGCAGGCCGTTATCACCGATAGCCCCGATATTTCTGCCTGGGTCACCGGATAATCGACGTTCTACCTTGATTACTTCAGCACCCATGTCCGCTAACATCCTGGTCGCCACCGGCCCCTGTTGATAGTGAGACATATCTACAATGAGGACGTCTCTGAGCGGACCTCTATTTCCTTGCCTTTCCATGTTCGTTCTCCCATCACGCCAAGGCGTGATGTTGAATTCTTAATACGATACTCTATGAATAAGCTGAATTTATCCCACTTTCATTGGGATTCTACCCTTGAACTCTTGCATCTGCTGGATCTTTGACTTTCACATTGTCAGGGCTAAACACCATTCTCTTAAGCAAGGCTTTAGCTCTGGCAGTATTGAATATTCCGCATTCACACATGCAGCCAAGCACCTTGCTCCCTTCATCTGCCTCCATGGTACCCGTCTTGATCTTTTCGACAATGGACATCACCAAGTTAGGCGCTATCATCGCATGACCGCACATCGTGGTGATTTCCAAAATCCCCTGGTCCGGAAGCTTCTCTATCTTCCCCCAGATTCCCAGTGAATATTCCACAGTATGAATATTAACACCCGCTCTTTTCGAGCACTCCTTTGCCGCTAAGAAACTGCTGCTAAGGACCAGAGACAAACCAGTGTCTGCGACCTTAAAGGCCTTTATTACATCAATTACAGGCTTAGGCTCGGTGAAAACCGCATGTACGATGCTTGTATTTGAAACCCTTTCAATAATATCTTCTAAACTCAGGCGAAAGGTGTTCCCAACCTTCATATCGCCGATGTTCACTGGGTTATGGCGAGAAGCAATCCTCATGAACTCTCTCATCTTCTCTGCGGCGCCGTTTTCGTTAAATCCTTTCGCTGCCATGCACAGCAAAACGAAATCATTGCGTAAAGTCTCCTTGTCTCCCCTTCGATGGAGCGTGTGAGTCATTAAGATTCCTCCTTCCCCAAAGGTCTTCCCAACCCCAAGTTATTCTTCCCATTAATATAAAAGGGTATGCCAAGATCATCTAAGACCCCCTCAGCCGGAACAGAGCCATCAGGTTCAACCCTGGCTATAAGATCAAGGCTGAACACGGTATCTATGTCAGAGGCGACTTCAGTCAACTCACTGATAACGTTGGAAATCTTCTTTAGCTCCACAGTGCCCTCAATAATTGCGGACAGAACTTTCTCATCGTATATGTCTGGATCCATTTCCCCTGTTAATGGATCTTTCATTAGACGTGTCACTGGATTTTCTTCAGCGAACTTCAATCCGCCTCTTCTCATGGCCATAGCTACTTTTTCCACATCTCGAAATCGGGTTCCTACGCTGGGACGACCGAGTTCGGCGGCAATACCCACAACGCCTCTTCCATATCTCCCCGTAACGTCATTCGTTTTCATTTCTTCGGTTCCTCGCCCGGGAATCCTCGTTTCCTTATGCTCTATGAGGGGATTGGAAAAGGTGGCTCTCACTGATCGGGGCCACGGATGCGCTTCTTCAATAAGTGCATCTACAGGACAGACCGCTGCTCTTATGCAACAACCACAGTCAACGCACTCTTCCTGGTCGATTTCAGAGAAATCATTATTGGTGATGGCAGCCATCGGACAATAAGGGACGCAAGCCCCGCACCCCACACATGTCTCTTCATCGATTCTCATATACTTCCCTTTCTGTTATTTTAGATTTGACTTGCGGAAAATGATTACTCATACGCACTTAACATACTTTGGTAGTACTTAATTCTTGAGCGGAACTGAGGGGGGATAACCTCACCGTCCGGAATGACGTTGATTACCGATGTTTTCCCCGACTTGAAAGCCCTGTCTAATGCCGCCCGGATATGATTCGGCTCCGTAACAAGTTCTGTATGACAATTCATTTCGGAAAACACCTTGTCATATCTGATGTCCTGCTGCATGCCCCACGAATCCTTTATTCCCGGAACCGCCCTTTCTCCCCAAACGCCCATCCAACTGCTATTGTTGAAAAGGAAGTACAACACGGGTAGGTTGTACCTCGCAGCGGTTTCAATATCCCATCCTGCTACGCCCAGTCCTCCGTCCCCAAGTAATGTTACGACCTGCTTGCCTTGCCGAGCCAGTTGAACGCCTATTGCCATACCGACTCCATGACCGACGCCTCCCCATGTGCCGGCATCCAAGACCTGGCCCGCAAACGAAGCATGAAGCTTGTCCGTGGTAAAACCGGCCATGCTATAAGAATCCAAAATGATGGTGGCGTCTTTGTCCAAGAAATCAACCAACTCCGATGCGATCACTTCCGGATGCAACGGCATGTTTTCACGAACTGACTCTACAGATTCCCTGGTTTTCTCGATAAATGCCGTCTTTTCATTCAATAAAGCTTTGTGTTTGGCA
>CAYOIU010000362.1:0-4258 GCA_964404085.1 uncultured Desulfobacteraceae bacterium | reverse complement strand
TGGCACTCGAACAGTTGCCTTATCACTCTTCAGCCACATAGCAGGCCTACCAAGCCGCAAGTATCGGTGGCTACGCATTATATCTCGGAGGTAGAAGGCGAATTTGCTTTTACTGTATAGGATACGTCGTCTGCCTTTTTCCCAAACTATAAAATCATCATGCAATAGATGTAATAGTTCGGACTCAGCGTGCATATTCCAAGCCTTTTCAAAAGCAACCAAACTAGCTTGTATAGCTTCTTGTTCTAGAGACTCTGCCTCATAGGCTTTTAGGGTCTCCCCAGCACAGCCGAAAAGAGCAAAGCAAATGATAAAGAGGATTAGAAGCGGTGGGGCTATAATGCGGAGAATCATTTTAAGTGGTTTTTTCATAGAATGACCATTTGAGGAAAACACTCCACCTTTCCAGAAACGGTGCAGATATTTTGCCGAACACAACATCTGGTGGTCTGCTGATATTCATCAAATCCAGCGGGCGGTCTAGAATATTTGCATTAATCACAAGATAACAAACATAAATCTAAAAGGCAAAGCCGGATGGTGGCTTTGCCTGATAAAATACCTATCTCAGAATGGACAATTCCTTTGTTAATTTTCTCTGACTACTTCTGACAGTGCCTGAAGCATCAGATCTCGCATTTATGAACTAATTCAAATCTTCGTCTTTCCAATACTTGGTTCCTTTGACTGTGGCTTGAAGAGCCAACCCACTTTTGGTCAACTGATAGATAGTGATGTTATCAAGCAAAACCTCGCCACCCACTGCCGCGCCTTTGTCGCTGGCTTTTGCAGCAGCATCTGCATGCCCTCCGAATTCCCAGCCACTGCTAATGAAATGATTCATTATGTCCTGATCATGGAAAATGAATACCGCGCGGAAATCCTTTGCGCCAAGTCCCAGACCGATGCCAAACTCGCCCATTTTCATATAGGTGTGTTTGCCGGTTCGATTGTTTTTGACGACACCGTATCCGCCACCGAAACTGGCAAATATAACATTGACATTGGCGTTGCTGAAAACTGCATAGCCAGGGGCTTTTGCAATTTGGGATTTCGCCTGTGGGTGAACCCTGTATAACTCCGCAAGGGTTTCATTTTTCATATCAAGAATAGCATGCCGCTTTTCATGGGGCCTCGTGCCTTTAGTTGTCGCGCAACCTAACAGCAAAGTGGCGATCAGCATAGCATACAATCCCATTCTAAAATATTTCATGAAGTTTCCTCTCAGAGGATTTGAAAATATCATATAAAATAAGAGATCCTTTTTACCAGTTGCTGCCAGAGAATGATCCGATCTGTCCCCTTAGATTTACCATTTTTTCCCTTTGTTTTTCTTGTTTTTGTTCTTTTTCTTGTGCCCCGGGGGAAATTCTTTCCTGTGATCATCGAATCGCGTGTAAGGTCTGTCACTATCCATTTCGATAACGACGTGACCACCAAGGTTCACCTGGAAATATCGTGGCAAGGAAACAGAGACACGCCAGTTATCATCTTCCAGATAGAAATAGACTCTCCGGGCGGCATCAAAATAGACATAGGAATTGGGATAGTACCAGTAGGCGTGTTTGGCCCGATATCCATAGGCAGGCGCATGTGCAGGAGGCCCATGCCGTCTAGCAGTGGGAGGTCGGTGGTGCCTATCTTGTCCAGAGCCCCAACCCACGGCCACCTCGCCTCCGGTCGTTGCGCAACCAGTAAAGAAAATGGCCCCCAAGCTCAATACGAATAAAGCAACCAATGCATGCAGAAATTTCATCTGGCGACTCCCCTTTTTTAACTTTTCCAGGCTGGTATCGAATTCGGGCAAAACCGTCATCCATTTCACTTTCATTTGAACCAGTTCCCTATAAGTGTACTATTCGGCATCATTCATTGGGCTCTTTAGAATTTTCATGACGGTCCAGCTTCAACGTGTTTTCCGGCTTTGGAAAAATGGCGAAGTTTACCCGCATACGGAGGAATTTGGTTGGAAGTTTCGGGGAAGTGAGAGGACTTTTCCGAATAGTGCCAGGGCACGCCCGCCTAGAATTTCAGCCTGACACCGCCTGAAAGACCGTAGTCCGGCGCCCCGTCGGAGAGGCCGAAGAGCAATCCAGCAGTGAACTCTATTTCGGAAGAGAACTGGTAGTTCATCGCGAAAAACAGGTCCCTGGGGTTGGATTCGTCCGAGACCAGGGATCGCCATTCCTCATAGTACCCGCTGATGAGGATGTCTGGGGTCAGGTAGTACCCCAATCCAAGGTCATAGTACCACTGATTTCTCAGGTCGAAGCCCGAGGGCTCCCCAATGAAGGTATAGCCCACATCAAAGAGCCCAAGCCAGTTTCCTGAGAAGGTTTTGCTGAACTCCAACCCAAAGCCCAGGTCAAGTTCTCCTGTTCCCAACCCCTTGTCTTCATCTGCAGTGGGAAACTTGATCAGTCCGGTGACAGCGACCAGGGGAGCCAACTCCCCCTCCTCCAAAACATAGTACCGGCCCTGGAGCAGAAGATCCCCAAACCCTTCTTCGGTTGATCGACGTGAAGAGGTTACTGCCGTTCCTGGCCCTTTTTTTACCCGATTGGGGGCACCACCAACTAGTGTTACGCCACCGCTGCTCTCGATTTGGATATAGGGAATGGTAAGAGAAAGATCCCCATCCTGGAAGGAACGGTGGATGATCAGTGGGATATAAGTGATATCGGTGTCGGTATTGGTCCCGTAATCACCACTTGTAAAACTTGGTTCAAGGCCTATTTCCCAGTCCGTCCCAGCGCCGTGACACAAGAAGGGAGTCATAAGGAGTACGGTGATTCCCAGGATTATCGCTTTTCTCAGGTACATTTCTTTAGATCCTTTCGCTGAGCAGAATCAGGTTCCCGTAAGCAAACAGGCCTGCAAAAGGGCCTGGTGTTCTCTGCGGGCCTTTGCTCTATTACAACGTCTTCAATGGACCGCTGATGGAATATCCGCTATTTTCCCAATCGTGCAGGTCTGTGGGGGCGCATGATGGGTCTTGCCCTGTGCGCCATCCGTGTCAGGCGCGCCGGCTTGGAAGGGCGTTTGGCTCTGGCCTGTTTTGTTCGGACAGCCCTTTTGTGGGTCTCACCGTGTGTCCGGATGAACGAGTTTTCCTGAGTTTTGTGGGAAAGCACACTATTGCCTTCCCCGGGAGTTAGATGCCGACCGCTCTTGACTGCGCTGATGACAGGACCCAGCTTGAAGCCCAGATCTTGTGCAATGCGTCCCCAGCCTTCGCCATCGGCCCTCAGGGCGCTTATCCGGTCCACAGCATCTCCGATGGCAGGAAAGTTCCGGGGGTCCAGCCTGGTGAGGTGCTCCGCCATGGAAAGCTCAATGGTTATTTCTCCCCATCCCTGCCCCGAATTCCGCAAATCATTTACCCTCACGGGCTCGAGCTGAAACTGCCGCGCAAGATCCTCCACACGAGAGTTGTAAGTTACCGGGGGATTTTCTGCGTCGATTTCTTGCTGAATGGTCACCAATCGTGCCTCATCCGGGGATTGGGCCTTCACTTGGCACGGGCTGATGAGTATAGGCATTACCAGGACCATCAATATACAGAGAAAATATTTTGATCTAATGGGAAACCTCCTGATGTCACGGTATCGGCAAAACGAATCAAAGTTGGGTTTTATTATCGGCAATAGATGGGGGCGTGTCAAGCGAGATAGTTCAACAGAAAGGCTATTCAGGGCTGTCCATCTACTTACCAGGGACATCCATCACCCTCACGGTGTGACCCGTGCAGTCGAAAAAATGCCTCAGATCATTTTGAGAAATCACCAGAGTACTCGTATTAACCAATGGGTGACAGTGAACATATTCTGACTGCCAGATGGGCTCATCCACGATGATTTCAACCGAGTGGTCCTGGTCGTTGACAGCGGCAAGCAGACTGACTGCTCCCGGTTCGATGCCAAGGAAACGCATCAACCGGTCCGGCGATGCAAAGCCAAGCCCGGGCACGCCAAGGAGAGAGGATAACGTTTTCAGATCAACCCGTTTTTCAAAGCCGACGGCCACCAGAAAATGCCTCTTTCCCTTCTTGTTCTTCAGGAACAAATTCTTCGCGTCAGTACCGCGTAGATCCGGAACAAGCCGCTTTGCTTCCTCAACGGTATACACAGCAGGATGATCACAGCGTTCGTATGCAATGTTGTTGATGGTCAGGTAATTGAAAATATCCATTTTCTCCTCTAGATTAAACAATTCGGCCTTTTTGGGGGACTCAACTGATGACCCGATGGACGATGAT
>CAYOIU010000361.1:1361-4260 GCA_964404085.1 uncultured Desulfobacteraceae bacterium | reverse complement strand
CCCCCTTATAGGGGGTTAAATCAAAGCCCCGTCCTTTGGGCGGGGTTTTTTACTCATTCGGGAGGAATGAAAAATGTGTGAGGCGCATGCATTTATGCTGCAGGATGGGACAGAAAAGCTGGTCCTGGAACACGTCGATCTGGTTGAATTTGAAGGTGACCAGGCCAAATTGGTGAATATCTTTGGAGAGCAGAAGACGATAAAGGGGAGGCTCAAAAGCTATAACAACAGCGAAAGCAAGATCGTGTTTGAGCCGCTTTGAGAAACCATCAGGGAATATGGATCGAAACCTCGAAAACGCAGCCGGTCTAATCGTTCAATCGAAAATGACACTGGCGCTGACAGGGGCGGGCATCTCGGTTGAATCAGGTATTCCGGATTTCAGAAGTTCAGACGGCCTGTGGGAACGATTCGACCCCGGGGAATACGCCACCATCGAGGCTTTTCGTGCGGATCCGGAGAAGGTATGGACTATGCTGCGCGAAATGGAAGTCCTCGTGCTCCAGGCCAAACCAAACAAGGCTCACCTGGGTTTGGGCGAGCTGGAGAAAATGGGATACCTCCACACGATCATCACGCAGAACATCGACAACCTGCACCAGGCGGGTGGGGCCCGAAGTGTCATCGAATACCACGGGAATTCCGCCAGTCTCATCTGTCTGGCCTGTGGGGAACGCTACAGGGCTGAAGAAAAAAGGAACGAAAACCCACCGAGGTGTGTTTGCCGAGAGATTTTGAAGCCGGATGTCATTCTGTTCGGAGAGTCCATTCCCGTTGACGCCCTGAACCGTTCGTTCCAACTGGCTTCTTCCGCTCGTACCTTAATGGTGATAGGGACTTCAGCGGCCGTATCGCCGGCCAACACCATTCCGCCCGTTGCCAAGGAAAACGGGGCAAAGATCATAGAAATCAACAAGGAGAGGACGCATCTCACCGATTCCATCACCGATATCTTTCTGGAAGGCAGTGCCGGAGAGATCGTTGAAGGGCTGGTGTCGGCGATTAAAGGAAGGGAAAACTCCCTAAGCGCCGGCCCTTCTGCTTGAGCGCTTCTAACAAAGCGTTCCACGACCTTAAGCCTTATGCCTAACGCCTTGAGCCTCAAGCTTTTTTTATTTAGGTTTAAGAAAGTCCTTTAAGTGAATAATTTTGCTATCCATCTGTTCCGATTCCTTCATCGTGGCCCATGATCCTTTGACCTTGGCCTTCCTGAGTTCGTTGATCATTCCTTGAAGTTCCGGATTCTTTTTGATGAGTCCCTGGATCTGGCGATTCAATTCTTTCCATCCTTCATCAAGTTCCGCCGTGTCCAGTTCAAAGCCACCCAAATAGCCCAGGAGGGAGCCCAGGTGCGAAAGCAATGCGTAGTGGGTCGCTCCCTGGAGATAATAAGGGCTGTGAGCCCAGAGGCTCATGCAATCAAATCCCTTTTTCTCCGCGGTTGCCTGGATAATCGAATGGATGGCGCTGGGGCCCTGGTAGTTTATGGGCTGCACATCCTTTTTGGCCAGATTTGAGAACAGGGTTTCGCTGGAGGCGATACCGGAAATGACGGTATCGGTGTGGAGGACATTGTCAAACATGCTTCCCAGGGTAATGATGGTGCCGACTTGGAGCGTTTCACAGAGGGACAGGATCTGATCGACAAAATACTGCCACCTCAACCCCGGCTCCTGGGCCTTGAGGATAATAATATCCGGACCGTCCGGGAGACAATGGGCTGCGTACAAAGACCCGCCGGGAGGCACCACATCCTGGAGCACACCATTCTCTATGACCACGACCGGGCGGTTTTCGTCATATCTGTAAAAAAGGTCGCTATTGATGGTTGCAAACGGCTTGGCCTTCAATTTGCGGATCAGATAAGAAACCATGGCCTTGGACACGTCCATGGCGTTACCCCACCCGTCAAAACCGGCAATCAGGAGATGTGCCTTGTTAACGGGTAATTCATCTATTTGGATCCCTTTTTGGGACATGGAATGTTCTCCATTCATTTTGTTATCCAGCCGCTTCGATTGAGTCCACGTATAAACTTGGCATCTTGGTGTTGGATTGTCAAGATCGCTTTCAGCCTTTTGGACCATCCTGGCCGTTGGATCCGAACCATTTTTGTTGACAAAGACCAAAAAAAGTATAAAGTATCCCGAATCAACCCAGATGAAGCCCTAAGATGTCCATTTTACTTCAAATCAGAGCTTACCAAGACGCCGCGATGACCTTTTGGAAAATCATCCAAAAGAAAACAGATTCCGAGAGATTCATCAGAATAACATGGTGTAGACAGGGGGAACATTGTCCATAAGGATCAACAAAGGGGCCCTCGAGGGTGCCTGTAAGGAAATCATCGAGACCATTTTGTTTTGCCTTCCCAATGCGTTCAAGGGCACGGTCTACCAAGTCGGCGGCCCACCGGATATTGTTGTGGAGCGTGTAACCTCCGGCATCATTGACGAGGAGAAACAGGTCATCTCCTGGGGTCTTCCCGAGCGATCGGGTTACAACCCCCCCGGGAAAAGATGGATGGACTACAGGGATCAACCCGAAAGGCCATTGGAGGCCATGGCCTGGTGCGTAGAGCGGCAGAAAAGCTGGACGGCCGAAGATCCCGGGAAGGATGCGAGATCCATCAGGCTTCAGACGGACGGCATCCTGGAGGATTACCATCACATGGAGCCGGTCCTGATCCGGAAAAAAGACTTGTTCACCAACAACCATAATCACCTGGAATACCCAAAAGGCTTCCATGGGAAGCTGTTATGGCAGGATTGTGATTACGTGGTGGCAGCGATTATCAAAATCCATTTCAAGCCCAATACCATACGGATTGGAGGCCCTGAAACCCGCTTGATCAAACGGCTCTCCAGGGCATTCGGCACTGAACTCCTTTCCTACCAGT
>CAYOIU010000361.1:0-1351 GCA_964404085.1 uncultured Desulfobacteraceae bacterium | reverse complement strand
TGGAAGCCATGCGACACCTGGCACAGGACAAATTGGATTCATGTAATATTTTGGCTGATTCTCTCCGAAATGCCATCACGAAATCGGGTTTGATTTTTTCTTTGATCAAGGTGGAACTCGGGTTCTTGAGAGCACAGTGGGAAGGGTTGCTTTTTGAACGAACAAATCACAGGAATGAAAAGCAGGAGGCCATTTTCTTGCTGAATGGGCTTCTTGAAAAAATCGGGAAAATAACCGGAGAGGCCGTCGATGATCTCATGGACATTCAAAGGAGATTTCTCGATTTTTCTCTTCCCCCGAAACAGGGGGAAGTGTGGGTTCGAAGGCAGATCGAAAGTCGGTGGTCCCGGATGCTCGAGAAACTATCCTCCGGCGACAGGATAGTGGAAGAGGTGACCAAGGCTCAGGAGCAGTTGAAGCGTTCTCTTTACGTGGGGAAAGACCCCGAGCTGCTTGCATCTTTTGATCACATGTCGGACGCACTAAAAAAAGAATGGGTGGACCTGATCTACCGCGACGCGGAATGCATTGATTTCACCAACCTGGATCGGATCATCCAGATTCTTGGCGACCTTTCCCTGGACCTCCCCTTCCAGGAGAAATCCAGAAAAAGCCTTCTGCACCTGAAGACACTGTCAGAAATCATGAATCAACTGGAAAACAGCACCAATGTTGTCCTGAAGCAGTTGCTCAACGGCGGATACAACGGGCAGACTGTCTATGATACCCTGCAATCACAGGCGAATGGGATGAATTGAATGGAAAAAAGGCGCGCCCAGCGCTTTTGATGATGAAATTCGCCGGAAAACACGCTATAATTTGAAGATATTGCGCCTGTAGCTCAGCTGGATAGAGCAGCGGACTTCTAATCCGCAGGCCGGGTGTTCGAATCACCCCAGGCGCACCAGTAAAATCAATTGGTTATCCATCAGTGGCCAACCCATTTTTTGTCTTGGTGTCCATATTGGTGGCTATCGTCCCGGCTTCTCCACCCCCTGATAGCCACTTGACCTTCTTCAGTTCATCCTCCGTTACCGAATTATAACGACGGAAACATGAGGTAGTGCGATGGCCGCTTATTGCCATTATTTTAAAGTAGTCATTCCCAGCCAGGCGAAGGTTATTGATCGCACAATGCCTGAGGTCATGGAATCGGAAATTCTCAATTCCAGCCTTTTTGCATGCAGCATTGAACGAATGCTTCATATCCTTAATTGGCCTGCCATTCAAAGTGAATACCCAGCCGTGAATATCCCTTGGCAATGACGTTAACATTTCCAAGACTCGACCATGGAGCGGAATCACTCGTCCCTCACCGGTCTTGGTCATTAATCCGCTGAGTCGGATAAAG
>CAYOIU010000360.1:0-4287 GCA_964404085.1 uncultured Desulfobacteraceae bacterium | reverse complement strand
TTCATAACAATAGGTTACAATACTTTAACTGACAAACAACCGGACAGCAGTGATGTGTAACGAAGGCAGAAGGGGGAAGGCGGAAGGTTGAAGGTGGAAGGGCGGAAAGTGAATGAGTTATTACCCGATTTTTCTTAACTTGGATAAGAAGAAGGCACTCGTGGTGGGAGGCGGTCAGGTGGCCCAGCGAAAGGTGGAAACCCTTCTGGAGTTTGACGCCTCGGTCACTGTCGTTTCCAGGGACCTGACACCCACGCTCAGGGAATGGGCCGATCAGGGTAAAATCGAATATGCGGGCACAACGTTCAAAGAAGAATTGCTTAATGGTATTTTTATCGTGATATCAGCTACTGATGATTCACAGCTAAATCACCAGGTGAGCGTTTTCGCCCAGGCAAGAGGCCTGCTGATCAACGCGGTGGATCAACCTGAGGACTGCAATTTCATAGTGCCTGCCATCATCAGACGGGGAGATTTGCAGGTGGCTGTTTCCACCTCCGGAAAGAGCCCGACCCTCGCCCGAAAGATCAGAAAAGAGCTGGAGCATCACTTCGGAGAAGAATATGAAAAAATGCTGCTGCTCATGGGGAAGGTCCGTGAATGGATCCTTTCCAGGAAGATGCCCCAGGAAAAAAACAGGCGGCTGTTTCATCAATTGGTAGAATCGGATATGATGCAGGCAATTGAAGGAGGAGACCGAAAACGTGGTGAGGAAATACTGCTGGATGTTTTCGGCGACGAGATTTCTCCGGACACACTGCTTGATCGGGTTTTTGAAAGGAAAACAACCTAATGCATTCTATGCTATTCTATCCGGTCCTGTTTCTTGATCTCATCGCGACGGGCGGATACATCGTTTACCTGGTCAAACAGGAAAAGTGGATTTCCCGAATTTCCTGTCTGATACTCCTTACCGGGTTTATCTTCCATACCCTATTTCTGGGGCACCAGTATTACACCCTGGGGGCCGCACCGGTGCTCAATCTCAAGTCTGCTATGTCCTTCTTCTCATGGTGTATCGTATGCGTCTTCCTGATATTCCACATCAAGTTCAAAATCATGGTCCTCGGATCATTCGTGGCGCCTTTCGCCGCATTTCTGATGATTGTCTCTTCTGCAATGCCTTGGCTCAATGAGCCTGTAAAGCCGGTTTTCAAGAGCCTTTGGCTCACCGTCCACGTGGCGACCGTATTTCTCGGCAACGGTCTTTTTGCCATAACCTTTGCGGTGTCCATCATGTATTTGCTCCAGGAGCGGCAGATCAAGCAGAAAAGATTCGGCGCTCTCTACGGCAGGCTTCCCTCTCTGGCGACCCTGGACTCTCTGAACCACTACGCCCTCATGTGCGGCTTTCCTTTTCTGACTCTTGGGATGATTACCGGTTCCATTTATGCCCAGATGACATTCGGAACTTACTGGCAATGGGACCCGAAAGAAGTCTGGTCGTTGATTACCTGGCTCTTCTATGCGGCCCTCCTGCACGAACGGTTAACAGTGGGGTGGCGAGGAAGGAAGGCGGCCATCATGTCCATCATATGTTTCGGTATCCTGATTTTCACCTTTGTAGGGGCCAGCCTTTTGATGACGGGTTACCACAACTTCAATAATCTGGGTGCCGCAGGCGCATGAAGACAAGGATTGTCAATATCGGGATGAACCACGAGACCGCCCCGGTGGAACTGCGGGAATGTCTGGCAGCCTATCCGGATAATACGGGCAAGGTCCTGGGGAGAATCCGGGAGCTTCCTTACATCAAAGAAGGCATTTACCTTTCAACCTGCAACAGGGTGGAAGTGGTTTTCACAAGTGATCGTGCTGACGAAGCCCGAAAGGCCATGGTTTCAATCATGTCCGGCCTGGGAAGGATGCCCGAAGACGACCTGAAGGGCTGCCTCTACCAGTGGGATGACCTGGAAGCTGTAAAGCACGTTTTCAGGGTCGCTTCCAGCCTGGATTCCATGGTTGTCGGGGAGCCTCAAATATTGGGGCAGATCAAAGATGCCTATCTCAGAGCCACGAAGGAAAAGACTTCCGGTATTATCGTAAACAGGCTCATGCACCGGGCATTTCATGTGGCCAAGAGGGTGCGTACCGAAACGGCCATTTGTGAATCCGCTGTCTCCATAAGTTATGCTGCTGTGGAACTGGCCAAGAAGATTTTCCACTCCCTGGAAGAAAAGAAAGTCCTTTTGATTGGGGCCGGCGAAATGGCTGAACTGGCTGCGAGACATCTCGTTCGACAGGGTGTTGAATCGGTGACAGTGGCCAACAGGACTTTCGAACGTGCCGTGGAAGTCGCCGGCCGTTTCAATGCCCGGCCCATATCTTTCGATGAGATCGAAGGTGAGCTTGTCAGTGCAGACATCGTTGTGTGTTCAACAGCTTCCAGGGAACACGTGATAACGCAAGCCCGGGTGAAAAAGTCCCTGAGAAAACGGAGAAACAAGCCCTTGTTTTTTATCGATATCGCCGTACCGAGAGATGTGGAGCCCCGTGTCAACAACCTCTCAAATGTGTATGTCTACGATATCGATGACCTCAAAGGGGTGGTAGCGTTGAATATGGATCAGCGCAAGCTCGAAGCCCTAAAGGCGGAACGTATCGTGAATGAAGAAGTGCTTAAATTCGGGCACTGGCTCAAGACCCTGGCCGTGGTTCCAACCATTATCGGACTCCAGGAAAAGGCCCGCACTATTATCCAGGGAGAACTCAAAAAGAGCGGCAGCGTCCTGGAAAAAATGACGAAAGAACAGCAAAGGGCTGTGGAATCTCTGGCCCGCTCCATTACTGAAAAGGTCCTGAACGATCCTATCCTTTTTCTCAAGGAGAAGGTCGAAAGGCCGTCCATAGAGACCTATCTGGACGTTGCCAGGAGACTGTTCAATTTGGACACAAACGGAGATCTTGACGGATTTTCTGTCTCTGAACAGGCTCAAAACACCGGTTGCCTGCTCAAGGCCAAAGAGGAATGCAATGAACTTGAACAAGATGATAGAGAGTCTGAAAAAGGGGCCTGATTTTGAAAAAATCGGAATGATTGCCAGCCACCTGGGAATCGTAAGGGGCACGTCCCTGAATGGAAAAACGGTTAGGGGAATGGAAGTTTCTTTCGACCACGATGAACTGCACAAAATAAATAACGAGATAAGGAAGATGGCTGGTATTATTGATGTCATAGTTTATGTTATGGAAGGGTCTTTGGGCGTTGGCGATGAGGTGATGGCCGTGGTTATTGGCGGGGACACCCGTGAGCATGTGTTTCCTGCCCTTATTGAGGCAGTGAACCGCATCAAGTCCGAAGCAACAAAAAAAAGTGAAATTTATTGACCGGCCAACGGGCAAACGGGACAACGGGTTAAACCAATGGAGTTTAGATCATGGGAATGGTAGATGTTACTGAAAAACCTGTGGTGAGGCGTCAGGCCATTGCGTCCGGTCGGATTTTGCTTTCCTCTTCCACTGTGGAAAAAATCCGCCGAGGTAAAATCAGGAAGGGGGACCCATTGCAGGTGGCCGAAGTCGCCGGCATGAATGGTGCCAAGCAGGCGTACCTGCTCATCCCGCACTGTCACCAGATTCCGCTCGATACCGTGGGTCTTTCTTTTGAAATCCGAGACGAATCAGTCGAAGTGCGGTGTCACGTAAGGGCGCAGGCCAGGACGGGCGTGGAAATGGAGGCACTGGTGGGAGTTTCCCTGGCGCTCAATACCATCTGGGACATGCTCAAATACCTTGAAAAAGATACAGATGGACAGTATCCGGGAACAAAAATAGCCGATATCAGGGTGGAAATGAAAGAAAAAGAGGAGTTATGAGTGCCCATCAATTCATCTTGAAAGGACGGAAGAAAATGAGACACTTATTATGGATTGCCGTGATGGTGGTATGTTTCAGCCTGTTTTCAAGCAAGGGCTGGGCTGAAGAGGCGTATGTCATCGATAACCTGAAAATCACCTTCCGTTCGGGACCCAGCCTGGAAAACAAGGTTATTCGAATGCTCTCTTCGGGACGCAAACTGGTAGTTCTGGAGTCGGAAGGGGATTGGAGTCGCGTTCAGATTACGGATGATAGCGGAAATCCCATGGAGGGGTGGGTGATGACCCGTTATATCATGGACCGCTTACCCTGGAAGGATAGAGCGGAAACCCTGGATAAGAGGGTTGGGGAAATGCGCGAAAAACTGACCACCATTGACAAGGAGCGCCAGGTGGCTCTTGCCCAAAAAAAGGATCTTGCCGGACGTTTGCAAAAGGCCGAGGCTACCCTGGAAGATCAAAAAACGAAGTA
>CAYOIU010000359.1:0-4296 GCA_964404085.1 uncultured Desulfobacteraceae bacterium | reverse complement strand
AGGTTGAAGAGATCCTTTATCAACACGAGGCCATAGCAGAAGCTGCCGTATTCGGGATTCCCGATCCCTACTGGGTGGAACGTGTCCACGGGGTGGTGGTGCTGAAAAGGGATGCAGCGGCTGATGAAGAAGGAATAATTCAATTCTGCCGGGAGCATATGGCCTCGTACAAGGCTCCCAAGTCCATTGCAATTGTGGATTCTCTGCCGAAGAACCCCCAGGGCAAGATTCTAAAACGAGAACTCAGAAAAAGGTTCCAGCCGGATCATGAATCATCCGGATGAGCGTGGGGCCGCACTGCGATATGGATTCTCTTAAAAGGCTTGATCCACGGATTTTGAGTAACTCAGACGGAAGACTTGATTTTGGCTTGACACACAAGAGCGAAGCATATAAGATTTAATCTTAGCAAAGGTAATTTGTTCTAACTTTACCATTAAGGCATAGTTGCCCTGTCGTATGCGGAATACCTTTGCCTAAACGGCTGAACAGGGGAATTGGCCGCTTGTCTTGGGTCATATCCGTCAACCGTCGTCCGTTTAACAGTCTGTCCGGCCTCCGTCTGTCGGGTCAGGGTAAACATGATGATGGATAAACTGCCTTACCAGATGTTGACCAATGTGCTGGAAGTCATCAGTGCGGCCAATGAATCCCTGGATTGCCAACTTGTTAGGCAGAAAGCTTTAGACGCCCTGTTTCACACCATTTCTGCTGAAGGTGCGGTTTTCTTTCTGCCGGACGGAAATGGACGATTCACCTATATCATTATCAAGAACCTGGACAAAACATACTGTGGTTATTACAAGACCTATTTTTATCGATTTGATCCTCTGCACCTGATCTATGACTTAGATAGGAGTAAAAGACAAAACTGCCTGGAACAGGCCATTAGTTACGATTCCTTCCAGCCTGCAGAGTACTACAACGACTTTCTCAAGCCCCAGAAAATACATCATAAACTCATTGTCAATCTGGTTGCCGAAAAAGAGCTTTATGGGAGAATTGTGTTGACCCGGCCCCGTGAATTCAACCCCTTTACCATAAAGGAAATCCGGACGGCAAAAACCATTTCTCCCTATTTGGCACATGCCCTGGCGCATAACGATCTTCGAAGGAGAATAAGACTGGAAGGAAATATACTGGATTGTATCGAAAAACAATCGTCGACCGGGATGATCCTCCTGGACGAAGCTCTTCAAATTGTCTACAGAAACTCAAAAGCGGAGGAGATGCTTGGCAAATTGAAGTGTTCGATGCCCACTGTCAACGGTAATGATCCGATTTCCTCCCAGGTATTGAAAGACTGCCGGGAAATCAAAGCCGACTTGGACAGCTGTCCCAGCGGGGGCATGAGCATTCCAAGGCAACGTGTTGTCAAAGGCCCGAATCGTACCCGTTTTTCGGTCGTATCAAAAGCCCTTGACCAGGGATCAGATTGCGGAGGTTCGCGGATGTTCATGGTCTCCATCGAAGAACAGTGGTCTGCAAATATCAATCCGCAGTATCTCATGGACTGGTTCCATCTGAGTAGAAGAGAAATTGATGTGATTGCCCTCCTTTTTTTGGGATTGAAAAACGCACAAATTGCGGGAGAATTGTTCGTCAGCGAGGTCACCATCAAAAAACATCTTCAAAACATATATGAGAAAGTTGGGGTCAGCAATCGAACCACATTGATCAACAGAATACTGACCGGATAGCGTCATACCATCCACTGCCGCTCCCGATATGACACGCTTGATGTGATAATCAAATGTTCAGCCCCCAACGACCATTTCTAGCCGGAAAAAAGTATACTTTCGTATAATAGACAAACTTCATGTGACTTGCTAACTACACACGTAATAAGAACGCATCCTTTTGGCAGCTTGGCAACTCATCACTGTTCAGGTGTCATGGGCTGTTCTGAGAAGCTTCGGTGATGCACTAAATTATCATAACATTGCCCTGACCCCACCCCCTGCCATATTTTCCGAGTATTATTGATGAGTTGTGTAAACCAACCAAACAATAATAGGAGGTCATGATGGAAATCAATGCAGCAGTCATTTTTGAACCGTCAAAGGAATTCTATATCGAACAGCTGGAACTCAGTGATCCCCGTGACAATGAGATCCTTGTTCGCATCGTGGGTTCCGGTATCTGCCACACGGATCTTGCCGGGAGGGACCAGCATTTGCCGATCCCGCTGCCAAGTGTCTTTGGTCATGAAGGAGCGGGTGTGGTGGAAAAGGTGGGATCGCGGGTAAGCAAGGTGGAGCCCGGGGACCATGTGACGTTAAGCTGGATGTGTTGTGGGGCATGCCCCTCATGCAAGTCAGGCAATGATCCCTATTGCGAGAATTTCTTGCAGCTCAACTTCAGCGGAGCCCGTCCGGACGGAACAACAACCATGAAAAAAAGAGATCAGGTTATTCATGGCAATTTTTTCGGACAGTCTGCATTTGCCAATTTCGCTTTGGCTGAGGAAAGGAATGTGGTCAAGGTGCCAAAAGATGTCCCTCTCGAGATCCTAGGCCCCATGGGTTGCGGTATCATGACTGGAGCAGGTGCGGTCATCAATTCACTCAAGGCCAGTGCCGGTACCTCCATTGCCATATTTGGAGCGGGTACCGTGGGGATGAGCGCGATTATGGCCGCGGTCGTCTGCGGCTGCACGACTATTATTGCGGTGGATATCCATCCTGAGCGCCTCAAGATGGCCGAAGAGCTGGGCGCCACCCACACGGTCAATGCGGGTGAAGCGGACCCGGTTGAAGCGGTCAAGGAGATTACCGGTGGAGGCCCGAATTTTAGCCTGGAATGTGTGGGGAACCCTGCGGTTTTTCGCCAAGCAGTGGATGTTCTGCCCTTGCTCGGTGTTTGCGGCCTGGTGGGTGTCGTGGCCCCCGGTACCGAGGTCAGCCTCAATATGGATCTGATCATGAACGGCCGCGCTGTGCGAGGAGTCATAGAAGGGGATGCCATTCCCGACCTCTTTATCCCCAAACTGATTGAATTGTATGCCCAGGGGCGGTTTCCCTTTGATCGTTTGATCAAGTTTTACCCGTTCAATGAGATCAACAAGGCGGTGGAAGATATGGAAAAGGGACGCACTATCAAACCGGTACTAAAATTGTAGGATAATCCAAGGGCGACTCCAAAAAATAGCCCATGCAGCATACCTATTATCTGAAACAAAGCTTTCAAGACTTGGATGACCGACCAAGCGAGGAAAACCAAATATCCAGTAAGAGAAGGGGGATTCTATGAAAACTTATCAGATGTTTATTGGAGGTCAGTGGGTGGATGCCCTGTCCGGGGCAACTTTTGATGATTTGAACCCTTACACCGGAGAGCTTTATGCAAAGGTCGCAAAGGGAGACGGCCAGGATGCAGATCGCGCAATGGCTGCCGCCTTTGCAGCGCGTAAAAAATGGGCCGCCACCCCTGCCATAGCTCGGGCGCAGATCCTTAACAAGGCGGCGCAGATCCTGGAAGCGAGCAGGCAAGAATTTGCAGATGTATTGATTGAGGAAGGAGGAGGTACTGTTGGGAAAGTGATGTTTGAGATATCACAAACCGTAGATCTCGTAGAGACGGCTGCCGCGGACGGCAAACGTATTCTCGGCGAGACCTTCAATAATGATCCTACGAAGCTTTCCATGACGATTCGCAAACCAAGGGGAACAGTACTGGCTATTTCTCCGTGGAATTTTCCTCTCGTTCTCTCCATGTACAAGGTGGCATATGGCTTAGCCACGGGCAATACAGTGGTCCTGAAGCCTGCTAGTGAGTCTCCGGTTGCTGGACTTAAGATTGGCGAACTTTTTGAGCGGGCGGGCCTTCCGGCCGGGGTGCTTAATGTTGTAACCGGTCCGGGGAGTGTTCTCGGCGATGCTCTCATTGATGACGACCGCTGTTCGTTTGTCGCCATTACCGGCGAGACGGTGACCGGACGCCACGTGGCGCAAAGGGCTGCCGCAAAATTGAAGCCTTACACGCTGGAACTCGGCGGAAAGAATCCCCTCATCGTACTTGCTGATGCAGATATTGAATACGCCGTGAAATCCACTGCTTTCAGCGCCTATCTGCACCAGGGTGAGATATGCATGTCTGCCGACAGGATTATCATAGAAGAACCGATTGTTGCGCCGTTTACTGAAGCACTGGCCGGTCTGCTTTCTCATCTTCCTGCAGGCGATCCCAGTCTTCCCACCACTTTCATTGGTCCGGTTATCAGTGATAATCAGGTCAAAAAGATCGACGACCATGTAAAAGATGCTGTTGGCAAAGGAGCAGAGCTCGTTACCGGCG
>CAYOIU010000358.1:0-4308 GCA_964404085.1 uncultured Desulfobacteraceae bacterium | reverse complement strand
TCCTGCCCCAGGGTCAGGGGCGTCGCGTCCATGAGATGCGTTCGCCCGATCTTGACAATGGGCATAAAAGCCTTTGATTTCGTCTCGATCACCTCCTGCAGGGCTTCCAGTTTGGGAAGGGTTTGTTCCACGATCATCGTGTAGGCCGCGATATGCATGGCTGTGGGGAACGTGTCGTTTGAAGACTGGGATTTGTTCACGTCGTCGTTGGGATGAATCGGGTCTTTCGTCCCCAGCTTGCCCCCTAACAGTTCGATGGCCCGGTTGGAAATGACCTCGTTGACATTCATGTTGGACTGTGTGCCCGAACCCGTCTGCCAGACCACGAGGGGAAAGTGATCATCCAGTTTACCCTCCAAAATCTCGTCACACACTTGTCCGATAATCTTGCTCTTCCGCTCCGGGAGCACACCGCATGCCAAATTGGTAAATGCCGCCGCCTTCTTCAGGATGGCGAATGCCCGGATGACTTCTATGGGCATTCTTTGCCCACCGATCCTGAAATTCCGTCTTGACCGCTCAGTCTGGGCCCCCCAGTATTTCCCGGCGGGCACCCGCACCTCTCCCAGAGTGTCCTTTTCAATACGATAGGTCATGACTCAGTTCTCCTCAAAAAAGTCTGTTTCTAAACTCTCCCCGGTTCAAGGGATAGAAATCCGGGCTAATCTTCACCAAAGACAATCCCGTGGAATTCCCCTGTCTCCAGATCGACCCTAAGCATTCTGTTTCTGAAGGGCCTCCCCCTTTTCAGAAGCAGCTTGATGACTTCCATGACCTGGAGTGCAGCGACCAAGGAAGGGGCAACCCCGGGCACGCCGAACACAGCCTCGGGCCTGTCTTTTGTTTGCCACCTTCTGTCGTCGGTCCCGTAGAGAAGTTCCAGCCCGGGATCGCCAGGGAATATGGACATGACCTGGCCTTCAAATCCTGCCACCGCGCCGTGGACAAGGGGAATACCCAGGTCCTTTGCCAGGCGCTCCACCACAAAACGGTCGCTCACGTTGTCAAGTCCATCCACGACCAACTGGGTTCCTGTCAGGATTTCTTTTCCGTTGTCGGGGTCCAGTTTCACCTCATGTACTGATACCTCTATGCCCGGATTCACCGAGGCCACCGCAATCGCCGCCTCGCTTGCCTTGGAACGGCCGATGTTTTCCGTCCGGCTGAGGGCCTGCCGGTTCAAATTGCTCTCGTCAAAGACGTCCCCATCCACCACGACCAGGTGTCCTATGCCGATTCTGGCCAGGAGAAGAATGACATTCCCTCCCAGACCTCCGGCGCCTATGACGGCAACGCGCGATTCTGCGAGCCTGAGCTGCATGTCCGGTGTCAGGGCGTCCCGGTTTCGCAGGTAGCGGTGGGGAAGGATTTCCCGTTTGAGGGCCCTGTGATAGATATTCGGAAGATCCAAACCGTATTGGGCGGCCACATCCAATGCCTCCCGGTCTCCCAGGACCCTCACCTTCCGGCCAGCAGGATCCTCTATGGTCTTTGAAGCCTCGCCAATGGCCTGATCAATTTTCATCCCGTCTCCTTAATCAGTCCCGGCAGGGAGCTTCGTCATGGGCCTGTTCTTCACGTCTTTTTCGCTCCCTGTTTTCTCTCTGCATTCCCAGAAAGACGCGGTATGGGCCGGGCGTGCCATAGGGCGCCAGGGCGAGCCGATCTCCCCCATGAACAGGATCGTAGATATTCTGGACACGCCCATTGCAAAACACCGCCTCAACCTTTTCAGGCGGGATTCCCAGGTCCATGGCCAGCGCATAAGCACTGCTCCCGTTGGGTCCCACTTCCTTCTCCAATGGATTGGAGAATCCACGATCATCCATATATTGCCGCAAGTTCCCGAAAATGCGAATCTCTACAGTATGTTTCTCATTTCCCGGTTCCATCTCATCCTCCACCCACGGGCGGAAAAAAAGCGATACGTTCCTCACCGTGGACCTCATGGTCAAGGGAAACGCGTCTGCCGTTGACCATGGTGATCTTGACCGTTTCGACCGGAATACCCATCTCCCGACATAGATTCTCCAGCTTCATTGGAGCATCAATCGTCTTCCCGACACCCACTGCGGGGTCGTAGCCGGGTACGTACTTTCTCAGGGTTGAGCTGAGAAAAATCCGAATGGGCATGACACGTTGCCTCCCTTTTTCTGTTTTTACATTATTCATGAGGCGTTGGTTCGTGTCAATGATATATCCCCTCGCTGGTTATGTCAAAATTGACCTAACCGATTGAATATTTTTTAGATACACCTTGAAAGGACCCTTTTTTTGTGGCAATATGGTTTTTATCTCCATCCGTTAAGTCTTCCCAGGGCCGTGGTCACACGCCGCTTTCCGAATTCTGAAAGCGAAGCGTCTTCAATAAACTTATCATCCATGAAAGGAGGCTGTCATGTTTAAGATCCTGAGGGTCAATATGTCGGACCTTTCCGTCCAAAATCAAGATATCCCCGAGAATTACCAGGGGCTTGGTGGAAGGGGCTTGACGTCCGCCATTGTCTCCAACGAGGTGGAACCCACCTGTTCTCCCATCGGCCCCAGCAGCAAGCTGGTTTTTGCGCCGGGTCTTCTGGGCGGAACCAACTGTGCCAACTCCGGTCGTATTTCCGTTGGGGCAAAGAGCCCTCTCACGGGCGGCATCAAGGAAGCCAATTCCGGAGGACAGGCCGGAGGCTATCTTTCCAGGCTGGGCATTGCCGCTATCGTGGTGGAGGGTTTGCGTGAGGATGGAAATTTGTACAAACTCTATGTGGGAAAAGACAAATGCGAGCTTTCCCCGGCCGATGAGCTGAAAGGGCTCGGGACCTATGAAACGGTGGACAAGCTGAAGGAGGCCTTCGGCAGCAAGGCGGGGTTTGTCGCCATCGGACAGGCGGGAGAGTGGAAGATGCCTGCTGCGAGCGTTGCCTTTACGGACCGTGAAGTCAGGCCCACACGCCACGCAGGACGGGGCGGCCTGGGGGCGGTCATGGGCTCCAAGGGCCTCAAGGCCATCGTCATCGATCCGGCCGAAGGGGAGCTGGCCCCCTTGACGGACAAGGAGTCCTTCAAGGCCGCAGCCAAGCGATTTGCCAAGGCATTGCAGGAACACCCGGTCACGAGCCAGGGGCTTACCAATTATGGTACGGACATCTTGATCAATATCATCAATGAAGCAGGTGCTCTTCCCACCAGGAATTTCAGCTCCGGCCGCTTCGAGAATGCGGAGAATGTAAGCGGAGAAACTCTGAATAAAATCACCTTGGAACGAAAGGGGAATCCCTCCCACGGGTGCATGTCCGGATGCATCATCCGCTGCTCCGGTGACTTCTTGGACCGGAACGGGGAGTACTTCTCCAAGTGGCCGGAATACGAGACGGTCTGGGCCTGGGGCCCCAACTGCGGAATCGACGACCTGGACGCCATTGCCCGAATGGACAGGGCGTGCGACGATTTCGGCATTGATACCATCGAAACGGGCAATGCCATTGCAGTAGCCATGGAAGGAGGCGTGAAGCCATTTGGAGATGTTGCCGGCGCAGAAGAACTCCTTGCCGAAATCGGTAAAGGAAGCCCCATGGGACGGATCCTGGGATCGGGTGCCGGGGCAGTGGGTAAGGCCTTTGGTGTGAGAAGGGTGCCCGTGGTGAAAAACCAGGCCCTGCCGGCCTATGACCCGCGGGCGGTGAAGGGAGTTGGCGTTACTTACGCCACCACCCCTATGGGTGCGGACCACACAGCAGGGTATGCAGTTGCCACCAATATCATGAATGTCGGGGGTGAACTGGATCCCCTGAAACCGGAAGGCCAGGTAGAACTTTCCAGGAACCTGCAGGTGGCCACGGCGGCCATTGACACTGCCGGGCTGTGTCTCTTCGTGGCCTTCGCGGTCCTGGATATACCGGACGCCCTGACGGCCATTGTGGACATGCTCAATGCCAAGTACGGCCTCTCACTCACTGCGGATGACGTGACGGCCCTTGGCCAGCGCGTGCTCACCATGGAAAGGGATTTTAACGCCCGGGCAGGTTTCACCGCTGCGGATGACCGGCTGCCGGAGTTTTTCCTCCGGGAAAAGCTGAAACCGCACGACGTGCTCTTTGACGTGCCCAACGAGGAACTGGACACGGTTTTCAACTTCTAAGACTTTTTTTCACCGCATATTTTCCCCTTTCCGCCGTGAGGCGGAAAGGGGAAACGCTTTACTTTGCGTGCTTTGCGTCTTGAATGAGCGAAGCGAATGGGCGGTGAAACCCGAGCTAGAATGCCCCTTCGTGTACGAATTCCTCTATCTCTCGTCTCTTGGGTGCCGGTGATCCTTTC
>CAYOIU010000357.1:0-4310 GCA_964404085.1 uncultured Desulfobacteraceae bacterium | reverse complement strand
GTAATAGAGCATCTTTCTGATTTCCTTGTTCGCGGCCTCTTTCTGTCCGGTGGATTGGTAGATCCCGAGGAGCTGCCTGCGGTACATGAGATTTTCCGGATCGTTCTCAACCGCTTTCCGGTAAAATCCGGCTGCCTCTTTCATCTTTTTCCGGCGCAGGGATACCTGGCCCATGCCGGCGAGAGCGGGGGTGAAATCCGGCCGTAATGCGAGAACGGTTTTGAATGATTTTTCCGCCCGGGAGAGGCGCCCCTGCGCCAGGTCCAGGCTCCCTTGATAGTAGAGAGCGACCGGGTGATCGGGCTCTTGCTCCAAGGCCGATCCCAAGTGTCCTTCCGCCTCCTTGAACTTACCCTCCTGGGCATGCAACATGGCCTCTGCAAGTTCCGGGTAGAAGCCTTTCTGTTTTGCCTTTTCCAAAAAATCCAGTTCCTTTCGGGCACGGTCCTTTTGCCCGGTAAAGGCATAGATCGTCCCCAGGATGGAGTGGGCCGGGATATTCCCCGGATCCATGGAGACCATCTGTCTTGCATAACCCAGTGCCTCCCGGAACGCTCCCTGTTGGAAGCGTGCATCGGCCAGGGCGAGGATGGCCTTCTTGGGGTCTTTTTGGTTGAGATCCATTGCAGGAGTTTCTTCATAGGAGGGCGCAGTGGATTCGGGGGTTGTCCCATTCATCTGAACAGCCGGAGCGGGCCGGCAGAAAAGGGCGAAGAGGGTCAAGCAGAAAAGAATAGGGAGGAGGATGAGCTGATACGGCCTTTTAGTGATCCATATTTTCTTTTCAGGCATGGGGAGGTCCCTTTCTTTGAATAGAGCAAGTTGAAGCGATAACAATGGAACCTTGAAGGAATGACACAAGGTTACCTTCTTATCAATTCAGTAGATAGCAAAGGGCCAGAAAAAGCAACCCACAAAAAAAAGCAGGTGAATCAATCACCTGCTTTTTCGGATCGAAGAATAGGAGAAAGGAACCTATTTCTTCATAAATTTCTTGCGAAAACCTGCCAGCCCGATGAGCCCTGTACCCAGGAGCAGCATGGTTGCCGGCTCGGGGACCTCGCCTCCACTCGGTGGCGGTGCACCTGTGGCGTTCAGGATATTGATGTACCAGCCTGTTGCAAGAGCACCGCTCCAATAGGAGAAACCGTTCCAGCTCCCATCACCGTTCTGGAGCGAAACCAGGAGATCTGAATACTGGGAATACCAGTCACCGGCAAGGGATGTCTGTGTGGCCCAGTCCTGACCGATGGTGAAACCGCCAGGCGCCGAGCCGATACCCGTTCCGATGACAAAATCATCGGTGGGATCACCGGGCGTTCCGTTATCGTTTGTCTCCAAAAGACCGTAGGTGGCTAACGCTTTATACACGGCCCACATGGCGTAAGGATTATCAAGGTTTCCACCATACCATTGACCGAGTGTATACAGTTCTGAGACGGGTCCCTGGTTCCAATGATCAAAGTCAACCATAGAGGTCATATAGGCCAAGGCATTTTGCACTCTTGCATCTGATAGGGGGACACCAATGGCAGCAAGCTCCAGGAGCATGCCGCCGGTCTTGGCCATATTGACATAAGTATAATTATTATTGTATCCAGATCCACCTGCCTGCCATGTTCCATCCATGGGATGCTGTACCGTTCCGACCCAGCTCTCCAGATCAGTATACGTAGATGCAGGTATCGTCAGGCCCCAGTCCTGCCCGTACAGAAGGGGAAGCGAGCCCCACTGCGCTGTGGAGTTGTCGGATCCACCGTAATTAGGATAATACCTCCATCCGCCATCAGGGTTCTGCCCCCAGACATACCAGTCAACTACACCCTGCATGGCTTGTCTATAAGTCGAAGAGCTGACAACTGCAGATCCCCTTCCGATAACTGCATCAGGATTGGCATCCCCAAGTGCGTAAATTACAGGAGCTACCAGTCCGGTGGTATAGACGCTTCTTTGATAAATGCCCGGATTAAAATAGATTCCCTCTGTATCCGTTGTAGCCCGTTGGAAGATATAGTCGCAGGCCTTTCCCACCACATCACCGTAATTGGTGGCTCCTATGATGACATCGCTGCCTGGCAGATACCCCTCTTCAATGAACGCCAGGGCAGCAGAAGCTGTGGCGGCCAGGTACCCAGAAGAATCAAGAGTTCCAACATTGTTTCGATACTGCCAGTAACCCTCGGTCCCAGATGGCAATTGCGTGCTCGCCAGCCATGCAAGACCGTCGTCAATGGCCTGCTGCTTGGCCTACTCTGTCGCGGCCATTGAATTGGCCGGCAGGACGAGCCCTATCACGGCTACGCACAAAATCAGTAAGATAAATTTTTTCATGCATGTCCCTCCTCGTGTTTCTGTTAAGAAGCATTGTGAGAGGCTGGGCAGACCGCGTCACAAAGGCCCATTAGGCGCTTATCCTCCTTTCTTTTAACATTACCCATATTTCTCTACAGCAATAATTATGCCAGTTTCCCAAGGTTTGAAAAGAAAAAATGGTTGGTATAACTGATTGATATAACAAATGAAAAAAGATCATCGCCAATCAGCTTTTAAGGGTTGGATGCCAAATTATGTAAATCGTTACCCTTTAGTGTGTAATCCCGTTCTTTTCGATGGCATGAGATTACATAAAAGACAGTATGAGATGACTTACTTCTTGCCACCTGGAAAAAAACGGCCTGACTATCGAGGTGCTTTCCATTGGTCTTAACGTTGACAAGGCCGGGTACAATCAGGTAGAAATAAATAAGTTGAGACGTACACATGAGCGCCGGCTGCCAGGGATGAGAATTCCAAACAGAAATGAAAAAAGGTTTGGGCCCTGACCGGCTGAAAATATGACCTAAATGGAGGATAGCGTATGACGCAGGCAAACCAGATGGATCGTGAGATGTTCAATATGATCCTGAACACCATCGACAAACTGGAAAAAGACAAGCTCACCCTGGAGACCAAGCTTGAGATGGATCGCGCAGGCGAATTTCCCATGGAGCTGATCAAGTTCATGCTGAGCCCCGAGATGGCATTACATCTCATTTTTATCCCCGAGATCTACGGGGGGCTGGGGGCCGGGGCCACGGAAGTGGCCGTGGTTTCCGAACGGATGGCCAAGATGGACCTGGCCGTGGCCACTTCGTTTCTGGCCATCTGCCTGGGCATGGACCCCCTTCGGGTGGGGGCCACGGATGAACAGAAGGAAAAGTACATCAGCAGGATTGCCGAAGAAGGACTCATCGTTGCCTACGGCGTCACCGAGCCCAATGCGGGATCCAACGTCCAGTCCCTGAAAACCAGGGCGGAGCGTGTCCTGGACGAAGCAGGAAACATCACGGGATACAAGCTGAACGGCCAGAAACAGTTCATCACAAACGGGGGTGTGGCGGACCTTTATACGATCCTGGCGGCCACGCCTGAAGGCCCTTCGTTTTTCGTGGTGGAAGGTGGGACCCGGGGGCTCATACCCGGGAAACATGAAGACAAGCACGGCATCAGGGCCTCCGATACCTGTCCCCTCAGCCTGGAAGACCTCTTCGTCCCAAAGGAAAACCTGATCGGCGGTGTTGAGGGGAAGGGACTGAAAGAGGCCAACAAAGTCTTCGGCTATACCCGGTTGATGGTGGCCACTTTCGGCCTGGGAGGCGGGATGGCCGCATTGGAGAGGGCGGTCCAGTATTCCAAGGAACGGGTCCAGTTCGGGACGATCCTGGCGGAAAAACAGGGTTACACCCACAGACTCCTCGTTCCACACGCGGTGCAGCTCGAGGCGGCCCGTGCCCACATAGAAGAAACAGCCCGCAGGCTCGACGGCGAGGAAGAAGACCTCCAGGTGGAAGGATCCATCGCGAAATATTTCGCGACGGAGGCCGGGGACGCCACGGCGAACGACGCCATCCAGGCCTTCGGCGGATATGGGTACATGCGTGAATACGAAGTGGAAAAAATCAAGAGGGATGTGAAGATCCTCACCATTTACGAAGGCACGAGCGAAATCCAAAGAAACATCATATCCATGTTCCGCCTGAGGAGCACGGTCCGATCCAAAGGGGCCTTTTATCAGGAAATGGCCGAAAGGCTGGAAACCCTGCCCACGGACTGCGGCGGCAACCTTTTGGGCGGGGCCTTTCGGGCCTTGAATGAATTGATCTTCGCCTCGAGGGCACACAAACTGAACCGGAACCAATACGTGATGTTCCTGCTGGCGGATATCATGACCTGGTGCGAGGTTGGCGATGCACTTTGCAGGAAGGCTGCGGTCTATGAACGTCGCTCCGGTTCCCGTTCCCCGGAATATGTCAAGGCCTGTGCGCGGCTTT
>CAYOIU010000356.1:1576-4366 GCA_964404085.1 uncultured Desulfobacteraceae bacterium | reverse complement strand
TTAATTCCCCTTTTCTTGCCTCTTCTGTTGAATCAGAAGAAATTGTTTCTGGGCTTGAGAAAGAATGTCCTCAAGTAGTCCAGAGTATTCAAGCATGATTGCTAAAGCCCTGCCTTCCGGCTCACTCCATTGTCTCTCGCCAATGGCACCCTTCTTGAGCCGACGCAGGAGCTTTCCCTCAAAAGTCTTGAAGGCCTCCCGCACCTTCTTGGTCGTGGGAAGCTCCCCCCAATTGATAACTTCCACCACCCCCTGTTCGGTATCAACTAACCTGATTATCTCTTTACGCCGAGCCTGAGCAAAATGCCTCATGGCATCGGCCTGTCCACGAATGGTTTCCATTACTTACCCCGCTTGGGTTTCCATCCCGTCTTTCTGAGCGTTCCATAAACATAGGCGTCCTTACGCTCTTCAGACCACTTCTTGTGCTTATTGGCTTCCTGGCGCAACTTGCGCTCCATAGCTTTCGGCATACTATACCCCCGCTGGTTTAGAATTTTGTTTACATTTCTCCCAAAATGAATCGGCCTCAACAGAATAATCCTCACAGGGACAATGGGCCTCTTCCCGTGGCATAGTCACTCCGCATTTTCCATCAGCCAGTAGATAGCAACAGATTTCGTCTTTCCTATCTTTTTCCGTCATCCTACCCCCGCTGGTTTCATGGCGTTAATGGAATTGCCTGCCCGGTGAGTTGCCTGCTCTCCAGCAGTGTCTTTTCTGGGTTTTTTCTCCGACTGATTAAATCTATTCTGCTGGGCAATTGCTTGAGCCTGCTGCGCCTGCATCTGCATCTGCATCTGGAGAACCTGCAACATCTGTCTCTGCATGAGAGATTGATCCAGAGCCTTTTGAATAGCCACCGTATCGGGAAGCCCGGAATTCAAAAGCAGGTTTTTCATCAGAACAACAGACACCGGATCAATGTTCGCCATGTTCCCCCAGACCTGGAGCAGATTCATTGTCTGGGCCTGTTCGGCCAGCCGCTTGCGTTCCTTGTCAATGAAGTCAAAATCGACATGCAGCATCCCTTGAAAATCGCTGGGCATGAGCGCAAAAGATTGAGACACCTGACCATTATCGTCTATCTTCTCCATCTGCCTTCCCTCGATGAAGTTCAACCGGGCCAGATGAATCAAGTCCAGATAAATGGGCCGCAGGGCCGTATCCACAATATTCTGGGCCATGTCCAAGGGTCGGTGTGCAGCCCCCGCTTCAATACGCGCGTTCTCATAGGCCGTCTCGGCACCCTGCTGGGCAAGGCCTGCATCGGTGGCCGAACGGGAAGCGGTCTGTTCGTGAATCTGGTTAATCATGCCCAAAACAGGGAAAAGCTCGGTCGCCAAAGCCCGCGTCTCCAAAGCCTTGATGGCTGTAGTCACATCCACTCCGGGATCGAGGCCATGTACCCCAATAAGATTCCCCTGCTCCCCGCCAATGTCCATAGCATTTATCAATTCATCGTTGTAGATAAACGCCTTGTTGTCCTCCTTGAAAAGACCGTCCATCACCACATCCCACATTTCGTTGTAAGTCCGAGTCATTAAATGATTGGCGCGATTGGGACAGAAACCATAGGGTTCGTTGGTCAGCTTTTCCACGCGGGCTATATGAAACGGTTTTCGATGATAGGGATTATGCTCTTCAGGATCGCTTATCAGAAAGTTTGTCCCATAGGGAACGTGGAAGATTTTGTTTCTGGTAACGAATTCGATGATGTCCCAAGTCTTGCCGTAAGTCGGTTTGGTGGATGTATCCCGCAAGGTGGGCTGGGCCATGCGCTCCTGTTCAGAGCTATCCGGCCTCTTGGTTTCATCGTAGATTCCCAACTGCTCCAAATTGATATATTTTGGTGAACCGTCACTTTTGAAACTGCCCCTCAAGGTCTGGAGATCGACGTTATACATCTTGGCCGCCCAGGGATCAGTTTCAACTTTCTTAGAATTCTGTGGAAGGTAGAAATCCTGAATGCCGATATTCTCAAGGAACAAACCGTTGCGAACGGGCTGTTCGGCAAATACCCGTTTGCCCATCTCATCAAAAACCGGCAGTTGGGTCAGGGGGTCCAATACGGGCATGAGGGCGGTTTCTATCCCCCAAGTTACCTGGAAAGGTGCCCCCGGATAGATTAAGGCATCTTGAATCAATAAGTCCCAGAAGGAATCGAATTCCGCTTCCTGGAGGAGTTGGTGTGCGCCTTCAGATAATCGGAAGGAGAGATCAGCATTGAAGGGAACCGGTCTAATGCGGCCATAAGGGCGGGTCGAGGTGGTGGTGCGCTTGATCCTTGCTTTTGTAACTTGGATGTCAACGTATGATAGCGGTATAAAAGTATTGGATCGGTTGGCATTGTCTACCCCCTCTTTCCATGAGAGAAAGTCAAAGTAAAGATCGGTGCACAACTCCTTGAAAGCCTGCCAATAAGTTCTGGACTGGTTGATCTCCGAGTTGATCTTGGCGGCTATCAGTTCTGGATTGGTTTCGTTGTCCAGGTCAACATCATCTATGTAATTCTGTGATACCGGCATCCCATCCCCCCCCATCGTACCTTTCCTTCCAGTGTCTTTTGCAATTCGTCAAATTCTTTCATAATACGATCATATTTTTCAATCAGGGCATCATCCACATCAATAAGATACTTCTCCATCCAGGGATTGACTTTCAAGTTTTCTTCAGAGAGGCCTTCTCTATCAATGCTATACACCGGATACCACTCACCACAGTCAATTCTAACTCTCATACCAGTCGCCCTGCCGCATTAGCCCTTCTGTGTTTAGCCTCAGCCCAATT
>CAYOIU010000356.1:0-1476 GCA_964404085.1 uncultured Desulfobacteraceae bacterium | reverse complement strand
TTCATTTTCTCAGCCAGAAAGTTCTTCTCCCCCATTTCTTGCCGCTGTTGCAAAATCACTTCGGTGGGCCACCGCTCCGGCCAAATAGATTGACTGGCCCCATCCAAGGCCTGAAATTTAAGCCGTGTCCACCGGTCATACTTACCATCTGCATTGTCATACATCTTCTTGATCTTGCAAAGGGGATGTAGGAAGGTGCCGTCTACGATCACAGCAGTATGCGGGTGCATCCTGCCCATGAAAGCTCCATCAAACCAATCACTGAATTTCTCTCTTTGCTCCTCGGAGCGTACCATCTCATCGTCTTCCATGTCATCACAGATGGCCTTGCCCCAACCCGTACCACGAATCTGATAGTTCAAGCCCAGAGATACGATCTCCGCACCCGTCTTGAGCTTGATCTGATCCTGCCGCCAGACCGATCCCTTGAGGTTGCCGAAGATGGTTTTGAGTTCCTTGTTGAATTCGATCTCGTCCTTGATAAGCGATAACCACCTTTCGGCCAAACGCCCAGTGTTGGAAATCACCAAGATCGGGCCTTCCACCAAACCCAAAACAGCGTCCGTCAGGGGTTGGATAAACGCGCTCCAGGTGGATTTGGCAAATTTGGCCGGGGCTACGATCAGAACTCTTTTGGAATTGCGGAAGTGATTGCACATCACTCCGTGCATAGGGGCATTTTTACAGGGAACCTTCTGACCATCCGGCGTATCATTCACCAGATGGTGGGGCAAATAAAGCGCGGCGAAAATCTCGTATATGGTCTTGCCTGTGGCTTTTTCGAGGGTGAGAAGGGAGTCGGCACCGCCGGTCAACTGGTCTTGATAGTCGGACAGAACGCTGCCCCCCGTACCGACCGCCACACCCGATCCCCCCAACTCCCTCTCACCCTTCGTCTGCTGAGTCAACTGAACCCCCCGACCTATCCTCAACCAAACCATCCACCCGGTTCTTGGGCCTGCCCACAGGCCGAGCCATGTTCACGCCCAAAATATCTCTCATGCTGTCCACCATTTTCTGCTGCATCTCGGCTTTGGGAACCTTGTGCGTAACCTCGGCAGTCTGCTTCCAGATGCCCATTCCCTCGAAGAACTTGACCGTGGTGAAGGCGTCTCCCTTAGCGGCAAGATAACCCAGGCTTTGCTTGAAAGCCGGAACAAAATCCCAAAGAGACTTGAATACATCCTGCACGTATTCCGAGTTCCGCATCTGATTCCGATGTCGCCTGATGGTGTCGGAATGACAGCCCACCTCCTCAGCAATCTGCCGGTCGGATTTACCCATCGCCTTCCCGGTCATTATGATGAAATTCAAAGCATGCAGACCTTTGAGTTTCTTCAGACGGTTGTTTTTCTTGCTGTATTCTCCGTCCGGGTCTTTGGAAGTATCACAATGCTTGGCACCCTCCGGAGTCTCTGCGGCAATCTTCTCGAAATCCTCTTCAGGAATCAACTCCCCTTTTTTAATGGTCATTAC
>CAYOIU010000355.1:0-4410 GCA_964404085.1 uncultured Desulfobacteraceae bacterium | reverse complement strand
CGGTTTCCTTACAAATCAACGGGTTAAACTACAACCCATTGATTTGCGTGCCCGTTCATGGGCACGATGATGACTTTATACGAAGTCATCAAATCTTAAGTCTCACTTCTTTTTCTCTCCCACACTTCCAAAAACATACTTGCTGATGAGCTCCTCGATGTCTACCGGAGGCTCGGTCTGGGTGATGACGTCTCCGGGTTTCAAAAGTTCGCCTGATCCCCCGGGATCGATCGAGATGTATCTGTCGCCGATCAGACCGGCGGTTTTGATTGACGCAATGGCATCGTCGTAGATCCTGATATTCCTCCGGATCTTCATATCCACGAGTGCGAGGAGGTCTTTCTGATCCAGCGTAAATCCTTCCACTCGGCCGATCTGTATGCCGAGCATCCGTATCTGAGTGCCGGGTTTCAATCCCGAGACGGAGTCGAACCGGGCCTTGAGCTCATAGTATTTGCCTCCAAGAAACTCGAGTTTTCCCAGTTTCACGGTCATGTAGGCCACGCTCAGCAATCCGATGAGCACAAAAATACCCACTGCCGTTTCAATGGACCTTTTTTTCATCCTGCTTCACCCCGTTTCTGGCACTCAAAACGTGCTATGGTTTTTTGTGTGGATATGGCCTTTTGAGAGATGAGATTCAGGTCGTCGCTGGCTTTTCCTTCAGCAAGCCCGCCAGAAATGGAAAAGGCAAAACAATCGCTCGAAGGTGGTTCCGCCTGTGTCTCGAGCTCGATGTCTCTCAGCCCCTGTTCCTGCAGTTTCCGGGCAAAATCCTCCAGTATACGTTCGGCTTCATCCAGGGTGGTGTGGGGGAAGATCGTCACGATCTGATCCCTCCCGATGCGTGTGGAGATCCCCGCATCACCAAAGTGGGTGTTTACAAAAGCCCCAAGGGCCTGGATGACTTCCTGGGCACCTGTGTGACCGAGATTTTCAGCCACGAGATCCAGGCCTTGCACAGTAAATGTCGCAACGGGGAGGGTCTGATCCGGGTCCCTTTGATTCACATCCTGTTCATACAACCTCATGAAATTTTTCTTGGAGTATAGTCCCGTTAATTCATCCTGGAATCCTTCAAGGCTCTTGATAAACTCATCAACCATGGGGTGGTCGAGATGATCGAGTTCCCCAGGGGTCCCCTGGAAGATGATCCTGCCGTCATAGAGAATCAGAATCCGGTCTGAAATGAAAAAGACGTCGGGAATGTCATGGCTGATCATGATCGTGGTAAAGCCGAACCTCTTCTGGTTGTGGGCGATCAGGTTCAGGATGGCGTTCTTGCGGATGGGGTCCTGGCCGGTGGTCGGTTCATCGAAGAGCACGACCTCGGGATTGGTGACCAGGGCTCGGGCCAGGGCCACCCTTTTCTGCATGCCGCCGGAAAGTTCAGAAGGGTATTTGCGGGGCACTTCCGAAAGTTCCATCTGATGCACTTTTTCCATGACCCTGACCTCGATCTCCTTCCGGCCCATGTTGGTCGTCTGCTGGAGCGGAAGGGCGATGTTCTCAAAAACCGTCAGGGAGTCGAACAGGGCATTGTTTTGAAACAGGTAGCTGAAGAGGCTCTTGTATTCGTTCAGTTCCCGTCTGTTCATTTCCTCGATGGGCTTGCCCCGGAAGAGAATCCGTCCTTCCGTTGGAGCGAGGAGGCCTATGATGTGTTTGAGGAGAACACTTTTGCCGGTACCGCTCTTGCCGATAATCGTTGTCACATGGCCGTCATAGAGCTTCAGATTGACCCGGTTGAGGATCGTCCGATCGCCGAAACGCTTGGTGACGTCCTCAAACTCTATGAATGGGTTTTCCATGAGCGCCTTTCTTACATCAAAAAAGATGTGACCACATAATCCGAGATCAGAATGAGTACGCAAGAGATCACGACGGCCGAAGTGGTGGAAACACCAACACCCTTGGCCCCTCGTTGGGAACGTCTGTGCGTGAAATAGCCCTGGTAGCAGCAGATGGTGGAAACGATCAGGGCGAAGACGAGGGCCTTGACAAAACCGTTGGAGATATCCTTCATTCCCACACTGGTCTGTATGCGCCCTAAATAAACGCCCGAATCCACACCCAGCAGCACGACCGCGCTCACATATCCTCCGATGATACCGATAAGGTCGAAAATGGCCGTCAGCAAGGGAAAACTGATGATCGCAGCGGCCAGCCTGGGGCTGATGAGGTAACGGAGAGAATCGATGCGCATGGTGTCCAGGGCGTCGATCTGCTCGGATATGCGCTGGATCCCGATCTCCGCTGTCATGGCTGAGCCCGCCCGCGCGGTGATCATGATGGCTGTGAGTACGGGTCCCAACTCTCTGATGAGGGCGAGGGACACAGCCGTCCCGATCATGCCTTCACCTCCCAATTTGACCAGCACGTAGTAGAGTTGCAGGCCCAGGACCATTCCTGTGAAGAGGCCCACCAGGATAATGATATTCCTGGAACCGGCCCCGATGTAATAGACCTGTTGCACGATCATGGAAAACTGCTTGCGCCGGAAGATCAGGAGAAAACCCCTGGTGAAGAAGACGAACAGGGAACCCAGTTCGTCGACCCAGCCCATGACCGTCCTTCCCAGAAAGGCGAGAGGCGAGGTGAAAGAGATTTTTTGGCCCAAGGATTTTGTCTCCAAGCCGTCCAATGTCAAGCCCGTTTCCCATCGGGCGAGAGTTAAGGTTGCGGAACGGTTTTAGCGGTAAAAGGGTTATCCACCCTTGAGTTCAGATACCTTTCGCTCCAGTTTTCTTGTTTTGTTATGAAGGGTTCTAATGCCGCTGATAAAGGAAGTCAAGAGGGGCTGAACCCAGTCAGGAAATTCATGAAACAGATCTCTGAAATCCTCATACCTCAAGGCAAAGAGCCTCACCGGGGTTTTTGCTCGTGCCGTTGCCGTCCTGGGAAATCCGGAAAGGAAGGCAATGTCCCCGATAATGTCCGGCGATTCAACCTCGTTGAGTATGACGTTCCCGGTCAGCTCCTCGGTGGATATCTCAACCATGCCTTCGGTCAGGAAAAACAGGTCCCTGCTCTTGTCCCCTTTATGGATGATGACCTCGCCGGGTTGATAGGTCCTGTCCTCCAGCAACTCCTTGAACTTGACCAGGGTCCTCATTTCGGCCTGTCTCGCCGCCAACTCTGTGGAAAGATTCCGCCTGAAGCCGGAAAGGGGTCGCAAGAGTTCCGAAGCCACCTTTTCTTCGGGCCTCTTCTCAGCCGGTATGCTCTCTGACACGAGTTCATGACCGCAATCGTTGCAGTATTTGGCACCTTCACTCATTTCAGCCTGGCAATTCGGGCATTTCATTGCCGTTACCTCTTGAACCGGGTTTCCCATCGTTCAAAGTTCACGATGAAAAACCCGTTTAATGTATCAGCGTATTTGGAAGCACGGGGGAGTGTATCACAAATCGGCCGTTATTGTACACGGCATTTCGTCCAGGCCGGATCAGATTAGAAGTGATGCTTAGAAACTTATGGTGAGACCTGCGTAAGGTCCTTTGAATTCAATATCTGCATCAACGTTACTGATATCGTCGATCTTAAGTTTCATTATTCGGTACCCGCCGTGGATCGCCACAAAGGGAATCGGTGTGAAAGCGAGATCGGCCTGGGCGTCAAAGAAGGTGCTCCCGGAATAGGTGATCCCGGCGCCTTTTATCCGGGCTTCGAGGATATCGGCGAGAAGGCCCACGTGCATTCCCAGCCCTAGCATGGGAACAGGAACCTTGAAGGTCTTCTTCTCATCATACCCGAGACTCGCGGCCTGCAGGCGGGCCTCTCCGTCTAAATACTTTGCCTTGGCCAGGATTCCCACGGAAAACCCGGCAAGAACGTTTTCGAGATTGATGAAATCATATCGATATTCCAGATCGAGCATCTGGAACTTGAGATCCGATTCAACAAACGCATTGGTCGTATAGGTCTGTCCGTTGAACACGATATCCCTGTCTATATTATTTTCGCCGGAATAGTCCGCTTTTGTATACGAAAGGGTCAGATGATGATTCCCCTGTCAGAAAAAAACTTCGAGAGTCGGATAGCTTTCGTCACCCATGCCCAGATCATCTTCCGCATTGATGGTTGTCCCTATAATCGAATTCTCATCCACCCTTATCTCTCCCGAGAAGTCGGGCCGCCAATAATAACCACATGCGCCAAAATCAAATCCATAGGACGGCAGTGATGTGAGTAACAGAAAGGCAATAGAAGCGATCATGCTGATCGCGTTAAGATGTGTTTTCTTCATTATGATTTTCCCTCCGATCATTTTTTTATGCTTTAAAAAAGCAAAGACTATGCCAAAAAGGCAGCTCCCCCTCGGAACATCCAGATGTTCCGGCGGGACGAGATTGGACTTCCAACGAAGTCGCTTTATTAAACGCGTATAAAGAAGCGAATCTGAGAATC
>CAYOIU010000354.1:0-4421 GCA_964404085.1 uncultured Desulfobacteraceae bacterium | reverse complement strand
CGTTCTTTCAGAATTTGGCTATAGACCAATTTACACAAAATTCTTGACAGTACCATATATCTCGTCGAACGTTAGTCTGTTGTTCTCGGCTTCCTCATCGGCATGATCTGTGATACGGATGCGGTTATAACGGATAGCGTCAATGATGTTATTGATATCCATCCGCAATTACTCCGGTTCAAAGTTGTGACAGGATTGACTGGATTTTTTTCACCACGAAGAGCACGAAGGTCTTGAAGGGTTAAAAGCAAAGACAAAAGCTATGTTCACCACGAAGGGCACGAAGTGGGCGAAGGTTAAAAGCAAAGACAAAAGCTAGGCTCACCACGAAGAGTGCGAAGAATTTGAAGGGTTGAAAGCAAAGGCAAAAGCTTGGTTCACCACGAAGAGCTCGAAGAGTGCGAAGGGTTAAAAAAAGCATTCTATTCTTTTCGTTCAGCCCGCCGGCTTTCTTCGTGTTTCTTCGTGTTCTTCGTGGTGTGTATATAGACAATCCTCATTTTTCATTTTTTAGGTCCTTAACACTGAAGTTTATCGGTTTTTTCTTCGTGTTCTTCGTGTTCTTCGTGTTCTTCGTGGTGCAATTCTTGCGTCTGTTGAGTCTGTCGGATGTTAGGAACGGGCTTCGCCCTTGAGTGTCGCAGGCTTGAGGTGGCGCCTTTCAGGTATTTGCTGCAGGTTGGAAATTCGCAATCCTTAAAATCGGTAATTAAACGACACAGTCTTTGTCGGGTCCTGCCTAAATTCGTGTAGTGCCGGAACTTGCAAAACCAGGAGGCCTCGCTGACCTTGGGCTGCCCCGGGTCTGTTTCCCATGGGTGCATGTAGAACATATAGGTCTCCTCTTTCTTCAGGATAGAATGCACACCCTGCTTGAAAAGAAAATAAGGAATCATCCTGAAATAACCTCCCCCACCCCAAGGCAAAACAATTTTGAATTTTGAATTTTGAATTTTGAATTCCAAATTGCTGATGGGGAGTTCGTAGAACGAATCTGAAATCTTGTATGCCGTTCCTTTCCTAGCATTTCCGTTCAAAGAGATTCGACCGTAACGGTCGTGCATTGAAAATGAATTGTAACTGGAGTCATAGAGGTATCCGCACCGCGCGATGCTTTCCAAGATACTATTATCAACGGAGAAGCTGGGAGCACGGTATCCATAGACACGAGCCCCTGTGATGTCTTCGAGCAATTTCTTGCTCCGAACAAGGTCCTGTTCCAGGTCCGAAAGGCATTGGTGCGAGCACAATTCATGGCAGTAACCATGGGAAGCCACTTCATGGCCACGGGAGTGGATCTCCCGCACAAGGCCGGGAAGGTGTTCTGCAATCCAGCCGAGGATAAAAAAGGTAACGCGGACAGTGCTTTCACCTTTTAGCTGATAGCTCATGGCTGATAGCTCAGAGCTTTGGTTCTCTCTGATGGAATCAAATAGATCCAGGAGGCGATGGGTATTTTTTTCTACGCGAAGTTCACGGGTGGGCCAGGATTCGAAAGGAATAGACTTTTTGAAATTCTCGACCTGAAACCAGTCTTCGACGTCGATGGTTAATAAGATGGTCTGTTGAGTCGGCACGGTCTGTTGGTCCGGTGAAATACGCTTCGCTGTCCTTCGGAATTTCACGGGCTGGAGGTCTATTGGGTCCGTTGGGTCTATTGGGTCTATTGGGTTTGTAGTGATTATCTGTTCGGATGCCACGTCAATTTTCTTGAACGATTCGTTAGAAAAAACGATTTCATCAAGTTCGTTGCTCATTTAACAGGCATGTTACTCTACTTTATTTCACCGGCTATCTTTTCTAAGAAACCAGCGAAGGCCGTCAGCTCCGCCATTACCTCTTCAAAACAGTGTCTTAGCCTGCCAATAAGGGTTTCCACCCGCTCGGGATCCAGCTCAAATGCGTAAATATTTCGGACCACGTGCCGGAACCGAAGATACTCATCCAGCGCTTTTGCCGTGCCGGGTGAAATAACTTTCGGCCTGACTGTAGGCAAATCTGTCCCAAGTTGCTTCAAAAGCTCCCTATGCCACTCTGGGCCATCAGGGACGCTTCTGTCAACGAGCCCTGCAATATGACGAAAGATACGCTCCAAGCCTGTATAAAAATCATGTAAATTCAGGGCTGCAGCATCAAGATAAAGATCCTGCTCTTCAGGACGCTTCCGCGCAGTGGCAATTGCTCGCTCGGCTCTCGCAACTACCCTTTCCAGTTCTTCCAGTTCCTGGCGGATTCTTCCTGCAACAACCAAATAGCGTTCTATCATAAAGGAATACCCTCTTTTTCGATAATTTTCTTCAAGCCGGGCTTGCATGTTCCCATATCGACCAGGTTTACTTCTATTCTGGATCCGAGATCCATTACCTCTCCTATTGCCTGGAGTGCCTTTTCCGCCGGTATTCCCCATGCTGCTATATCCACATCCGACCAGGGAGTGAAGCATTCCTCATGAATAAGGGACCCAAAAACGACTACCCGGGTCGCACCGAATTTTCTTTTCAACAACTTCGCTGATTCCCTGGCGATTTGCCATGCGTGATCGCGGAGCCGATCGAGTTCTTTACGCTCCAGGTCTTGACGGGCCATCGCCAGCAACCGATATTTCTCAATATCCTTTTCAGTCAATTCTATTGCTGTCATTGGGTCCCTCGGGTCCGTCGGGTCGACCGGGTCTGTGGGGTTCGGGCTTGCACGGTCGGCAGATCAGGGTGCTGGAACGAAGCAATTCCAAGACATATTCAATCTCAAACTTCTTGTCCCAGAAGAGTTTATTGAGTAGTTCTCTTTTTTTGTCTTCTAAAAGCTTCATAAAATGGAATTGACGCGATTTCTCACCGCGCCCCCCTGCCCAGGAGGACGATTTTAGCGGTATGGAAAATCACAATCAGGTCCATGAGGGGAGACATGTTCTTGATATAGTAAAGTTCATACTTCAGTTTCTCAAGGGCATCCTCATCCGAGGCACCATAGGGGTACTTTACCTGGGCCCACCCCGTAACCCCGGGCTTTACGGTAAATCTCTCATTGTAGTAGGGAATCTTTTCCCGGAGTTGTTCAACAAAATAGGACCGCTCCGGTCGTGGGCCAACAAAGCTCATATCCCCTTTAAACACGTTCCACAGCTGGGGAAGTTCATCAACCCTGAGTTTTCTTATGATCCTGCCTACCCGCGTGATCCGCGGATCGTCATCAGTCGCCCATACCGGTCCTGTCTCCAGTTCGGCATCTGATTTCATGGAACGGAACTTGTACAGCGTAAAAATCCTTCCAATCTCCCCTACCCTTTTCTGTGAAAAAAATACCGCACCGCGGGAATCCAGTTTGATAGCCAATGCCGTAATGAAGATGACTGGGAGGGACAGTGCCAGGAGGACGGCGGACGCGACCAAGTCTATCAACCGCTTGGCGACCCTGATAAATCTGGATTTGACAAATCCATCGGAAAAGATCAGCCAGCTCGGGTTGATCTTTTCAACCAGCAGCTTGCCGGCAATGCGCTCATAGAAGCTCTCGCCATCGATAATGTTTATTCCTCTTACCTTGCAACGTAGCAGCTCTTTGTATGGCATGACCCCCCTTTTTTCATCCAGGGCCACAATAACACTACCCACGCCCTCACCCTCTGCGAGGTCACATATGGTATCAAATCCATGGTAAATGGGGATGCCGCTTTTACTGTTAAGAGCGCCATGGCTTTTTCCAGGAACGACAATTCCATCTATGTTGTAACTCAGGTCTCTTCTCTCCTGGATCTCTTGCAGGATATTGTTTGTTAAATCACCATCGCCGATCACAATAGCCCTTTCCGTAAAGATCTTGTGCCTTATCACGATGCTGTAAATGATGCGCCAGGAAACCAGGAAAAAAAGCAGTATGACCAGGCTTGCAAAAAAAATCCATCGCCCGATAATCATCTCAGGCCATATGAAATAGATCAGAGCGAGGGCAATGGACGTAATACCTATGGATTGAATGAGGCGTGATGCGATGTCCACAGCACTATCCGTGCTCTTGAACTCATAGAGGTCATTGAAATAGAGACTCACCTGGGTAAGTATGGAGATAAGAATCAATTTCGGCCAGATGATTTGCAGGGTCGTAAAGAAGTCAAGATCTCTCCCCAGGAGGAAGTAGGATGCCAGGCTGACAGCGGAAAAAATGAGGAGGCCTTCGCCTGTCACGAAAAGGACGCGCCTGGGAGAAATATATTGTCTGAATATGCGGATCATGTTGGGTCAGTCGGAGCGAAGCGGAGATCCCGAAGGGGCAAAAAAATACTTTTCTCACCACGAAGGGCTTGAAGGGTTAAAGGCAAAGATAAAAGCCAGGTTTACCACGAAGGGCACGAAGATCTTGAAGGGTTGAAAGCAAAGGCAAAAGCTTGGTTCACCACGAAGGGCTCGAAGAAATTGAAGGGTTAA
>CAYOIU010000353.1:0-4458 GCA_964404085.1 uncultured Desulfobacteraceae bacterium | reverse complement strand
TGTCCATTGACCACCAGGCCGTCTTTCTTGAGTCGGTCATACCGTTGCCCCCGTGCGACGACTGCCGTCGCACCATTATCCGCGTCAAAAAACCTGGCTGCGAAAAAGGCGCCCATGGCTCCTGCGCCGAGAATGACCACTTTGTTTTTATTATTCATCAGATACTCCCTGGGTTTGTGTGAAGGATTGGTGCCCCATGCGGCACTTTACAACCCTTTGCGCCCCGGTTTCAACCCAAAAGCGCCAAAATCATGTGCCTGCAGGACTTCTCCCTTTCGCAAACAGCTGGTAACCCTGAACCGTGAACGCTGAACCGTGAACATCTGTCTTTTCCTGTTGACCTTATTTCGAAAATCGAGTATTGATCGAACATCGAACGCCGTTCGATTGAATTGGCCTGTGAGATTTCCGGTGGAATGGTCATGTAACTTTTTGGTAGATAGAAACGGGGGACGGAAGATGTATGACGACCTGAAAGGCAAGACAGCCCTGGTGACCGGGGCGGGAAAGCGGTCCGGCATCGGTTATGCTATCGCCATGAAACTGGCAGGCGGCGGCGCCAATGTGGTGGTTGCGGATCTCGGGACTGCAGAAGATGCGGATCATGCTGTAAAAACCGGAACCCTGGACGAAATGACCGACATTGCAAGGGAACTGGAGGACACCTTTTCGGTGGCGGCCACGGCGGTGAGCGTGGATGTGACGGATCATGCGACCATCGCAAAAATGGTGGAAGACATCAGGAAGCAGTTCGACCACATGGACATCCTCTGCAACAATGCCGGGGCCTCATTCGGTGTTCCGAGTCCTTTTGTCGCCTATGATGAAGAGGCCTGGCTCAGGACCATCGACGTGAACCTCCACAGCGTCTTCCGGGTATCCAGGGCACTGATTCCCATGATGATGGGGAGAAAAGCCAGTATTGTCAACACGGCCTCACGGGCCGGCAAGGTCCCGCCCCTTTTCAACGGGGCCTATGCCGTGGCCAAGGCAGGGGTCATCATGCTCACCAAGGTGATGGCCAGAGAGCTTGCCGGTTCGGGCATCCGCGTCAACGCCATCTGCCCGGGCCAGATCCGGACCGACCTGGAGACCTGGCGTTTCGGCCTGGAGGCCCGGTTTTTCAATACCACCGTGGAGGAAAGGGAAAAGGAGATGTGCAAGACCATTCCCCTGGGACGAATCGGTAACCCGGAGGAAGTGGCCAACATGGTCGCGTTTCTGGCATCGGAGGCGTCCTCCTACTGCACGGGACAGGCCTTTAATGTAACCGGCGGGCAATTGATGGAATTATGAGGGCTATGCTATCCTCTCGAATGCGAAGGCAATAAGCTTGTTACTGGCGCGTTTATGCCACCATAGGAAGACTGTGGGAAGCGAAGTGGAACCGAATATGACAATCTTTTTCAGATGCTTTCTAAACACATCGTAGGGGATGGACGCCGATTTGGGGTTTAGCGCTACGTAGTAAAATCGCGTAAGGTTTAGGAGGTATAAACCCCAAATAGCCGTCCATGTAGAAGTGAGTTGCCAAGTGCACTATGAGAAAGCACATGAAAAAGATTGTCAGATTCGCTTCCTTAGGCGCGTTCAATAAAGCGACTTCGTCGGAAGTTCCAATCCACAACATATATTGACAAAGGAGATTTTCATGACTGAAAAAATCAGCGGCGGGCAACTGGTGGCGGAATCGCTTGTGGAAAGAGGCGTGGAAACGATCTTCACCCTCAGCGGCGGCCACATTACACCCATTTACCAGTACCTGGAAGGTTTACCCATAAAACTGTTCGACACGCGCCATGAGCAGGCCGCGGTCTTTATGGCCGAGGCGTGGGGCAAGATGACCCGGAAGGCGGGCGTTGCCATGGTCACGGCCGGTCCCGGGTTTACCAACAGCCTCACGGGCATTGCCAGTGCCTTTTTTTCCAATACCCCCCTCGTCCTGATTGCCGGGTGCGTAGGGCTCGAGCACAAGGAAAAGCTGGACCTCCAGGACATGATGCAGGAACCGGTGATTGCGCCCATGGTCAAAAAGGCCCTGGTGTGCCACCGGGCCGAGCGGGTCCCGGAATTCATTGACCTGGCCTTCCGCACGGCGGAGAGCGGAAGGCCCGGCCCCGTGTACCTGGAACTTCCCGTAGACATGCTCAATACCATGACGGACCCTGCCAACGTGTCAAGACCTTTGACAAGGGTGGAGGCCTCTCCCGTGGACAGGGAACAGGCGGCCCGGGCCATGGAGATGATCCAGCAGGCCGAACGACCTGTGATCATTGCCGGTACGGGCGTCTGGCAGTCCGGCGGCGAAGAGGATCTCCTTGCGTTCTTTGAAGGATGCGGCCTGCCTGTCTTCACCTCCCTTTCCGGCAGGGGAACCGTCCCAGACACCCACCCCTTTTGTTTTGAGGGTGCCCTCCTCATCAGGCCGGGGGCTGCCTTTTCAGCCTATATGGCTACCGACCTGGTTGTGATCCTCGGAACCAGGATCGGGCTCTACTACATGTTCGGGGGTGTCTTCAACCGCCAGGCCAGGATGATTCAGGTGGACATCAAGGCAGAGGAGATCGGGCGGAACCGTGCAATCGACCTTCCGGTGGTCAGCGACGCCTCCGCCTTTCTCAGGGAATGCAACAGAATAGTCGATGAAAAAGAAATGGGCCCGGGGCTCAGGAAACGGTTTGCCCCCTGGATCGGCCAGCTCGAAAAGGGCTCCGAACAGGGCAAGGCCCTTTCAATAAAGGACTGGGAGAGTTCAGACGTCCCCATCCATCCCCTGAGGCTTGCCGGGGAAATCAATCTGTTCATGGACCGTGAAGACGACATTGTCGTGGCGGACGGTGGAGACACCACCACCTGGATGGGTATGACCCGCACGGTCAGGCGCGCCGGTCACTACCTGGATTACGGGATCTACGGGTCCCTGGCCGTGGGTCTTCCCTATGCCAATGCGGCCAAACTCCTTTATCCTGAAAAAAGGGTCTGCCTCATTACAGGGGATGGTTCGGTGGGGTTCAATTTCATGGAATTCGAGACGGCCGTTCGAAAAAAACTCCCCATCGTCGTGGTCATCTGCAACGACCTGGGCTGGGGCATGATCCGGCACAGCCAGGAAATCCGTATGGGACACGCCATTGAAGACGGGACCTACATCGGGCGGGTCGACTATCACAAAATGGTAGAGGCATTGGGCGGGAAAGGCTTCTTCGTGGAAAAGCCCGAAAACATTCGCCCCGCCCTTGAAGAGGCCTTCGCCTCGGGCACCACGTGTTGTATCAACGTGATGACCGATCCGACCACCGTGAGTCCAGCCAGCATGGCCCTGGCCAATGTGGGGGCCTACAAGGCTTGATAATCCGGTCCACCTGAACAACCGAACCGGATCCGGTGGCCACCCGTGTCCGCCTTCGCCCCAAGAGGGCTACGGCGGGTAAAAGGAGGAAAGGTTATGGATGCAGCGGCTGTTGATCAAATCCGGCTCAATTTCAACCCCACGGGCCTTTTTATCATCAATGCAGCCATCGGGCTCATGATGTTCGGCGTGGCCCTGGAATTGAAACTTGAAGATTTCAAAAGAGTCCTCGTGGCCCCCAAGGCACCGGCCATCGGCCTGGGGGCCCAGTTCATCCTGTTGCCCGCCTTCACCTTTCTGCTCACTCTGGTCCTCGGAGTTCACCCATCCATCGCCCTGGGCATGATACTGGTGGCCGCATGCCCCGGGGGGAACCTTTCCAATATCATCACCTATCTCGCCGACGGCAATTGCGCCGTATCCATCAGCATGACCGCGGTCTCCACCGCCGCAGCCATCGTCATGACTCCCCTGAACCTGGCTCTCTGGGGAAGCCTCAATCCCCAGACCGCCCAAATCCTCCAACGGGTCAGTCTCAGCCCCATGGATGTCTTTATGACCATCTTCGTGATCCTGGGCATTCCGCTGACCGCCGGCCTGGCCCTCTCCAGGGTCTTTCCCTCCCTGGCCGACCGGATTCGAAAGCCCTTCAAGATATTTTCCCTCGTCTTCTTTATCGCCATTGTCTGCGGCGCCCTGGCCGCCAACTGGCATATCTTCCTCAAGGTGATCGGTATGGTGGTTTTTGTGGTCTTCCTCCACAATGCGCTGGCCCTGAACCTGGGATACTGGTCCGGGCGGCTCTTCAGGCTTGAGGAGAGGGATTCCCGTGCCGTGTGTATCGAGGTGGGAATTCAGAATTCGGCCCTGGGACTGGTGCTGGTCTTCAACTTCTTTGACGGACTGGGGGGAATGGCGATCATCGTCGCCTGGTGGGGAATCTGGCATATTATTGCCGGGCTCATGACGGCCTTTATATTCACGCGTATCCATCTGCCCGTCGGTCAGGAAGCCGGCGAAGCGTGAAAAGCTAATCCATGAAGCAAGCTGCAGTCTATGAGCAACGAATGGGAACCGAACCTGACAATCTTTTTCAGATGCTTTCTAAA
>CAYOIU010000352.1:0-4465 GCA_964404085.1 uncultured Desulfobacteraceae bacterium | reverse complement strand
CGCGACCTCCGGCGTGACAGGCCGGCGTTCTAACCAGAACTGAACTACGTCCCCGCAATTTACACTATAGGCCACCTGCTAAGAGGTGGATACTTCAAAGAGCCTCGGGCTGGCGATCTTCCCGCCTGGTAGGCGGGACGTTCTAACCTGAATACACGCCCTTGGGGATGGTAGGCGGAACAGGATTTGAACCTGCGACCCTCGGCTTGTAAGGCCGACGCTCTCCCACTGAGCTATCCGCCTGCGCAAAACAAAATTTTTATCAATCTTAGCGGCGTATGTCAAGAAAATTAGCCCGGGTCAGCCTCTCAATGGGACATGAGTTCCGCTGTCGGCCGGGTGATAGTTGCTGTTGGTTTGGTAACGCAAAAAGGCTCACATTCCTCTTCCGGGAGAAAGAGTTCCTCTCCCTTATTCAGGATAAGGGCCTCTTTCAGGACGTCATCCATATGTTCCACAAGGGCCAGCTCCACTTTTTTCAGTATCTTCTTTGGGATCTCTTCAATATCCTTTTTGTTCTCAAAGGGGATAAGCACCTTGGTGACACCACCCCGGTGGGCGGCAAGGATTTTTTCTTTCAGGCCACCGATGGGGAGCACACGGCCCCTGAGGGTGATTTCACCGGTCATGGCAAGGTCACGGTTGACCGGTTTCCTGAGCAGGGCCGATACGATAGATGTTGCCAGGGTGATGCCGGCCGATGGGCCGTCCTTGGGGATGGCTCCTTCGGGAACGTGGATATGGATATCCGTTTTTTCATAAAAATTTTCCGGGAGCCTTAAGCGAGTGGCCCTGGAACGTACGTAGCTGAGAGCGGCCTGGGCCGATTCCTGCATCACGTCACCGAGTTTTCCTGTGAGAACCAGGCTGCCCTTCCCGGGCATGATCGTTGCCTCGGTCTGGAGTAACTCCCCGCCGACTTCCGTCCAGGCCAGGCCGGTGGTGAGGCCTATCTTGTTCTTTTCTTCGGTTCGGCCGTAACGGAATTTCTCAACACCCAGGTATTTGTGAATGGACTGGGCCGTGACCTGGACCTTGGTATCCAAGCCCTTTCTGACCACTTCCTTGGCAACCTTGCGGCAGATGGACGATATTTCGCGCTCGAGATTCCGGACGCCGGCCTCCCGTGTGTAATTGCGAATGATGGTCAGGACGGCACCGTCGGAAAAGGAGATGTTTTCCGGCTTCAGACCGTTGAGCTCGGTTTGCTTCCTGATCAGAAATTGCTTTGCAATACTGAGTTTTTCCACCTCTGTATAGCCGGGAAGCCGGATGATTTCCATCCTATCCTGGAGGGGCAGGGGAATGGTGTGAAGATTATTGGCTGTGGTAATGAATAGGATCTGCGAGAGATCATAGTCCAGGTCCAGATAGTGGTCATTAAAGGCAAAGTTCTGTTCCGGATCCAGGACCTCCAGCAGCGCCGCAGATGGGTCGCCACGAAAATCGGTACTCATCTTGTCCACCTCATCGAGGCAGAAGACGGGATTGTTGGATTTTGCCTTTTTCAGGAACTGGATGATTTTTCCGGGAAGCGCCCCGATATAGGTCCTTCTGTGGCCGCGTATTTCGGCCTCATCCCGGACGCCGCCGAGGGAAAGCCGGACAAAATTTCGGCCCGTGGCCCTGGAAACGGATTTGGCCAGCGAGGTTTTTCCTACACCCGGAGGCCCCACAAGACAGAGGATGGGGCCCCTGATTTTCTTTGTGAGACGCTGCACAGCCAGGTATTCCAGTATCCTCTCTTTGGGCTTTTCGAGGCCGTAGTGGTCCTCGTCCAGGATTTTCTGCGCGTCGTCGATATCCAGTTTTTCCTTGGTCTTGTCGTACCACGGCAGGGAGAGAATCCAGTCCACATAGTTGCGAACCACAGCCGCTTCGGCGGACATGGGCGACATCATCTTCAGTTTCTTGAATTCCTGCATGACCCGATTGTGGGCCTCTTTGCTAAGCCTTTTGCGTTTGATTTTCTTCTGCAGTTCGTCGAGTTCGGCCTTGAAATCGTCCTTGGTACCCATCTCCTTTTGGATGGCCCGCATCTGTTCATTGAGATAGTAATCCTTCTGGGTCTTCTCCATCTGTTTCTTGACGCGGGTTCTCAGCCTTGTTTCCAGCTTGAGGATATCGATTTCATTGCGAAGTTTTTCGTAGATCCGCTCCAGCCTTCGGTTCAGATTCTGCTCTTCGAGCAGTTCCTGTTTATCGACCACCTTCAGTGCAAGATGGCCGGCAATGGTGTCTGCCAATCGCACCGGGTCTTCAATGCTCGTAACGGTGGAGGTGATTTCTTCACTGATCTTGTTGTTCAGCTTGGCGTATTCTGCGAAACTGGTGTTGATGGAACGGAGCAGGGCCTTGATCTCGATGTTGAAATCGCTATCGTGGGTGAGCTTGGCTACCTCCACCATGAAGAACTCATGGTTGTCCAGAAAGTTTTCTATCTTGCCACGCTCTTTTCCCTCAATGAGAGCCTTCACGGTTCCGTCGGGCAGCTTGAGGAGCTGGAGCACTGCGCCGATTGTCCCGAAATGAAAGATGTCTTTGGGGGAGGGCTTGTCGACCTTGGCGTCTTTTTGTGCGGACAGAAAGACCTCCTTCTGGTGGGACATGGCGTATTCCAAGGCCTTGATGGATTTGTCACGCCCGACAAAAAGCGGCACCACCACGTTGGGAAACACCACAACGTCCCTCAGAGGCAGCAGAGGGTAATAATATTTCTCATCTCTCAAGAGATCATCTGCATCATTCTTATTTATTTTAAACATGGTATTATGCATATCCTACTTGATTTTCGTAAAGTAACAGAGGGCTTTCACCCTTCAAGATAACGTCCTCGCCGATCACACATTCACGAACATCCGGTGAGGTTGGAATATCATACATGATATCCAGCATGACCGACTCCAGAATAGCCCGGAGCCCGCGAGCCCCGGACTTTCGTTCAAGGGCATTCTTGGCCACGGCTTTCAATGCATCGTCGGTGAATTTAAGGTTTACATCTTCAAGCTCAAAGAGCTTTTGGTATTGCTTGATCAGGGCGTTCTTGGGTTCCGTCAAAATTCTGACTAGGGCCTGCAGGCTCAGTTCATTCAAGGACGCAATGATGGGAATCCTTCCGATAAATTCAGGGATCAGCCCGAATTTTATGAGGTCTTCAGGCTGCACCTTCGTCATGATCTCATTGACGTCTATTTCACCCTGAACATGAATATCCGCTTCAAACCCCATGGCCTTGCTTCCGATCCGTTTCCTTATGAGCTTGTCCAGTCCGTTGAATGTGCCGCCGCAGATAAAGAGGATATTGCTGGTATCGACCTTCACAAAGTCCTGGTGTGGATGCTTTCGTCCGCCCTTGGGGGGGATACTGGCCATCGTCCCCTCGATGATCTTCAAAAGGGCCTGCTGCACTCCCTCTCCGGAAACGTCCCTGGTGATGGAGGGACTGTCGGACTTGCGGGCGATCTTGTCGATTTCGTCGATGTAGACAATGCCCCTCGATGCGGCCTCAACATCATAGTCGGCCATCTGGACCAGGTTTAGGATGATATTCTCCACGTCTTCACCCACATACCCCGCCTCGGTCAAAGTGGTGGCATCCGCGATGGTGAAAGGGACTTTCAGTATCCTTGCCAGGGTTTGGGCAAGGAGGGTTTTGCCCGAACCGGTGGGTCCTATCAGAAGAATGTTGCTTTTCTGAATTTCAACGCCTTCCATATCGACTTTCGTGTTGATTCTCTTGTAGTGATTGTGTACCGCTACCGACAGGACCTTTTTGGGCTTTTCCTGCTCAATCACGTACTGGTCGACGGCTTCCTTGATTTCTGAAGGCTTGGGCAGATCGCCGTTAGAACCCTTGCCACTCTCCTCACCGTATTCTTCAGCAATGATTTCATTGCAAAGCTGGATGCACTCGTCGCAGATGTAGACCGAGGGTCCGGCAATCAGTTTCTTGACTTCATCCTGGCTCTTTCCGCAAAAGGAACAGAGCAGGTCATCATTTTGTTCAGTCCTTCTAGGCATAATGTCTTCCCATTTTATTATTTATGGAATCATAAGCAGTCCGGTCCTCGGGACCTTTTACGAAGGCATCATTATTTCTTCTTTATGTCGTCCTGAATCTCACGTTTGGTGATGATCCGATCAATGATTCCATATTCCAGGGCCTCTTCACTGCTCATAAAGAAATCGCGATCCGTGTCCACTCGAATCTTCTCGATGTCCTGACCGGTGTGGTCGGCCAGGATGTTATTGAGGACGTCCCTCATCTTGAGTATTTCCTTGGCCTGGATATCAATGTCCGCAGCCTGTCCCTGCGCGCCGCCCAGGGGCTGGTGTATCATGACCCTGGAGTGGGGAAGGGCATAGCGCTTGCCTTTTGCTCCTGCCGCAAGCAGCAATGCAGCCATACTGGTCGTCTGGCCCATGCAGATGGTCGCCACATCCGGCCTGATGTACTGCATGGTGT
>CAYOIU010000351.1:0-4470 GCA_964404085.1 uncultured Desulfobacteraceae bacterium | reverse complement strand
TTTTTCAATTTATTTAGACCAACTGCATGCAATTTCCTAACCGGAAATTACTGATATTCAATAAGAGCCGGCCGCCCGGTTTACCCCGATCTTGCAAAAGTCGTGGGTTCAGCAGATTCAAGGCGTCAAGGGCGGATTCTCGCCCGGCGGGACTACCACTGCAAACCCATGACAACGCAGGGCGCACCAGGCTTGAGAAGAAATTTGGGAGTGATTATACGAAATCGGCAATGACCCGTCAACAAATGACTATGTGAATTTAGGGCCAGATCTCTTCGGGCTGTTGCCCAACGGGACTCCGAAAGGCAAGTTGTCGGGAAACTGATCAAGCAAAAAGTATTTCAAATGGAATTTTTTTGAAATGCCCATTGGACAGAGTTATGTGTGCCACTGAGGCCTGACATTCGTCTAAAGAGTCTCTTTTTGTAATGGGGTGAATTCAAGTTGCAAGTGCACCATTACGTTTATTCCAGAAGACTTCATGTGGAGACTGGTAGCCCAGGCATTTTCTTGGTCTATGATTAAGCTTTTTTACTGCAATGGTAAGATCTTCTTCGTCTTTTCTGGGCCTCAGGATGAGTCCAGTCATACCAGTAAACGGTATCAGCAAAGTGTCCTTTGTTGTTTCGGTTGAGTTCCCGGCTGATGGTACTATGGTGTCGATTGATCCTTCTGCCGATCTCCCGCAGGCTGAAACCGGCAATCTTTAAATGACTGATGACATATCTCTCATTTTCTGTAAGATGGGTATAGGGCATGGCAGGCTCCTTCTGGTGTGAGGTTGGTCGTTCTTCCTACACTACCAGAACTCCTGTCATGTCTGTAAGTTAACTCATATGGTGCACTTTGAATTAGAATTCACCATGGAGCCCAGAGAAACAATCATGCCTTCAGTTGTTCACGATGAAAACGTGGGTGCTTCCAAGTGGATGATCCTGGGCGCTGTGATGACGGGAGTCATCATGGGTCCCATCGACGCCAGCATCGTCAATGTCGTGCTTCCATCCATCAGCAGGTACTTCAATACGGACTATTCCGTGGCCCAGTGGGTGCCTACGATCTATCTCCTGGCCATCTGCTCCTTCATCCTGGTATACGGCCGACTGGGAGATATGCTGGGTTACAAGAAGATATTTCTCACCGGGCTTGCCTTTTTCGTCGGTGCCTCGCTTCTATGCGGTCTTTCCACGAGCATCTGGATGTTAATCGTGTTTCGGGCAATCCAGGGCCTGACGGTGGCAATGCAAATGGCCCTTGGCCTGGCCATTGTCACCGCGGCATTTCCCCCGAACGAGCGGGGCAAGGCTATTGGCATCTATTCTACCGCCATTGCCCTCGGGTTGATGCTGGGACCCGTGCTCGGCGGGATCATAGCCCAGTACCTGAGTTGGCGCTTTGTGTTCTTCATCAATGTCCCGATTGCCGTCATCTCCCTGGCATGGGGTTCTCGGGTGATCCCCCGGACAAAAAGGAAACTGGGACAACATCTCGATATTTGGGGCGCTGTGTTGGCATTTGTTTTTCTTTTCAGCATCCTGCTTTATGCCAACCGCGGCAAGAACTGGGGGTGGCTTTCATCTTGGTGCATTGCCTTGCTGGTGATCGCGGTGGTGTTCGGATGGCTTTTTTTTCGTGCGGAGCGAAAATCGCAACAGCCCATGCTTCATCTCTCGATTTTCAAGAACCGCCGCTTCAGCTTTGCCTGCGTCAGTTCATTGGTGAACTTCATGGCGCTTTATACGGTCGTCTTTCTGACCCCCTGGTATCTCTCCGATGCTCTGTACCAACAAGTGTTTTCAGTGGGCCTGGTCATGATAGCCTTCCCGCTTGTAACCTTTTTCGTGGGCCCACTAAGTGGCAGTCTTTCAGATCACATCGGATTTCGGGGGCTGGCTTTTGCCGGAATGACCATTCACGCTGCTGGAGTGGTCCTTCTCAGTCGTTTGGATGCCACCGCCGGCAGCCTCGATGTGGGGTGGCGATTGGCCGTTTGCGGTCTGGGAGCCGGAATGTTCCAGAGCCCGGTCAACAGTGCGGTCATGGGCAGTGCTCCGCAGCAGTTTCGCGGCATCGCCTCCAGCATCCTGGCCGTAATGCGGAACACGGGGATGGCATTCGGCATCGCCGTTGCCGGCGCTATTGTGTACAATTTGGCCCCTTTTACGACAACGGGTCACGCCGGTCCTTTTACGGGCCACAATCTGAATGCATTTTTGCGCGGTTTGCACTGGGCGTATCTGGCCGGGGCCGGCCTGTCATTGCTTTCGGCCTTTACTGCCTTATTGGCCAGGGTGGAAATGCCACAGCCTCTTCAGCGTTAGCAACCTGACCTGCTTAACATACCAAATTAGGGTTACCTTTGACGGGCTGTTGGCACACAATTGTCTTTCTGCCGGTTGCTTGAACTCCCGTTTGGGTTTTGTAAATACACATTAATATATTTTACAGTGAAAACGAAAACCACGTTTTTCGGTTTCCGTCATCAAGAAGTCTTGAGGACCGGACTTTTTACGGTTACATCTTGATTAGTTCATCAATCCTATGCAAACATGACGGGATTTTGAAATTTAGGTACTAACAGCGTCCTTCTTCCCACAGCCAAGACGTATTAACACGAACAGCACATCTACCAAAGGAGTACCATTATGTTGACTTGGCCATTGTCAATCTTTAATCTGGGAGTGCTGGCGATGGCAGCTCTATTTGCCTATGAATCCCGGCGGGAGCGAGAGATCAGGGCGCAGAAAATCGGTTTGGCAGGGGCCGGGTTTCATTTTATACTGGGCCTGGCGATCCTTTTCTTACCGGGAATTCGGATACCGCTGGCATGGCTTTTTGGGATCTTTGTGTCCGGTTGTGCTCTTTTGCTGATTCCGCCCCGAAAAAAGGCGCGGTCCCTCAAAGGTGCAGCGGGATACCTGACGAATGACGTCAGCGGGTTCCAACCAATGGATGAGCGGGATATTCCCTTTGCCCGCAATCGATGCCTGATTCCTGGTTCGGAGCAATATGAGACCTATTACTGCATGCATCCCGAGCTTAAGGAGCACGATGATCTCAGGCGGGAGAAAGGTGGCCCCCTGGGACGACCCGGATCCATTGACGGGAGTTACCGGCCTAATGTATCCATGCTGGTGTCTTCATTTGAACTGCCCAACATCGTCGGTCCTAAAGCCCGGGTGACGCCCGGATCCGCCGGTACCCAGAGCACCTATGCTGCCAAAGGCGAGACCCCGCCGCCATTTTCCATGGACCCGGCCAGAACAACGCACATCGTCAAGAAGTGGGCCCGGCATCTGGGTGCCGATCTGGTGGGGATCTGCAAAATCGATCCTCGATGGGCTTACAGCTACAAAGGAGAGATCCATTACGGTGAGTGGGAGGAGTGGGGCAAGGCGGTGCCGGAACCATTGCCGTATGCGGTGGTGGTGGCCACAGCCATGGACAGCGACATGGTGGCCACGGCCCCCCATACCCCTGCAGTGGTGGAGAGTGGCTATAACTACGCCCGGGGCGCCTACATCACCACCATAATGGCTCAGTGGTTCGGCCATATGGGGTACCGGGCCGTGGCGGAACACAACCGTCATTACGACCTGCTCATGGTACCTCTGGCCGTTGATGCGGGGCTGGGAGAACTGGGTCGCCAAGGATATCTCATCGCCGATAAATACGGCCCACGGGTACGGCTGTTTGCGGTTCAGACGGATATGCCCTTGGTCCCGGACCAGCCGGTGGATCTGGGCGCAGAGCAGTTCTGCGAAGTCTGCCTCAAATGCGCTGAATCCTGCCCGTCGCGTTCCATTCCCCGGGAACTTCACAAAACCACGGATCGGGGCATCGAGCGCTGGAAGCTCAATGAGGACAGCTGTTTTGACTACTGGGGTAAAATCGGAACCGACTGTTGCATCTGTATGGCAGTCTGCCCTTTTTCAAGACCGTATCGAAGCATCCACAAGCTGGTGCGGTATCTTCTGAGGCGTTCCGCCCTGGCACGCATCCTGTTTCCCCATATTGACAATTTGATATACGGCCGAAAATGGAAACCCCGCAAACCGAGAGAGTGGATGGCCTATCCCAGATGAGAAAGTCTCTTCAGGGTTTGGAGATTCGTATGGCACTTTCACAGAAACCAGAAGTTTCGACGCAATTCATGCGGCGTCACCTCGCAGCTTTGTGATTCCATCCTTTTCATGAGCCGGAATCAAAATTTCTGCTGTTAGGATATGAGATGGTGAGATGTGGTCGGACCCACCGAAAACTTCCCGAAATTTTTAAAGCCTCAACCGTGAGGGACGGGCAAATCAGCTGGTGGCGTTACTAACCAGGGCTAAAGGAGGAGTTAATTGTGCAGGAATGGCACTTGCGGTATGCCGCGAATATGCGTAATTACGAAGGGTACTCCATCGGCAAGTTGTTGGGTTTAATTAACGATCCGACGATCATCTCTCTGGCCGGCGGACTGCCGTC
>CAYOIU010000350.1:0-4484 GCA_964404085.1 uncultured Desulfobacteraceae bacterium | reverse complement strand
ACCATGGTTGAAATGTCAAGAACTATTGATTACAAGTCTCGTTGTAGGGTTAATAACAGACTCAAACCTCAGGATTCCGGGGCTCATAGTCTGTGATACGGCACTTAGCCTTCCGTCTCTATGTCCATCCTTCCAAACAGCTTCTCAACATGCTTCACCTTCATGATGGCCTCATCTCCCAGTGCTTTCACCGCCTCCGAGAGGAGAGCCTCTGCGTAAATAACCAAAGAGGTCAAAGGCGTGAAGAAATAAGGGCCCTTGCTTGAAGCGATAAGAGTGCTTTCCGTTTCAGCAGCCAATGGAGATGAGAGAGTATCGGTAATCGTTACAAGCTCCGCTCCCTGCCTTTTCGCTTCGCGACAGGCGATAATAGTATCTCTTGTGTAAGGCCTTATACTGATGGCCAGAAGCAAGTCTCCCTGCCTCAGGAAAGCTAGATCCTCTGCCAATGTGTGCCCCGATTTTCCAAGAACCATCACATTATCGCGAATCAATCTCAGATAATATGCCAAATAAAATGCCAACGGAAAAACACTGCGAAGGCCAAGAATGGAAACACGTTTCGCCTTAAGAAGCAAATCGACAATATTCCTGAATCTCACCTTGTCATATTTTTCCAGCGTGGCCATGACATTTCCCCATTCTTCGTGCACCACCTGCTGTAAAGTTGAATCATTTGAATTAATTGTCGATTTGGTGGATCCAAGAAAAGTTTTTACCTGGGTGCTGTAAAAGGATGGGCCTTGCTTCAGATGCTGTCTAAAGACCTGTTGGTAACCGGGAAAACCCTGAAAACCAAGTCGCTGGGCCAGTCTTGTCACTGTAGAGGTATTTGTCCCATGTTCCTTGGCAATTTGTGAAATCGACTTAACAGCCGCCTCAGCCGGGAAGTCCAGCATTGCCTGCAAAATTTTCAGGGAACGAACACCAAATCGTTTTTGGTGACCTTCTCTAATAATCTCGGCATACCTTTGTCTCAGTTCCTCGAGATTATGTGGAGGTCTAGAAGCCATAATTTTCAAGTCTAGTAAACGGCTTTGGAAAAGATTCTTTAGTCGATCTGCTCAGACATCTCACAAGAAAAAGGTTGTTCTTTGCCTCCAGCGCTATAGAGCCTTGAATGAATGGCATTCGATTTTATGAGAAATAGCGCTGTAGCAAAGGTATTTTCTCTGTCCGGATCATTAGGATCCATCCGATAAATAGGCAAATCTGGGTTATCCGTGTTGCAAAGCATGCGGCGAATGTCATCTAGACTGGGTGGGGCAGGTAATTTTCTAGAAAGTTCATCAACACAAATTTGGCGTGCTGCCGATGAGGGAGTTATGCGTTGTCTTGAGTTGTGAAATCGCGGGTGAATGAAATGATTAGCATGACCGTAAACGGAATGAAGTCGCAGGATACTCACATCATCAGGGCTATACTCGATGCTGAGAACATCTTGCTGTCCAACTTGAGCAAGCATATGATAGAAACTCCCGGACCGATGACAGCCTTTCAGAACTGAAAGGGCTTCATCCAGATCCCGACAGTCCAGTATCGCTCTGGAGATAAACTGACGAGGAACCCCGTCACCATATTCAAGACTTCGTATGTTATTAATGAGCTGCGTCAGACCAACAGAATTTACGGCAAATGCATGCCCATTGATGGAGGCGGGATAAGTGAAAGATGTGAAACCCAAATTGTCGCCTTCAGGCTCCTTTTTGGAAATAAAACAGTAGTCGCGAAACCTGGGATCACCATCCTCGTTATGTCCCAACAACATGCCTTCAGGTGAAGGCGCATAAACGCTGGTGCAACCTTCACTGACAAAAGGGAGGAGGTCACCTCTGCAATTCCAAAGGAATATATGAGAAAAAGGGAGGTTACATCCGTCGGCTATACCTGCCAATTCCTCTACATACTGGGGAAATGTTGAACGAGCGGCTCTTTCCATATTTCTTAACCTCTCGCTGCCGATCCAAATCTTCAGGGCTTGCCATGGTTTGGAATTCAAGACATACTCATGCATTATCCTCCGGGAGCGCTCTCCAATTATAAAACCGGCCTGATAATGGTCTTGAGGTAAAATAACTTCTTCGTACATTGATCAGTTCACATGGTTCAAGAAGATTAACAACTATCACTCGCGGGGAAAGGGCTTGTTCCTTAGCTTCTTTTCTTGGCGACAGCCTGCATTACGCCGCCAACGTCAAGCCCGAGGGTCGTAAATGCCGACTTGGCTATTCTTTTATCAGTATCTGGCACAAAAGTCAAGTTTTTTTGCGCAATACGTTTTTACGCATATTTATTTGCGCATCTTGGGTGCTAACTCGTCATTTCTGAAATGGAAACCCCATAGCCTCTTCCTGAGGACCTGTATCTAGTTAACACACCTCGACATAGCTTTGTGAATTGCGGCTTGGGCAAGAATCAGAAGGAGGTCAAATAAGGGCACCAAAAGATCATTTGGTTCCAAAACAAGAGGTATCTCTGTGCATCCAGCTATGATTCCTTGCGATCCGTCTTGGGTTAAATGCTCGGCGACATGCTTCATCACAGCCTTATCTTCGTTCCGGGCAAAACCTTAGGGGTCGTCCTTAATATTGTAAATTATGGACATGACACGTTCCTAAAACTCACCATCAGGCACCTGTGCCTGGATTCTATTTTCCATAAGTTTTTCTTGAAAAAGACCCCCTTGAATGGTTCCATTTGTTGCCAACAGCCCTCCCGTCTTCATAAGTGGAAAGTTATCAAGGATTCTTCCCACAACTGCATCAAAGGCTGAGAGGATCGGGCGATCGAGATTTCTGCTCAGTTTATCCAAGAAGTAATGTGCGGAAATAAGAAATTATGATGAAGTCAGCTCCTGCTTGGATCAGTGTCCGACCGCTTTTAACCATCATGGGCACAGGATCTTCTCCATCTTCCAGAATGGCACAGGTCCGGTCGGGCACTTTTGGGTAGCTGTCGATGATGACTCTCAAGTGGTCCTGATCGCGCTCGGCGGGCGTATTCCGGATAATCTTTTCAAAAAGATAAACCGTTGCCTCCGATCCCATTCCACCCAAAATGCCGATCGCTTTTTCCACCAATCAGCACCTCTTTTGTGAGAATATGAGCCCCTCTCGGGGCGCAACGGGCAGCTATCCCGAATGATGAAACCGATTGATCTACCGCATGCGATAGGAGAGCACCGGGACCGGGCAGTGACGGAACATCTTATCAGCCACCGACCCCACCAGCACATGTTCAAGATCCGTACGCCCTTTAGGCCCCATGACCACCATATCAATCTTTTCCTCTTCGATGATCTCTAACAATTTATCCAAGGGATGTCCAACCCTAAAAATCAATTTCACCTTTTCTTTGTCAATGGAGACCTTCTCGAGCATTTCCTCCAGCAGCGCGGTGCGCTCCTTGATGATGACGTCGCGGTATTCCTCCGGATCCACGTTGTAGCCCATGGACTGAATACCGCTCACTGCCTCCATGTCCCTGATGTTGATAACATTTGCCACGATGAGCCTGGAATCCAGGCGGGCCGCCAGTCGTGCGGCGCACTCCACGATGCCTTGGGAGTATTTTGAAAACCCGATGGCCGCCAGAATCCTTTCGACATCTTTCATCACAACCCCTCCCTCAGTTCCCTGTCTTGAAGGGTCGCACGGCCAGGGCCCGGTACCCCCTCTTTTTTACCATACGGTCCGTATAGGAATAGCCACGGTGGAAATTGAAAACCCTGGCCGTGATACTCCTTGTTTCCGAAGACCATACCCATCCACAACTCAACCGGATCTGGGCTACGATCTTTACCCTCTGCCCACAATCCGATTCATACCCCTTGTAGCCCTTATCCGTGACATAAAGACTTTTGAGCTCTTCAAGGGTCGGCAATCGCCATCCTTCTCTCTTTTCAGAAGGCAGGCTGTAAGGAAACGTATACTTGACCCAGCGCTCAGCCCCCTTCCAGTCCACATCCCCCTGGTTGTCCGTCCTGCTCCACATGAGGCCCAGCAAGTGATCCGTTACCGTTCCATCTCCGTTGTCCAGGAACCGTTCTCCGGCCATGACCTCGGTAAGGATGAGCAGGATGCCCATGCCAAGGAGAGCAGATACGAATGCTGCTTTCTTATGCATTTTTGCCTCCTTCCCAATCAGGTTTCAGCCCTTGCCGGGGACGGAACCCTGGAAGACCTTGGCCGCTGGAGCAGATAGACCAGGCCGAATATGGCCAGCCCGATGGGGTACATCCAGTAACGTTCCCCGTGTGGAACCCCGAACCAGGCCGCCACGGCATCAGGACGCATCAGGACGACGGTCACTGACAGCAGAAGAGGGATTTCATAGAACCTGTTCCTGGCCACAAACCAGCCCTGGGTGGCCGAGGCGAACGCAAAATTCCCGACGCAGGCCATGGCAAAAATCAGAAAGGCCTGGGACCAGCTGTTGATGTTATGGAGGATCAGGTCTGCGTTAAAGATAAACATGAAAGGCAG
>CAYOIU010000349.1:0-4537 GCA_964404085.1 uncultured Desulfobacteraceae bacterium | reverse complement strand
TGCCTTTTTTCCGACGGGACTCAGCCTTTTTGCTGATGTGGGTATCTTCAAGCAGGTCGAGCCCAAGTTTTTCCTGTATCATCGTTTTGAGGTAATCCAGGTGGGGACACTTTGGGCCGTGATAGCTCTCCTTCGTGATACACGTTGCCAGGTGGACGACGATCTTGTCCTTTTCGATCTTCTCCTGTTTTTTGGCCATCTTTACCAGGTCCTGGAGTTTACGATGGACCGCCATGCCGCAGCAGCCGCCGCAGGTCAGGTGCAGGGTACGATAGTTGTTTTCTTTCGGGTATTCCAGAAAGCCGCCGCTCCGCTCATTGAACGCCTTTTCACAGAAATAGCCGGAACACCTTTCCATGGCTATGTGACACTGCACCACAGCAATGATTTCTTTTTCTTTCATAAACCTTGCTCCCTTCTCACTCCTTGATTTCATTGAGCTTCCGACTTAACCACAGATGTAGGAACCATTGCAACATTTATGTGTTAGATACGGACCGGCACAGGAGGTTGAGACTTGAGGAGGGACTTTAAGAGGGGGCTATTCCTTCATACAACTGCATGGGTTAACCCGTTAGCCCGTTTACCCGCTGGCCGGTTCTTCAGGGTTGACAAGGGCATGCCCGTTTGCTATCAAATGTTCGCATGCGAACGTCTTTTCCCGAACCCCGATATTTCATCTGTTCCCTGACCACCCTCGCTGCCCGAAAAATGGTGGCCTACTACAACCGCGTCCTGGCTCCCTTAAGCCTCACGGCCCAACAGGTGATGGCCCTCGGCGCCTTGTGGCGAGAGGAAAACATCAGTCTCGGGGTATTTGCAGAACATGCCGGCATGGGCAAAGCGGCCGCTGTGACCATGATCAAGCGGTTGGAACAGATGGGGTTGGTCTCCCGTGAGGTCCACCCGGATGATGCTCGGTTGAATCTGCTTAAACTCACGGACAAGGCACGACGCCTGGCCCCGCAGGTGGCTGAAAAGGTTGCCGATTTGGAAAAAAGCATTGAATCGGCAGTGGGGCGAAAAGAAACGCGAACCCTCATAGAGGCTCTCTCGGTGATTGAAAATATGGAGCTATGATGTCCCTTGCAGCAAAAGACCAAGACCCGAACCGTAAGATGTTTCAGTCCATTGAAGAGAGCCCGCTTTTCAGCATACTAAACCCAAAATCCATCGCATTCTACGGGGCCTCCAACAATTTTTCGGCCATGGGGACCACCCAGTTCAGTTATCTCAAGGACTTCGGGTTTAAAGGTCCCCTCTATCCCATTCACCCCAAACTGGATGAGGTGCAGGGGTTAAAGGCCTACAAGAGCGTCCTGGATCTTCCCGAGGTACCCGAGCTGGCGGTCATGGTGCTGCCCACGCGCGTCGTGCCCGAGATGATGGAAGAATGCGGGAAAAAGGGCATCCGCCACGTCATCATTGTGTCCGGAGGGTTCAAGGAAGTGGGCGGCCAAGGGGTCGATCTGCAAGCCAGAATCGTGGACATCGCCGACCGGTACGACATGCGGTTTCTGGGCCCCAACTGCATCGGCGTGGTCAATGCCTATCACAAGCTGAACACCACCTTCTTCCCCTACAACATCTCACCCGGTTTCATCGGGATGGCCTCACAAAGCGGGAGCTTCGTCACCCAGATGTTCGACTACCTGGGCAGGTTCGGGCTCGGGTTCAGCTCAGCCGTCAGTGTGGGAAACGAGGCCAATATCGATATCGTGGACTGCCTCGAATACCTTGCAGCCTGTCCCAACACCAAGGTCATCGCCCTTTATATCGAAGCCATTCGACAGGGCAGGGCGTTTCTAGAGGCGGCCAGGGCCATTACCCCGCACAAACCCATTGTCGCCTTTTACGTGGGCGGTTCCGAGACTGGTAAGCGTGCCGGATTTTCCCACACAGGGGCCATGGCCGGACCGGACCGTCTCTATGACGGGGTTTTCCGCCAGAGCGGCATCATACGCACCCGGTCCATAGAGGAACTGTTCGATTTCTGCTGGGTGCTCGGCACCTGCCCCCCACCCAACGGCAACCATGTGGTCATCCAGACCCATTCCGGGGGCCCCGGGGCCGCCGCCGCGGACGGTTGCGGCCGTTCAGGCCTCGAACTGCCCTCATTTTCATCCCAAACACGTGAAAAACTCGCCCCCTACGTCCCCCATACGGGAAGCATCAACAACCCGGTGGATCTGACCTTTACCAAGAACCCCCTGGACTACTTCAGCAGTATCCCCAAGGTCTTGCTGGAAGCGCCTGAGACCGACGGACTCCTCGTCTATTTTCTCGTACCAACCCAGACGGTGCGACGAACCCTGGAAAGCCTCGGCGTTCCAGAGGATCAAGTCCAGGCCCAGAGTGAAAACATTTTCGAGCAGCAATCCATTGCCGTCTCGGCCCTACCCCGGGACCACCACAAACCTCTCATCGGCTTCTCCCTCCGCACCAGGGAAGATCTCTTTATCGCCAAACTCCAGGACAGGGGCATTCCCATCCTCTCCAGTCCCGGAAGGGCGGCACGAGCCATGGGAGCCCTGGCTCAGCACGCGCAGTGGTGCAGGGAACATCCATCTCAATCACTCTAAGAATCAATTTCCTTTGGCCCATGGAGTGCTTGTGAGAAGATATACCGATGCATCAAGGCTTCCGGAGGGAAGCCGGGGAACCCTGCGAACAGTGTATCGCGAGCGTATCACCCAGGAAGGCGTTCAAGTGGGGCTGAAGTTTGCCAAAAAGGCCGAGGAAAAAGGTTGCAGTGCCGCTCAACTTGCCGTGGCCTGGATACTCAATCAGCCCGGTATCACCGGCGCCATTCTTGGTCCGAGAAATAGGGAACAATTTGAAAGTCTATTGCCGGCTCTGGAAGTTATGCTCAATGAAGAGGATCTGCAAATTTGTGATACATTGGTTGCTCCGGGAACGCATGTCACGAGCTACTTTAATACTTCACGATGGATGAAATAGAAATTGACGACTTCGTAAAAAGTCCAATCTCTGCGTTGCGCTTCATCCTTAGTCATTGCGATGTACCTCTATGTACGCCTCATTCCTAAAGATTCGCGCGCCTTGATCTTGGCGCTTTTTACTGTGCCGTCTATTTTGATGACTTCCAACGAAGCCCCTTTATTGAACGCGCTTAAAGAAGCGAAGCTGAGAATCTTTTTCATATGCTTTCTCATAGTGCTCTTGGCACCTTGCTCCGACATGGACGGCTATTTGGGGTTTACGCCTCCTAAACCCATGCGCTCACTACTGCGTACCGCTAAACCCCCAAATAGCCTTCCGTCACCTCCGGAGTGTTTAGAAAGCATCTGAAAAAGATTGTCAGGTTCGGTTCCCATTCGTTGCTCATAGCATGCCGTTTGCGGCATAAGTTAGCTTTTTACGATTCCATCATTATTCGACTAGACATTCCAAACAGTATTTGGAGGACAAAATCATGGCAGTATTCATAACCGGCGGACATGGACACATTGCATCCTGGACGGCGTATTTTTTGGCCAAGGAAGGGGAATCGGTGATTCTTTATGATATCAATCCGATACCACCCGATTGTCTGGAAGAGGTGTTAAAGAACATCACCTTTATCAAGGGGGACGTGCTGGATTTTCCGTATCTAACTGAAATCTTTATGAAGCACAGACGTGAGATTGACGGCATCATTCACACCGTTGGAATCATGGGTGAAATCGTGCTTGAAAATCCTCATGGACATGTCGCGCTCAATATCGGCGGAACACATAATGTGCTGGAAATCGCCAGACAATTTGAGATTCCGAAGGTCGTTTATACCAGCACCGGCGCCGTTTACGGAGCCGTCACCGGAACGGTATCCGAAGACCAATACCCTCCTAATCCATCTGATCTGTATGGCTCGACAAAGGCATCATCCGAATTCTTGGGGCAGCAATATGCCGAAACTTTCGGTTTTGAGTTTCGAATCAGCCGGCTCTCCTTTTGCTACGGTCAGGGAAAGCTGCCATCTCGTTTTATCCGCCTTTACCGGCTGGCCTTCGGTGCACTGGAAGGATTGAAAGATCTAACCATGGACAGGGGTGCCACCCAGAGGCTGGATTTCACCTATGTTGAAGATGCCGCAAGGGGTACGGCCCTGCTGTATCAGGCAAGAAAACTTAAACACCACATTTATAACATTGCCACCGGAGTCCCCAACAGCGTGGGAAAGGTGGCCGAACTCGCCCAAAAGTATTCGTCATTCAAGGTCAATGTGGAACTCGGGCCGGGAGAACTCATGCAAAGGGCTGAAGCATTGGATATCAGCAGGGCCAGGGAGGAACTGGGATATAAACCCCAGTATGACATCGAAGAAGGGATCAAAAAGTATGCCGCCTGGATGAAAAAGAAGACAAACCCTTGTTGAACTCTGTTCAGTTTTGATCCTGTTTCGATTCTCTATACTCCGATTCAATGGTTCCATGAATTCCGACACGTTAAACAAATAATGGGGGAAATTGATCTATGCAAAATCAGTAATTTCCGGTTAGGAAATTGCATGCAGTTGGTCTAAATAAATTGAAAA
>CAYOIU010000348.1:0-4543 GCA_964404085.1 uncultured Desulfobacteraceae bacterium | reverse complement strand
TGATTGCCAAGGAGCACGCGGAAGAACCCATTGAGACCACGATTTTCTATATGGATATGCGGACATTCGGCAAAGATTACGAAAAGTATCTGAACCGGGCAAAAGATGAAGCCGGGGTGCGATTTGTTCGATCCAGGATTCACACCATTGACCCCATCCCGGGGACGGACGACCTTCTGCTCAAATACTCGGACGAGGTCGGCATCATCCATGAGGAGGTCTTTGACGTCGTGGTTCTGTCGATAGGCCTTCAAATCAAAAACGAGACCGTTCAGCTGGCAAATCAAATCGGAATAGATCTGGACCATTACAATTTTGCCGCGACCCACCCTTTCAGGCCGGTCAGTACATCCCGGGAAGGCGTCTATGCCTGCGGTATTTTCCAGGGCCCGAAGGACATCCCCAGTTCGGTCACGGAGGCCAGCGCGGCGGCATGCGCCGCAGGGGTGGCCCTGAGTGAAGCCAGAGGGACGAACACCCGGACACTGGTCTTGCCCGAAGAACTGGACGTGGTCGGAGAAGATCCAAGAATCGGTGTGTTTGTCTGCAATTGCGGGATCAATATAGGCGGTGTCGTGGATGTACCGGCGGTCGTGGAATACACCAGATCCCTCCCTCATGTCACCTACGTCGATGAAAACCTCTTTACCTGTTCCCAGGATACACAGGAAAAGATGAAGGAAATTATCAAGGAGGAAAACCTGAACCGGGTTGTTGTGGCCTCCTGCTCTCCCAGGACCCATGAACCGCTTTTTCAGGAGACCCTCCAGGCCTGTGGGCTCAACAAATACCTGTTTGAGATGGCCAACATCAGGGACCAGAACTCCTGGGTTCACGGGGATGATCACGCTGCGGCTACCCTTAAGGCAAAGGACCTCGTCCGCATGGCGGTGGCCCGCGTTGGGCTGCTGGAGCCCCTCCAGGAAAAAAAGATACCCATAAACCGCCGTGCCCTCGTGGTCGGCGGCGGTGTAGCAGGGATGACGGCTGCCCTCTCCTTGGCGGACCAGGGGTTTGAAACGGTCATTGTGGAGAAGGAGGCGGAGCTTGGCGGGCTTTCCCGCCAACTCACCAGCACCATTGAGGGTGCTGATATCCGAGCCTATCTGGACACTATGGTCGAAAGAGTCCGGAATCACAAGAAAATACAAGTCCTCACCAACGCCCTTATCGTGAATTCCGGGGGTTTCAAGGGAAATTTCACTACCGAGGTGATCGTCGGCCCATCCATGTATGAGAGAAAAATCGATCACGGCATCGTGATCATCGCTACAGGGGCAAGCGAATATGCACCTAGTGAGTTTCTTTATGGTGAGGACGATCGTGTCATGACACAGATCGAACTCGGCAATTACCTGGGAGACACCGGGGCCGCCGATCTGAACCAGGTGGCAATGATACAGTGCGTGGGGTCCAGGAATGACGAAAATCCAAACTGTTCACGCATCTGCTGTCAGAGTGCCGTAAAGAACGCGCTCCATATCAAGGAGCTCAACCCGGACGCAGATGTCTTTGTCCTTTATCGCGACATCCGCACCTACGGACGGTTAGAGGATTACTACCGGGAGGCCCGTGAAAAAGGCGTGATGTTTTTCCGCTACAGCAAAGAAAACCCCCCCGTGGTGGAAGCCTCCGGAAACGAGCTTCTGGTCACATTCAAAGACCACGTTCTTGAACGTGAGATCAGGATCGCACCGGACCTGCTGGCCCTGAGTGCCGGCATGATCGCCCAGGACACGGAAGAACTGGCCAATATCATGAAAGTCCCAAGAAACACCGAGGGGTATTTTCTGGAGGCCCACGTTAAGCTTCGTCCCGTGGACATGGTGGCAGATGGAATATTTGTCTGTGGTACTGCCCACAGTCCCCAACTCGTTACCGAGACGATCGCCCAGTCTCTGGCCGCTGCTTCTCGCGCCACCACCTTCCTGTCACAGCCCGAGATCCTTCTCTCGGCAATCGTAGCGACGGTGGATCAGGATCGGTGTGCTTCCTGTCTCATCTGTGTCCGGTCGTGCCCTTTTGGTGTGCCTCGCATCAACGAGAACGGGGTCAGCGAAATAGATGTGGCCATGTGCCACGGATGTGGCATCTGCGCATCGGAATGCCCGGCCAAAGCCATTTCATTGAACTGGTACGAAGACGACCAGATCCTGAGCAAAGTGGAAGCCCTGCTCGAAGGGGTTTTGTGAAGGTGGAAGGGATTTTTTGAAGGCGGAATTCGGAATGGGGAAGGCGGAACGGTCAGAGGATAAAGGATAAAGAGCTAAGGATAAACGTGAAAGGGTAAAAGCTTATGGAAGAATTCAAACCGACTATAGTTACATTCTGCTGCGATTTCTGAGGTTACACCGCTGCGGACCTGGCAGGTTCCATGCGACTTCAGTATCCGGACACGATCAGGGTCATCAGGGTGCCGTGCACCGGCAAGGTGGATGTTCTCCACATCCTCCGTGCTTTTGAAAAGGGTGCCGACGGGGTCTATGTGGTGGGCTGTATGGAAGGGGATTGCCGTTTCAACCAGGGGAACCTTCGCGCCAGGAAGCGGGTGGAACAGGCTCAGCTGCTCCTGAGCAAGATCGGCATCGGCGGTGAGCGGGTCCAGATGTACAATCTCTCGTCGGGAGAAGGACCCAAGTTTGCCGAATACGCGGTGGAAATGACTGAAAAAATAAAGGAACTGGGGCCCAACCCCATCAAGGCTGCCAGACAGGACAAGGCGGCCTGAGCGTACGAGAAAGAGAGGTTATTTGAGATGATTGTTGCCGACAAGAAGCCCATTGAAGAGATCATTGAAGAGGTGAAGGGTTTTAGCAGGATCCTCATAGCCGGGTGCAACGAATGCGTAACGGTCTGCGAGGCCGGGGGAAAAAAGGAGGTCGGGGTCCTGGCCTCCGCACTGCGCATGTACTTCATGAACCAGGGAAAGGATGTGAAAATCGATGAGGTCACCCTTGAGCGTCAGTGTGATCATGAATACCTGGAAGAAATCAGGAACAATATCGATCAGTACGATGCCGTCCTCTCCATAGCCTGCGGTGTAGGGGTTCAATTCATGGCGGAAAAGTACTTTGATAAACCCATACTCCCGGGGGTAAACACGTGCTTTCTCGGCGTCACCGAAGAGCGTGGCGTCTGGACGGAGCGCTGTCAGGCCTGTGGGCAATGCATCCTGGCCAGCACCGGCGGAATATGCCCTGTATCCCGCTGTGCCAAACGGCTTCTTAACGGTCCCTGCGGAGGATCAACAAAAGGAAAATGCGAAATCAACAGCGAAGTGGACTGTGCCTGGCAGCTGATCGTCGACAGACTGACGGAACTGGACAGGCTTGACGACTACGAAAAGCTTACGCCGATCAAAGACTGGTCCACGGACAGGGCCGGCGGGCCCAGAAAAGTGGTTAGGGAGGATGTGAAACTATGAGCAAAGTGGCGAGTCCGAAGACACCCAGCAAATTGGAAAAGATTCTTGCAGCAGGCCACCTGGCGGTCACTTCCGAATGCGGGCCCCCCAGGGGCAGCGACGGCTCCATCATCGAGAAAAAGGCCGAAATGATCAAGAACCATGTGGATGCCATCAATATCACCGACAATCAGACTTCCGTTACAAGACTTTGCAGTCTGGCCTCCTGCATTCGTCTGAAACTGATGGGCCTTGAACCGGTTCTTCAGATGGTGGTTCGTGACCGCAATCGCATCGCCCTGCAGAGCGATATCCTGGGCGCGGCATCCTTTGATATCCACAACATGCTATGCCTTTCCGGTGACCACCAGATATTCGGGGATAATCCCTCCGGCCAGAACGTCTTTGATATTGATTCCATGCAGTTGATCCAGACGGTCAGACAGATGCGGGACGAGGGAAAGTTCCTTGGGGGTGATGAAATCAAAAGACCCCCGAAACTGTTTGTGGGGGCGGCTGCGAACCCGTTTGCAGATCCATTTGAAATCCGCATTCCCCGGCTGGCCAAGAAAATAGCCGCCGGAGCAGAATTCATCCAGACCCAGTGCATCTACAATCTGGATAAATTTGAACTCTGGATGAAACAGGCAGGAGATCGGGGGCTCCTCGACAAAGTCTACATCATGGCGGGACTCACCCCTCTCAAAACGGCCGGGATGGCAAAATATATGAAGAACCGAGTGCCCGGCATGGATGTGCCGGATGACGTTGTCAAGCGGATGAGCGGTGTCCCCAAAGAAAAGCAGCCCGAGGAGGGGATAAAGATCTGTGTGGAATCCATTCAACGACTCAAGGAGGTGGAAGGCGTGAGGGGATTCCACGTCATGGCCATTGAATGGGAGGAAAAAGTCCCCGACATCGTGGAACAGAGCGGGCTTTACCCAAGGCCTGAGGTTTGATGACTTTTCGAAAAGTCATCATCGTGCCCATGGACGGACTTTTTGCGATTCCATCAATCTTAAAAGCCATCAGGAAGTTGAGCGTTGACAATACGACGCAGAATTGCATAAATATAAACTGTGTAACCAAGTGAAAGGAGGTTCACTATGGCTAATCCCTATATCCTGGTAGTAGATGATG
>CAYOIU010000347.1:0-4544 GCA_964404085.1 uncultured Desulfobacteraceae bacterium | reverse complement strand
ATGAGAAAGGCAATTTATTATGACGAAACTTACTGCATCAACCTGATAAAGTCCGCATTATCGCCCAACGGCAACAATGACGGCATCAACAAATGTGCGATCAAGAAACACATCTTGGAGAGGCTGGAGAAAATCAAAGACCAATACGGCGTTGCCCATGAAGACATCTACTCTGAGATCTGCTTTGATTTCCTGCGCAAGAGCGTCATCATGAAGATCAACAATGACAAAGGCTCTCCGGCGACTTTCATCCTACACTATGTGTTCAACCAACTTCGGAACATCGAGAGGTCTTGTGCTCGCGGGACCTTCGGCAAGATTCACAAGAACTGCGATGCCATGGACAATATCGCATTTCGCTTGGAGGACCTCAATGACGGCGGAAATTGGGTCCCCGAGCTGACAGACTACAATGATCCTGAAAGTCTACTGATCGCACGTCAAACTTTACAGCAACTGCAAGATTTACTAGGCGAGGCAGAACTCTCAGTGCTATTAGGAGATCTCTCCATTGATGAGTACTCCAAGATCACTGGTATTTCGAGGCGGTCATCGTATAGGCGGCTATCGATTAGCAGGAATATCGTTCAAGAACTATTAGGCCCTTAGTGATTTCAACTCATATTCAGTATGGCATCAACCATTGGCTATGTATATTGTCTTTGAGGTGTCACTTTGTGACACGAAAAATGAAAAAAAGTGCATTTTCTTCGATTTTTCCTGAAATACCAGTTCAATAGTGATTATGTGGGAGAAAAACAGAGGATTATACATAGATCAGTGCCAAGGGAATTAGGAGCACATACATCTGGTAGGTGTTCGCTTTCTCGTGAAGGCCAGGGTAAGATATAGTATAGTCGTTACTTTTCAATGCCACGTCGGCCAATGGCCATGATACCAGATATTGGGGTATGTCAGATTGGTTGGAATGACTTTATTAGGATATAAATTGTTTGCGTATCCGTTTCATATTAAAACTTTTATCTGGTTTGCGATACATAGCAGTAATACTACATATGCTGTGGTTTCTTTTTCCTTGACTCACAAGGGGGGTTTTTCTATACTCCTTTCCTGAAAAATCAACGTCTTATCACTTCGCTCGATCTGCTGGGAAGACGTGGTGTCGGATGAAATTTCTCCTCTTGCCTGGCTTGGAGGGTCGGCACGTTTCATTGCCCTGTTGTTCAGGTGCCTTACCATCCTCTTCACAACCCCTGTGGTGCTCGCCGTTGTCCAGGAACATGCCAAGGAAAGCCTTTGCACGGCCGATGAGTTGTTCATGATGATTTCATTCACGGCCTGCTCCGCCATTGTTGTTCTGGTGGGTTTCCTGGGAGACCTCGTGGGTCTGAGGAACACCTATTTCACCAGTTTATTTCTTGGAACACTGGGCATAGCGTCTAATTTCATGCTGCCGAAGAACCAGGGAGGCCATCTCCAATTGAGTGCCGTTGCCGAAATATTTCCGGCTCAGGGGAAGGGATCAAGGGAATGTCCGCAAGCTTTCAGTATCCTCTGTTTCCTTCAACGCCCCCTCCTTCGCGCGGCCAATATCTTCCTTTTTCAATTCCAGTATACGCTTGATCACTCGTCTTTCAATCGCCCTGGTCGTATGCCTGCGGTCATATTCATAAAGCATCTCCCTAATATCCAGCTTTAGTTCATCACTATTCCAGGGTTTAAGAAAAAACCGGGAAATATGACTTTTGTTGAGGGCCTCCTTTATTGTTTCGAGATCAGCGGTTCCGGTGAGGATAGCCGTCAAAATGCCGGGGTGATGCTCCTTCACCATTCTCAGGAATTCAGTGCCAGACATCCCCGGCATTCTCTGATCGCTTATGACAACGTTCACATCGTTCTCCCGAATTATCTGAAGGCCATCTGTTCCGCTCAACGCGGTGAACATGCGATACTTTTCTTTCCTGAGCAGCCTCTTGAGCATTTCAAGAATATTCCTTTCATCATCCACGAACAAAACGGTATATGGATTCTCGCTCATTCTTCTTTTTCTCCTCGTTAATTCAATGAGATAATTACCCGGATAGGCTCTTTGACCCGGGTAAGTTCCGCGACATTCTTCAACCGTTCGATGAGAGGCTGGCTGACCTCCTGTCCCTTGGAAATAAGCAACTGTCCCTGCTCTGTTGTCACGTCCTGCCCGAGGATCATCCCACCCGTCAGGCCATTGACCTTCACATCCAGGATCTCGTACCTCGTTCCCACGGCCAATGCCATCTTCATGGCATGAAGCACTGTGGGATCGTAACAACCTTCCCGTTTTTCCATGCGGCGAAGAACCTCATCCTGCGGCATGCCGTTCCCGTCCAGTACATCGAAATCGAGGACCGCTTTCAGAATCCTCGATCCCAGGGGAATCTCCTCACCTTTTACGCCGTCCCTGGGGTTTCCCGTCCCGTCCAGATGTTTCTCCTGGTAGGTAATGATACGCGCGATTTCTTCAAAGCGCGGGATATTCCTGAGCAGGCCTGAAGTGATAACAGGATGCATATCGTAGGCCTGCTTTTCCTCCCCTTCCAGGTCTTCTCCGCGATAGATCTTGTCAAGGGTTTCTTCCGGCAGGATCACAAAGCCAACCTGTGAAAGCATAGCCGCCGTTTCCAGGCGCCAGAGATCCGTGATCCCCAGAAATGTTGCCACCTGCGTTGTCAAGCGCTTGATCCTGGAAGATCGGCCGAAGGCCTCCGGGTTGGCCAGGGCGAGCAGTTCAGTCATGACCTTGATACTGCCCTTGAGGGTTTTTTCGAGGAGTTCTTTCTCTGCGTTAATCAGGCGGTATTGCTCTAGGCCGGTGTTAATGACTTTTGAAAGGGTTTCCGGATAACAGGGTTTGGTCAGGAAACGGAAAATATGCCCCTCGTTCACTGCCTTGATGGCAGTCTGGAGATCTGCATGCCCGCTGAGAACCATTCGGATCGTGTCAGGATACAACTTCCGCACGTTTCCCAGGAATTGGATGCCGTCCATAACCGGCATCCGAAGGTCCGAGACCACCACTCCGAAAGGCCCGCGTTCCTTCATTATCCGCAGACCTTCCTCGGGACCCAGTGCTGTCTCCATGACAAACTCTTTCCGCAACTGTCGTTTGAATCCGGCCAGGATATTGGCTTCATCATCTACGAACAGGACTCTTTCGGTCATATCTCTCTCCCTATTGGATGGCCGATTCACACACCTGTACCCAGCGATCGAGTTTTTCCACACACCCGACGCTGTTAAAAAAATCCAGATCCGCGTGGGCCCACTCTCTTCTGATGCCTTTCGGGCCGAAGGCGTGTTCCAGGTCATTTGCCGCATGCACGCAGGCCAGCGCGCCTGCTGTCTTCGCGGAACAAATGCCGGGCTCATGGTGAAAAGCAATGGCTTCCACCACATTGTCACCGAATCCCCAGAGTCCCATCAGGTAGGCGCCCACAGCGCCGTGGGTAGTTCCCAGCACCTCCTGTTCCACCTCTCTGAGGAAAATTCCATTTTCGTCGGACCGCTTCAGGATTGCACGATATTTTTCGGGAAATCCCATGAAAAGGATCAGTTTCCCCAAGTCATGGAGCATTCCTCCCAGGAATGCGTCATCAATCACTTCTCTGCTGAGATTCTCCTCTTTTGCAATGGCCTTGGCAAATGTTGCGGTCCCCAGGCAGTGGTTCCAGAGTTTTTCGAGAAATGACATGGGAATTCCTTGCACCTCGAACCGCCTGAAGATCTGCGCGGATAGGACGAGTGCCTTTATGGTTTCAAGCCCCAGGAGGTTGACCGCCTGTGCAATGCTCTCGATATGGCGAGGCAGGGCGAAAAAAGCGGAATTGACCATCTGCAGGACTTTTGCGGTCATTCCCACGTCACGTGAGACAATCTCGGCCACCTTTCCCATGGAAGCGTCTTCGGATTGCAGTTCCTTCATGATCTCCTGATACAACCTGGGAAGGCTGGGCAGGGTCCCGATATTTGAAACCACCTGCTTCAACATGTCGTCTTTTAAAAGCTCCCTGAGAGCGCATGCCCTGGAAACGGTATCCTTCAAGGTATCCGAATCACAGGGTTTGGAGAGATACTGGTGCGCAGTGCGGACCGATTTCAGGATCAGGCCCTGATCCGAATGGCCGGACAGCACGATTCGGACAAGCTTTGGAAACCTTTTCTGTGCCTTTTCGAGCAACGCGGCTCCATGCATTCCGGGCATCCGCATATCGGTTACCATGACTTCGAAGGGAGTTGCTCCAAGGATCGCCAAGGCTTCTTCCCCACTCTCTGCAAAGACCATGTCCCACTCGTTTTGCATGCCCCGGAGCATGCGTTTGAGGCCCTGCAACACCATGGGTTCGTCATCCACAAACAGAATTTTTCGTCTCATTTCAAATCTCCAGCGGCAAACGAATCGTGAATCTCGTCCCCTTACCCACCTCGCTCTCCATTTCAATCGTGCCCCCGTGCTTCTCAACGATAACCGAGTGGGCGATGTTGAGCCCCTGTCCGCTGCCCCTGCCCACCTCTTTGGTGGTAAAGAAGGGATCGAATATCTTTGTTCG
>CAYOIU010000346.1:0-4552 GCA_964404085.1 uncultured Desulfobacteraceae bacterium | reverse complement strand
AAGGCCTACGGGGCTGATTATATCCAGAACATCCTTTACCAGGAAATGACCCCACGGAAAGTCCATCCCCCGGTAAAACTAAAGAATGAGGCCCTGAATCGTATCAGGCTCAGTGAACCATCGCTGGTCGATTATGACGCATTTGTTCTCAAAAGGAGGCATAAAAATGATTGATTCCGTTATTGAAAAATCTAGAGGCCTCAGGCTCAAAGCCTTCTCAGAAAATCTGGAGCAGGTCATTCAGCAGGCCTCTCAAAAAAACTGGGCAGCTCTCAAGATTATTGACCATCTCCTCGACCTTGAGCTGGAGGCACGGACAAGCAATAGTATTGCCCTGCGTTTCAAGCAATCAAAGCTTTATGAAAAGCGCACGATTGACCAGTTCGACTTCAACTTCCATAGCTCCCGAAAAAAACAGAAAAGCAGAATCCTCGACCTCATGGCTGTGGATTTTGTCAGCCAAAAAAAGGATATCATCCTCATCGGCAATCCCGGTGTAGGAAAGAGTTTCCTGGCCAAGTGTGTCGCTTATGCTGCAACACAGGCCAATATCAAGACCCTCTTTACCACCACCATGGACCTCATCAATCATCTCATTGCAGCTGAAGCCGATCACTCGCTTCTAAAAAAACTCCACTATTATCAATCTCCAGACCTCCTTGTTTGTGACGAGATAGGGTATCTTCCCCTGGGCACACAGGGATCAAATCTTTTCTTCCAGGTCATCAGTCAAAGGCATGAGAAAAAGTCTACTATCATAACGACTAATCTGTTATGCGGTGCACCGCATAACAGATTTAATGCAGAGTTCATCGTTATGCGGAGCCCGTTTTTCGCAGGCTCCGCCACTGTGTCATGTTGATGCCTTTTTACTCCGCATAACAAAGCCAGCCTGAAGAGAGGCGATCAGCTTATCGGTTGCCTTGAAACGCCCGGATCGCAGCTTTGGAGGGACTACAGATTCCAAAGCCTCCAGTTTTATCGAGGGATCAGCACGAGTGTATATTTCTGTCGTTTGCATGTTTGCATGTCCAAGCCAGAGTGAGACTTTTCGTAGATCCTTGGTGGCCTGCAGAATGGTTAGAGCGCAAGTATGTCTGAGCACATGAGGCGAAACGCGCTTTGTTGATAGAGATGGACAACTTTTTGAGGCAGCGCGGGTGTGTTTTCGCAAAATGTATTCGAAGCCGGATCGTGTCATAGGTTCCCCACGAGCGTTGAAAAACAGTTCAGGCATCGAGGCTGCGCCCCTGACCGCTAACCATGCTCGTAGCGCCGATGTTGTTTCTTTCCATAAAGGAAGGCAGCGTTGCCTTCGTCCTTTGCCGTGGACGAGAATGCTGGGGTGCGGGTGAAGGGTTAGGTCGTCAACTCGGAGTCCGATCAACTCAGAGACGCGCAGTCCCCCAGCAAAGCACAGGTGGAGCATGGCCCGATCCCGAATGCCGTTTGGAGTGGTTGGCGCAGGCGCATCCAAGATAGCCTGCATCTCTTCAACCGTCAGGTGTCTTACAAGGCGTGTGTCGGCTTTCTTCACTGGAATGGCCAAAATGCGCCTGATTTGCTCTAAGGCCGTCGGCACGCGATACTCCATGAAGTGCATAAACGACTTGATGGCGGCAAGGCGTATGTTCCTGGAACTCACTCCATTTCCGCGCTCCGTTTCCAGATGGTCCAGGAAATTAAGGATCAGCGGTGCATCGAGTTGCTCCAGATGTAAATCAGACGGGGCGACCTTGAGACAGTTGCCTGCGTATTCGAATAAGAGCTTGAAGGCGTACCCATAGGACTCGCAGGTATTGTCGCTGGCGCCGCGCTCGACGGGCAAGCGTTGCTGAAGGAAGGCCGTGATATGGGAAGCTATTGTAGTCATGGCAGCCCTCCCGTGAAAAAGCTTTCGCAACGTTGTGCGATGTTTCTCATCAACTCCGGCACTGCCTCCAAATACCAGTAGGTATGGGAAACGTTGCCGTGGCCGAGATAGGCGGAAAGCGCCAGCATGTGTTTCGTGATGTGATCACGGCCGTCCGGACAGGTTTCGAGGGCTCTTACGGCGAATGTGTGGCGAAGCGAGTGAGGCGTGGGGCGTGGGAGCCCCGGTCCCCGCGGCAGACCGATCTTGTCAACGGCACTCCGGAATGCTGTTTCAACATCCTCAATACGCAACGGTTTTCTTCGCAGTGAAACGAATACGTGGTCATCGAAGGGCGCATAGGGGTGCCGGTGTTCGAGATAGTGTTCGATTCCTGCTTGCGCGGTCTCATGCAAGGGTACAAGGCGACTTTTACGGAATTTGGAACACCGAATCATCAAGCCGTCCGGGGTGATGTCCTCAAAGCGCAGCCTGATTGCTTCGGACACGCGCAATCCCGTGCATGCCAGCAGAGCGAACAGGGTGCTGTAGGTTTTTCGACGCAAGGAACGGTAACCAGACTCAGATGCTGTTTGCACGAGACGCCGGATATCTTCCCGGGAAAAGATGTACGGAATGGGCCGCAGCCGTTTTTCGCTGCCAAAAACAGGCGGCGGCTCTTCATGAGATGGATCCTCGGCACGGATGTAGCGGCTGAATCGAATCACTTCCCCAAGTCGACGGGCATGCTGGTTGACCGAACCTGCCAATCCAGCCCACTCGATTGCGACATCGGAGCAAACGTGGTGCTTTCCTCTTTCATCCGAGTAGATGGCAAAACTTCGCAAAAGGCTGCCTTGGCATTTAAACTCGAACCCGCAAGCACGGCGCACTCTCAAGTAGGACTCCACAGCTTCAGTTAACATGGTTTCACCTCCGGCCAGGACTGAGCAATCCGGCGCAGGGCAGTCACATCCACCTTGGCGTAGATTTGCGTTGTTTCAATGGAACGATGCCGAAGGATGTCAGCAATATCCTGTAGTGATGCTCCTTGCCGCAACATAGAAGTTGCCACGGAATGTCTGAGAACATGCGCCGCACCGCGACTCTGGCAGGCGACACCCGCCCGATGCATCGCCCGAGTAACGATGACCGAGACTGCACTATGTGAGGCGAAGGCACGAAAGGGAGCTCGCGAGCGAACGAATAGGACATCAGTGTGGGTTCGAGGCCGGCTGTCTTGCAGGTAGCCCACCAGCGCCCATCCAACTTCCTGGGCCAGAGGCAGCCGAACCTCGCGACGTCCTTTCCCCGATACCTGGATCACAGCGGCTTTCCAATCGATATCGCCCAAACGAAGCTTGACGATATCGCCCGCCCGAAGTCCCAAGCGTGCAAGGAGAAGTAAGATTGCACGATCCCGCCTACCAACCGGGGAATGGAGATCACAGGAAGAAATGATCCGCTCCACTTCTTCCGGTTCCAGGTATCGTGGGAGCGAAGAAAGGCGCCAATGGGCCAAAACCGGAACGGCTCCGAACAGGTCGGCTGAACACTTGCCTTCCGCGATTAGAAAGCGAAGGAACATACGAAGCGCCGTCGTACATGTCTTGGCTGCATCCAACCCACATTGTTGACTTTTTTCCAGGACAAGCTGTCGCAAACTCTTGGCATCGAGCCTGTCCGGATCATCGCCAATGCGTTTCAGCAGATCCCGGATCGATAAGCTGTAGTTGTAAAGGGTAGGATCACAAGTTCCGCGCTGCTGGCGCATCCATTCACAGAATGCGGTGAGGAGAACTGGGTCTTGATCCGCTGATTGATCAACGGAGGTGGTGGTGGCGCAGCCGATTTCTCGTAGATGTTTCAAGAACAAACGTACGCCATTGAGCAACTCTAACCGGTGGGTATGGCCATAGCCGGGACATTGACATCCATTCAGGTGGTCGCCGAATTTCTCAACCAAGTTCTCGGTCAAGCTCGATATAGGTGTGCCTTCACTGCCAGACCAATGGATAAAATGTTCCGCTGCTCGGATATGCCTTCGGGCGGTTATCTCGGCATAGCCTGTATGGAATAGCTCTTCAGCAAATCTCTCGAGGAAAGGCCCACCCGGACCCTCCCGAAGCCTTTGAACCCGTGAAGCTCCATCGAAAAAGTGTTCAAACATGACGCCCTCCTCCTTTTGTGTGAAATTTAGATCAGAAAGACGTCACTATTATGCAGAGTAGCTGGAGCTTCAAGAAAATCCTATTTTACTGAAAAAACTACATTATCACCAGATTAAGATACCCTCCTCTCCGCATAACGATGAACTCTGCATTAAATTTGCCGTTCGCAGACTGGGGAAAGGTGTTTGACTCCACCACTGTGGCCACAGCGATTGCCGACCGCCTCGTTTACAACTCGGAGGTCCTTATCCTTGGAGGATCAAGCTATCGAAGAAAACAAAAATAGTCACAACTGAATCGAATACCATAGGCGCCCGTCCATTAATGATAGCTCGCACCACTCCCGTTCACTCTCTCAAAAATCCGGGATTGCGCTGATCTATGCCTCTTCCTTCCCTCCAGCCATTTCTTAACCGGCCATTCTTGGGGATTTTCTCACCGGCGGCAATACCAGGAGATCTTGGATAGCGGTTGCCCTCTCTGCCTATAATGATTGGACACTCACCCGATGATAAATTAATGTAGAAAG
>CAYOIU010000345.1:0-4567 GCA_964404085.1 uncultured Desulfobacteraceae bacterium | reverse complement strand
TCGGGTACGCGGTTGAAAGGGGAGAGACCATCGCCCGAGAAAACGAATACCGCCTGATCGATTAGATTCTTACTTTTTTACCAGCGCCACGACTAGCCATTTTAGAAAGCATCAAAGCATTAATCCCACCAGAAATCGCATCCTAAGACCTGATTCCCTGTTTTTCAGGGTCGACTATTTAACCCTGGCAATGCAAAAAAACCGCTTCAATGGCTAACCCGGATTTCTCAACAATAATCTATTGCGATGGCGGAGAGCCCCATGCCTACGGCGCTGCGCTTGCAAAATGGCCTCGACGTACTGCAAGTACGCCTGCGCCCATTTTCCTGCACGCGCCTTGTATTCATGGACCTCTCCACGATCTCGCGACGAAGATCGATGAGAAACCCGGACTAAAGTTTGTTGACAAGGGATGTGTTTTCATTTATCGTATATGAAAACAATATTTCAAATATGAAAAATAATAATGCAAACAAAAAGGCCCCGGCATTATCTAGGGGACTAAAAGTCCTTGAATTGTTGGCAGAGGAAGAGTCTGAACTGAGCCTTAAATCCATTGCCAACAGGCTGGGAATCCCTACACCTTCCCTTTGGCGGATTCTCGGCGTTCTTAGTGAAAACGGGTATCTCCTCTTCGATGAGGACAAAAGGACATACAGGCTCGGGTTTAAATTCCTTTACCTGGGCAATGCCTTCATGAGCCGAATGGGTTTCCGGTCCCAGGCCAGGGGATACTTAAAAAAACTGACGGAGCTGACGGGGGAAACCGCTGAACTGTCGGCACGGGTAAAGGACCAGCTTATCTTAATCGAGCAGGTCGAAGGTCCCGAGGCCGTAAGACTCTTTTCAAGAATCGGCAGCGCTTATCCCTATTTCCACGCGACTGCCCCCGGCAAGGTCTATCTGGCACATATGACCGGGGAAAAACTGAAACGTGTCATGGACCGGATGGGACTGCCCAAGATTACCGAACATACGATTACAGATCTTCAGGATCTGGAAAAAGAACTCACGGCGTTCAGGAAAAACGGATACGCAATTGATGAAGAAGAGATGCGGACGGGTGTTGTAAGAATCTGTGCCCCTGTTTACGACAAAAAGGGCAAGGTCGTTGCCTGTCTAGGCGTAGCGGCCCCTTCTTTCCGGATTACAGCCCAGAATCGTGAGAAGATGGGCAAGTTGAGCGAGAAGCTGGCTCAGGAATTGAGCAAGGAATTGCAGGCTCAAGCCGGCTCTGACTTGTTGGCATGAACCATTATATTAACGCGAGGTTGCCATGTTTGATCTTTCAGAAGAACAGAGGATTTTGTTGGAGAACCTAAAGCGGGTCGTCAGAGAAAAAGTGGCGCCGGCTGCGGCTGAAACCGACAAAACAGGCGATTTCAACTGGGATGTGGTGTCTCTTTTCTGGGACCTGGGGCTTCTGCAGATCATGCTTCCTAAGGAGTACGGGGGCTGGCCGCAGAATCGTTCCCACACGCTCTGCCTGTCAATCGAGGAGATTGCCAAGGCGTGCGCGTCGTCAGCCTTGTTACTGATCATTCAGGCGGTCGGCAGTTTTCCACTGGTTTATGCCGGGACTGATGCACAGAAGAAGAAATATTGTCCTATGATTTCGGATCAAAGAAAGCTGATGGGCTACCTCGTGACAGAACCGGGCGCAGGGTCGGATGTGCAGGCCATTTCCAGCAGCGCCAAACTGTCCGGTGAGAACTATATCCTGAACGGGAGGAAGATTTTTGCAACCAATGGGTCGGTTGCCGGTGTCTATTCCGTGCTCGCAAAAACAGGGGAAAAGGATCTTTCTTTCTTTATTGTTGAAAGGGACTTTGGAGGAATCAGCATCGGCAGAATCGAAGATAAATGCGGTTTTCGGGGCAGCAACACGGCTGAAGTGGTCCTGGAAGAGGTGGCGGTGCCCCGGGAAAACCTCTTAGGAAAGCCCGGAGAAGGTTTTAAGATCGCCATGGGTGATTTTGACATGTCCCGGCCCACGGTTGCGGCCCTGGCACTGGGTATCGCCGAAGGGGCGTTGAACTATACCATCAAATACGCCAGGCAGCGCTATACATTTGGAAAGCCCCTGATAGAACACCAGGCGATTCAGTTCATCATAGCCGAGGCAAACACGTTGGTTGAGGCAAGCAGGGGGCTTATGGAAAGGGCCGCGAGGGCCTTTGATACGGGCCAGAAAAATACAAAAATGGCATCCATGGCAAAATACTTTTGCAGTGATGCGGCCATGAAGATCACAACAGACATGGTCCAGGTTTTAGGAGGATACGGCTATGTCAGGGACTTTCCTATTGAACGCATGTTCAGGGACGCCAAGCTGACACAGATTTTCGAAGGGGCCAATCAAATCCAAAAAATGATTATCGGAAGAGAGATAAGCAGGGAGCGAGGAGGATACATGTAATGGATTTCTCTTTAACAAAGGAGCAGAAAGACATCAAAAAGGCCGCCGCAGAATTTGCAAGGGGTGAATTTCTGCCGGAACTGGTCCTGGAGTGCGAATCCAACCATCGGTTCCCAAGGGAAGTCTACAAAAAGGCTGGAGAGTTGGGTTTTATGGGTCTGGATTATTCGGATGACGTTGGAGGGGGCGAATTAGGGGTCATGGAGAATGTCCTTGTCATAGAAGAGTTTTGCAAGGCCGATTCGGGCATGGGAATGGCAATACACCTTGCCTATCTGCCCGCAAAGATAGTCAAGATTTTCGGCACCCCGGAGCAGCATCAGAAGTTCTTGGCCCCCCTGGTCAAAGGCGACTGGGTCTCGGCCGTCTCATTCACGGAGCCGGATCACGGCAGTGATCTGACACGCATGAACACGACACTGACCGAACAGGAGGACGGTTTTGTATTGAACGGCACAAAGGTGTTCACAACCAATGGCGCTTATGCTGACTTTTTTATTGTGCTGGCTCAGGAGGATCCTGACGCAGGGCCCGGAAAGGGAATGACCACCATCCTGGTTGAGAGGGATTCATCTACCTGGCTCGGAGGAAAGATGGAGACAAACGAAATACCGGATAAGATGGGTCTGAGGATGACCTCCAGCAGTGAACTGGTATTTCAGGATTTGAAGATTTCCGGGGAAAATATTTTAGGAGAGAGGGGAAGGGGTCTTCTCAATGTACTGGATTTTCTGGATGAAAGCAGAATCGAGATAGGGGCCCAGGCCTTGGGGAATTGCGAAGGGGCATTCCTGAAGGCCCTGAATCATGCTAAGGAAAGGACCCAGTTCCAGAGGCCCATTATTGATTTTCAGGCCATCGGTCATAAGTTAGCAAGGATGTGGAGCCAGATTCAATCCCTGAAATGGATTAACTATTACGGTGCATGGTTATGTGACCACGGACCTAAAAAAATGTCCGGGACCGTACCCCTTTTTACTTCAATAGTAAAACATCATGTGCCTGAAACCGCCAAGGCCATTATTGATGATGCGATCAGCGTATTCGGGGGATACGGTTATTTTTTGGAGCAGGAGGTGGAAAGAAGGTACAGGGATAATCGCATTATTGAAATGTACGAAGGAACCGTGGAGGTGCAGTTGAATAATATAGTTCGTATCCTGAAGAAACTGAATCTCGGCTTTATCGATTCCGAGCTTTTGTAAGGTTAGACACCATAGACGATAGCCGCGTGAACAATAGTACCACGGGATCATATCCGCTTTCACGAATCCTTAAGAACACAGATGCGGGAAAGGTGGCAGGTCCTACTCAAGGAGGAAAAATGAGAATTTTAATGATTGCCATCACTTTGTGTTATTTCTTGGCCCCAAGACTGGCTTTTTGTGATGAATTAACTTTAGAGAAGAAAGCGGCTATTAAGGAGCTGTGGCAGGTCACTGGCGCAACACAAATAGGCGAACTCTTTGGGAACGCGTTTGCGCAGCAAATGACACAAGTCTTGAAAAAAGCAAAACCTGATATTGATCCAAAAGCTTTTGACATCATAAAAGAAGAGATGCAGGCATTGATGCATGAAGAACTTGTGGTAAAGGAATCACTTCTCCCTTTCATGTATCCCATTTATCATAAATATCTAACTTTGGATGAAACAAATGGTCTGATTCGGTTCTATGGAACTCCTTTAGGACGAAAAACGATTTCTGTGATGCCCAAAATGTCACAGGAAAGTATGAAAGCCGGTCAAGAATGGGGGCAATCAATCGCCCGAAAATTTCAGCAGAGAGTATTGGATCGTTTAGAAAAAGAGGGCATAAAAATAGACAAATAGCCTCACAAATTATCTACAGGCAATCTGCGATCAAAAGCTGAGAAACTGATCGAAAATGCTCACGCGCTTCTGTGAGAAGATCTTTAAGACAAAAGGGAGGAAAATCAAACATGATGACTTTGCAAAAAGTCATCATCCTGCCCATGGACGGGCACGCAAATCGATGGGGTGCATTGCAAGCCGTTGATTTGTAAGGAAACCGGAAATCACAATTTTTGGTTTCCGTCAATAAAAAGTCCATGGACGGACTTTATACGATTTCATCATACATGATTTCGAAGCTTCAGTTCCATGGGGTGAGGGGAAAGGTAGACCTG
>CAYOIU010000344.1:0-4609 GCA_964404085.1 uncultured Desulfobacteraceae bacterium | reverse complement strand
GGTGAGCATCGTTCTCTACGGCAGCGGCGCAGGGCCGGACTATCTGCCCGGCAAATCCGATCTTAATTTCATGATCATCCTCAGCGATAAGGGAATTGACGCGCTGGACCGGGCCCTGGGAACGGTGAAGAAATGGCGAAAGAGGGGTGTCGTGGTACCCCTGTTTCTGACCGAGGAATACCTGGAGACGTCACTGGACGTTTACCCCATCGAATACCTGGGATTTCGAGAGCGTTACGTGCTTGTTTACGGAAAAGATGTGCTCAAGGATCTGGATTTCGATAAGAAGAACCTACGCCTTCAGTGTGAAAGGGAAATCAAGGGAAAACTTCTCTTGCTGAGGCATGCCTTTCTGGAGAGTGAAGGCAGGGCGCGCGCCTTGAGAGAGGTCGCCGGGCGATCCCTTACGGCATTGATGGCCATCTTCAATGGGCTCCTGTATCTCAGAGGAGAAACCATTCCAGCGGAAAGGCGGGAAAGGGCCAAGGCCGTCTGTGAAGCATTTGAATTGGACTATGGGGTATTTGAAAAGCTTATCGCGGTCAAAGATGAAAAAATGAGACTCCCGGACCCCGAGATGCAGGCGCTTTTCAAGGCCTATCTCAAGGCTGTGAGGAGTCTGGCACGCCGGGTGGACCGGATGGAAAAAGATTAGCCTGGATTTTTTCCGATGTGCGTTGCCACAATCCCGTGCATCGCGGAATATGAAATCCGGGCCAGGAGGTTTAAATGAGCAAAACGCTGAAAACCGTTCTTATTTTAGTGGGAATTCTTTTCCTCATCATCCTGATTCCCTTTCTCTATTTGAAAGGGACCTATAACGGCCTCGTTCGAATGGACGAGGGAGTAAAGGCGGCATGGGCCCAGGTGGAAAACCAGCTCCAGCGCCGCTACGACCTGATCCCCAACTACGTGGAGACGGTCAAGGGTTACGCCAGGCATGAAAAGGACGTGTTCGTCAAGGTGACGGAAGCGCGATCGAGGGTCGCAGGAGCGGCCAAAATCGGGGACAAAATACAGGCCAACAATCAGCTCTCCTCGGCGCTGGGACGTTTGCTCGTCGTGGTGGAGCGGTATCCGGAACTCAAGGCCAATACCAATTTCATCCGTTTGCAGGACGAACTGGCCGGAACCGAAAACCGCATCGCCGTTGAACGGCGCCGTTACAACGAGTCGGTAAGGGCGTACAACGTTAGGATTCGGTCATTTCCCACAAACTTCATAGCCGGGATGTTCGGCTTTGAGAAAGGGACTTTTTTCGAAGTGCCCAAGGAACGTCAGGAAGCGCCGAAGGTCAAGTTTAACGAGTGAAATGCGCTGCCCCGCGAAAACAGATGGTATTTTAAGTAAATTTGCGATGAAGGGTATTGGAAGGACACACAGATCATGATTCGATCAAAACTCTGGTTCAGGTGCGCGGCCATGCACGATCCGGTAACCCCTGTTATCGTGAGCCCTGCGGTTCTCGGCTGGGAGGCCAAGGAGAGAAATGTTGCACTCACCATTGAGAGGGCGTTCAAGGGGGAAGAACTGGTCCTCCGAATGAAGGACTGGGTGACCGTGGACGTGAAAGAGGCCATTGAGGTGGTAAAGAGATATGGCATGATCAAGGTCCTGGACGAGCGGGATCTTGTGGTGGAAATGGAGACGGAAGAAGCCTTTGAAAAGCTGGAGAAGGCCCTGTCCGACCGTTTTGATGACCAGTTGGATCTGGAAAGGATTTAGAGACCCTATGGATCCGGATACCGTTGTCATCCCAGTGGACGGGCTTCTGGATCTTCACACCTTTGGACCGAAGGATGTGTCTTCGGTGGTGGCGGAATACCTGGAGGCATGCCTGGAAGCCGGTGTCTTTGAGGTGAGAATTATTCACGGAAAAGGAAAAGGCGTTTTGAGACGACAGGTCCATGCCTTGCTGGAAAGACACCCTCGCGTCAAAGGCTTCGGTCTGGACCCGGGGCCTTCGGGCTGGGGGGCGACGCTCGTTCGCCTGGACCCTGCCGTGTAACGGGAATCAACAGGGCCGTGACGGCCTGCCGGACCCTAAAGAAGAATGGAGGATGCCATGGAACGTTCAGGCATGTACAACATCGCCATCGAGGAAACGTACAACGACGGGCAGATCATCTTCAAGGAAGGGAGCGCCGGGGACTGGGTCTACATCATTATCTCGGGCAGCGTGGAGATCTCCAAGACCGTCGGCGAAGAAAAATACATCATTGAGATATTGAAGGAGGACGAAGTCTTCGGCGAACTTGGCTTCATCGGGGGGATCAAGCGGACCGCCGCTGCCAGGGCCGTCGGGGTCACAACACTGGGCATCATTGACCGCGAATTCCTGGACAAGGAATTCAACAATCTTTCCGCCCAGTTCAGGACCATCCTTGTGTCCATAACCTATCGCTTCAAAAAGATGCTCGATCGGGCTTGTGAATATACGGGCAGGACAGACACCCGGACCCCCAAGTCCCTTTCTCTGACATTCAAAGACAGGGAGACTTTCATCCGGGCCTATACCGGAAATATCAGCGCCGGGGGGTTCTTTATCAAGACCGAAAACCCCCTGGGGCCGGGTCATCACTTCAACTTGAACCTTCAGCTGCCGGGCGTTTCAAAGACCATGCAGATCAAGTGTGAGGTGGTCTGGTCCAGGAAGAGGGAGACCAGCACACCGGAAAAGCCGCCCGGAATGGGCGTCAAATTTGCCGAGATCGCCGAAAAAGACTACAAACTCATCAAAAAGTATCTCGAAAGCTAAAAAAACAGCTTTTCGGCTTCCAACGAAGTCGTCTTATTCACCGGAGTTCAGAGGAGAGCGTGAGGGTCTTTTTCAGACACTTTCTCAAAGTGCACTTGGCACCCAACTCCGACATGGACGATTATTTGGGGTTTACGCCTCCAGAACCCTTGGCGCTCTCTAATAGCTACCCTTAAACCCCAAATGGGCGTCCATCCCCTCCGGTGTGTTTAGAAAGGGTCTGAAAAAGACCCTCAGGTTCTCCTCCACTTCGTTGCTCATAGGCTGCCGCTTGCGGCTTCCCACACCAAGTCCAGGGCTTGCTGTGCCCCCACAGTCGGAATGAGCCCGCATCCCTTGGCAGGGCGGATATGCCATGTCCCTTTCAATTCACATATCTCTATCCAGAAATCCTGTTTGAAGCCGTCCTCAATGATCAGGGTTCTCAGCATTGCCCGCCTGCGGACCGCGTCAAAGACGAAGTCCTTGAACTCGACGACGATCTTTTCCCGGCTTCCGAACGGTTTGAAATCCTCGTGGTTGAAACTCCGGAGCTTGCGTGTTTCCAACGGTATTTCCTCCTTGATCGGCATGGAAAGGTGATTTTTCTTGACGAGCCGCAGTTCATAGAAATGTTCCTGTCCCAGATCCTGCCATTTGCGTTCGTATTTTGTCTCAAACGTGGGAGGAACAATCCGGCTGCGCAGGTCGAATCCCGTCCCCTTTGCCTGGGCCACCACCCATTCGGAATAACCTTTGTGGTCTGTAACGATCCGAACATTTCCCTCGGAAACGAGCCGAGTGTTCACAAGCTTTAGAAAATCCGTTGAAAATAAGCGATACTTGGAATGGCGTTTTTTGGGCCAGGGGCAGGGAAAGAGGCTGTCCAGGCTCGTCACGGAACCCTTCTCAAAGAGCCTTTCGAGTGCCACGCGCGCATCCAGTCGAAGGAGCCTGACGTTTGAGACCTTTGCCAGGGCGATTTTCCGGAGGGCTCGACGAATCGACATCCAACCTGTTTCGATCCCAACGATCCCCCAGGGGGGATGGACTAGGGCTTGTCGGACGAGAAAGTCGCCTAGGCCAAAACCGATTTCCACGTGAAGCCGACTGGAGTCAGGAAAATAGGTTTCCCATGCCAACGGCCGTTTCAAGGCGGGCCAGGGAATCAATGGTCTTAGAGAGATGTAGGGGCGTCCCATGGATTTTTTCCTTTTTTACAGTGATAAGCGTTTTTAGCCCCTCGGCGCATTTTCGTTTATTATTAGACAATTTTCTGCTATGACAAGTGTTATCTTTAAAGGCTTCGTAAGAGTCCATCCATGGAGGGACTCTTGACGAAGTCGTTTTGATGGGAACCCCTTGCAGTACAGTCATTTGTCGTGATTATCTACCGATTTTATGGAAAATGGGAGGGAAACATCATGAATGGACCTGCAACACAGTATAAGAGTGAGTATCGAAATATCATCGTGAGGACGACGGATGGCTCAACCGTTCGCGGACGGATCAATCTGGGGATACAGGAAAGGGTATCAGACCTTTTCACCAGGTCTGAAAAGCCTTTTGTGGTCGTAACGGACGCTTCCCACAGAGACGGTGAAGGAAAGGTCCTCGTGATGAACAAGACCAACATCATATGGGTTGAGCCGGAAGACTAGCCGGAAATTCCAGGCGTTGAAAAGACACCCGGAACAATGCCCGGGTCATTTTCTTGCCAATGATGTGGTTCCTTAAACCCGTTTATAAAGTGACTTCGTTAGAAGCTGGTTTATGCCGCAAGCGACAGCCTATGAGCAACGAAGGGGAACCGAACCTGACAATCTTTTTCAGACGCTTTCTAAACACATCGGAGGGGATGGACGCCGATTT
>CAYOIU010000343.1:0-4611 GCA_964404085.1 uncultured Desulfobacteraceae bacterium | reverse complement strand
CTGATTTGTATCTTTCTCTGTAACGCTCTTCGACTGTCATCTGATTACACCTTATGGAGATGTCATATAACGAATTAATCAGCGACCCGGCCTCCTGGGCCCGCTGAATTTACTGGTTGAGCTTTAAGATTTACTCGGCGTTCATTACTAGCTGGATAACGATATTCCATGTGCATAGCCGTAGCTGTAGCAATGTTCTCACCGAAATAACGAGCAACCACTTTTAGCGCCATATCGATTCCCGCCGAAATACCGGCCGAAGTGAATACACGTCCATCCACAACTACATGCTGTTCATACTCAACGGTCACTGCAGGAAAAGAGTCTCGCATCCAGTCTAGAGAGCGCCAGTGAGTAGTTGCATGCAATCCGTCTAGCAGGCCCGCGAATCCCAGCAGCATTGATCCGGTGCAGACAGACGTCAGTGATTCAACCCCAGCAGCCTGGGAACGCAGCCATTCAAGCATGACCGGATTATTCAATTCCTTGCGCGTACCCCATCCACCTGGAACAACAAGTATATCTATCCGAGGACAATTTTCGAATGAGAATTGAGGCATGACTTTCATGCCGCCAGTTGTAGTGATAAAAGAGAGGGTTTCAGCGACCAGAAAAACGTCGAAAGGTGAAGGCTCTTCCCACCGTTTCTCCTCATTGAGACGAGTTGCTGAAAATACCTCAAATGGACCACAGAAATCGAGGACCTCAACATCATCAAAAAGAGCAATACCTACATTCCTTCTGATCATTTTTTCCTCCTGATTACAAGCCTAACGCAAAGCTTAATAACAGCCAGGATAAGAGGGACTTTATCATTTGCACGGCCACTGCCATGCGATCATCCCCTTTACACCCATTTAACTTTTTCGATTGTAATTTTGCTCCGAACGTCACCGGTATTGGGCACTCCCTCCGGCTCGATTAGAAGGGCTTTGTATCCGTTCTCAGAAGATGGTTTATGTTCAATCCCTTTCGGGATGACAATCATCTCTCCAGCGTGAACTTCCACCTTTCGGTCGCGGAAAGTCATTACAAGCGTGCCCTCCATAATAATGAATGTCTCGTCTGTTTCAGGGTGGCTGTGCCAGACGAATTCGCCTTTGAATTTCACGATCTTGAACTCATAGTCGTTCATCTTGGCGATTACACCCACTGCATAATCGCCAACGGGTAGCTTTGCGAATTTGTGTGAAATGTTTATTTTCTCAGGTTTCATTTTTTCTCCTCGCATAATGCGGCGTTGACCAACAGCCGATCGGGCGGACGTGCGCTTGCTCTTGCCAGGCCAACCGGAAGTTGGTCAACGCCGCATTCAAAAAGACCCTTTGGCATTACTATTCATTGAAATGAACAATAAACTGGCAACACTCATCGCCCATACCAATCGCCTTAATAATCTCTACTTTTACAGTTCCTTGACAGAAAGGCACGAAAAGACTCTCAAACATACCCGCTGAACAAAGACAAAAATTCGGATTGGGTTCAGCTAAACCGGCCTCCACCAAATCGCAGCCACACTTTTCCAGCTTGAAATGTGCCTCATTTCCTTCTCGAACCCAAAAATTTGATGCTTTTAAGACCTCTTTCCTGCGCCTATTCAGAGCTTCAATCAGTTCATGTGCTGATTTTGGGGTACGTCCATAATAGTTAATGATTTTTTCAAGAAGCTGATCTGTGCATTTCTTTCCTGCTTCTCTCATAATACTCTGTAAAAGCTCTGCATCGTTTCTTTTCCCTAACGAATTGGTAACTGCCTCGATCCAGGCTCTATTCCGTTCAATTGCCGCTGTAGGTAGTTCTGTTCTTGACATAATAAGCTCCGATATTGGCTGCTACCGACGCTCGTCAGCGGGCGCTGCTTATTGCGATCAGATCCAAGATCATGGGTTAGATGCACCCCCTCAAGCCTCGCTCACCGCTTCATTGCAGAATATTTTCCTGCCCTCTATCCCACGATATCCGGATCCTGTTTGAGGCTGCGCTTGCAAAAAAGATCTGGGTCCCTCCTCACGTTTTCATTATTTGAAATGACTGCGATATTATCTGGATTCTTGTCTTAAGTATCATTGCGCTCCGATGAACAGGGAAAGTCTTGCGCCTTTTTTCCAAAACCTGAAGGACAAGCAACAGAGCGAGCAGCAGCGACAACAGGCATGTGATGCGGTTTCCATATTCTATCAACTGAAGGAGGTTGAACGGGGTAAGACGCATACATTAAAAGACAATAAAGGAAATATTTCAACAAAAAAAGGCGAATTAAAGACAAGCAATGCTGATTGGAATCCTGCGTAAAAAAACTAGACTCGGAGATCAAGTTAAGACACTATTCCCCAAAACATTGCAGGCCTACAGGGGATGGGTCAGGCAAATTCAGGGTTTTGTAAGGAGGTTGATGCGATAATTGCACGGCTGACCGTTCATCTCTCCTGTGTCTTATTGATGTTCTCCACTCCTTCCCTTGTGGCCAAGCCGACCAGGAATCCACACGAGATAGAACCCAGGATGGAGGTCAGGGTGAATATGAGCACGTACACCCATCCGAAGTAGGATATCATGATCGGCAAGAGGACCGGTTTGATCGCCCTGTTGTTCAGGAAGATGGCGATCAAGGAGGTCCTTGCCCCTCTTGCCTTCAATTCTTTCAACAGGGGATACCAGGCGTAGATCGGGCCCACCGAGACGATTCCGGCGATTGCGGAAATGAGAACACCTTTGAAACCGGAATCTTTTCCAAGGAGCCTGGTCAAATGTGACGGCCTCAAGAAAAGATTAAGGGCGAATATGAGAAAAAAAACGAGACTGAGCGCGATCCCGATCCTCAAGAAAATAGACAGGCTTCCCCTGAAGGCGAGGAATGCCTTATCCGGAAAGGAAATGAAAAGCACGCCGTAAATGATGGCCACAAAGCCCGGAAAAAGCAGAGACCGCAAAAACCTATCCCCCGATCAGATTCAACAACAAAACAGTTACAATGGCGACGCCTATGGAAACCACGAAAGAAAAGGTGTTCCGCAGTAGGGAAAGCCTGCGCCCCAGGGCAACCATCTCCGCGGGCAACTGGACGAGCCCTACACTTACCCAGGTCATCATGAATGCCGTTACCGCAAATAGACTCACTCCGTTATCCAGCATTTCACCGCCGATGACATAGCTGTTGATGGGGTTCCCCGGCAGAATACTGCCAAAACATGCCCCCCATATGGTGTCCAGTATATTGTTTCCGGAAAATATTGAGAGTAGCAGATCTTTTGAAATGAATGCTTTGAACAAACCCATAAGAAGCACAATACCAATGAGGACGGGCAGCATCCTACTAAATTGTCCGGCGGTCATTGCAAGGGCTTCGGTCACCTCTCTTCGGGGTGATTTTTGAGGCTTTGATAACAACGGCCTGCGCCCGTCGGATCGGCTCTGTCGATACTTTTCAATGGCTTCGAAGACAATTCCCTCTGTCCCCGTTACCAATGCGATGTTGTAATCTTCAAGATACCTTTTCACGGCTGGACCGCAATACCCCGTGAGTACGGCATCCACTTTGTGCTTTACGGCGAGAACAACCACCTGCATGCCACTTCCGGAAGTCGCACTCGGGTTCTCCAGGGTTTCAAACGACTTCGATTCAAGGTCGACGATGATCAGGTAAGGTGAGGTCCCGAGCCTGTGGCCCACCTTTGATTTCAAACTGCGGCCTTCTGATGAGACGGCGAATTTCATGGCTGTTTCCGACCCTCTTCCCGGTCAGAGTTGAAGGCAGACACGGGGACAAGGACATTGACAGTCCAATGGGGTCGAACCAAGCTATGCGGGGACGGTAAACTTTTTGTCAAAACTGAGCAACGAGAAGTCATGCGGGCGGAGAAATACCAAGGCGCATGATCTTGCGGCGGAGTGTGTTTTTGTCAATGCCCAATTCCCTGGCGGTCAGAAGCTTCTTTCCCTTGTTTCTCTGAAGGGCCTGCTCAATCGCGTTTTTTTCGATTTCTTTGAGAGTAACCCCTTCAGACGTAAAGATGCCGTCCGTTTTGGGGATAAGTTGGTCCGGGAGGTTCTCAAGATGAAGCACATCTCCATTGCAGAGGACAAAGGCATGCTCAATCGCATTCTCAAGTTCGCGGACGTTTCCCGCCCAGTCATAGAGCATCAGCGCTGCCATGGCCCTTTGAGAAATAGCAACAATGTTTCTTCCGCGTAACTCATTATAACGATTGATAAAATGATCCACAAGAAGAGGAATATCTTCTTTGCGCTCCAAAAGCGGTGGCAAGAATAACTTGATCACATTGATACGAAAATACAAATCCTCTCGAAACTTTTCTTCCTGAACAAGGTCTTCAAGGCTTCGGTTACTTGCAGCAATCACCCGGGCATTCGTTTTTACTGTCTTTGTCGACCCCAAAGGCTCGTAGACTTTTTCCTCTAGAACGCGCAAAAGCCGTCCCTGGACGGATTTTGAAATGTCGCAGATTTCGTCCAGGAAGATCGTTCCATCCTGGGCCAGAGCGAATCGACCTAGTTTGTCCTTCTTGGCGTCTGTAAAGGCGCCTGCCTTGTATCCGAAAAGCTCTGATTCGCACAGTGTCTCCGGAAGCGCACCACAGTTCACCGCGATAA
>CAYOIU010000342.1:0-4615 GCA_964404085.1 uncultured Desulfobacteraceae bacterium | reverse complement strand
CCTTCTCATGAAGAAACTTGTAAAAGAGTTTGAGCGCTGGTGGCCAATACACATACTCTTTTGGCTCTACCATCATTTTCCTCAGGAGAAAATCTTCAAAAAACTCGACAAAATAGACGTCAGGCACAGATTTTAGAACAACTACGTCATCATGCATGTATCCATAGATAAAATTGAGGTATGTATGGAGACAAAAAGAATACTCCTCTGCATCATCCTTTAGTACTCCCTTGGCTACAAGCCATCTTTCGAACAGGTCCTGACACTCATCCTCCAGGGTGAGTAAGAGTTTTTCATATCTGTCATATTTTGCGCCATCGCAAATAAGTTCATCTAATGTATTTATCTTCTCTATGAGATCCCTGTCATCTTGATCAGGCGGCACTATCTCACCTGAAATCGCCAGTTTCTTATAATCGAAAGGCTTTATGAGATACCGGACTTCCTTCCGGATGAACATGAATGGCATGCCGCGTTCAGGTTGTTGGTCTGGTGGAAACAGATAACCGCGTCTTTCTGACATTTTTGTCAGCAGGGATTGGGCTTCGATCTCACCCAGCCCGAAACTACCTTTCATGGCCTTCAATATCTCCTTTTTTACCTTTTTATCCTCGTTACCCCTCTCGACAAGAAGGGCATAGTTCCAGAGCATTGTGGAAATCTGGAAGGCATCGTTAATTCCAGTTTCACCATTTTCAGCAAACTTCATGAGCGGTTTAGCATATTCCAGCATGGCCTGTGCCATCGAAATGGAACGAAAGCCTTCGGGTGCTCCCAGGTGAGGAAGGCCGGGCCTTGTTATTACCCGGGGCTTTGGACGGGGTTCGGCAAGACGTAGCGCTCGTTTCTTTTGCTTTCTATCCCGGGCCTTGGAACGTCCTTTTTTTGATCCTCTCTTTTTTTTCTTAGCCATGGGCGTAACTCCCCTTTTTATAAACCAGCGTGTCGTTTTTCACGACTCTTTGTATCCGACAGAATCGTAAAAAAATCTCCAAAGCCCTTACTTCTATCGAGGGGGGAGTTCAGAGAATATTGTAATGGAGAGATTCCCCCTTCGGCGTGAATGGCTCAAAGAGGCAATTTCCGACCTTTCAAGCCCGTTCTTATCTGAGGGTCGAATAAAATACCTGCCCGTCCCTGCTTTCGCTGCGTACCCGTCTCTTGCCCTGGAGATACCTCAAGTGGGCATTCGCTTCTCCGGTTGCAAACCATTTCTGCATCAGCGGAAATTCTTTCCAGGACGCCGCCTCGATATCCCATGTCATTTTTGAGGCCGTCTGGTAGCCGTTCCTGGTGCCCTCCTTCAAAATGGACAGTACCTCGTTGGCCCGTATCCGGTGGTGCTCAATCAACTCCTCAACCCGGTGCCCAAAATCGGCGATGACGCTCCTATGGCCCGGGAGGCACATCTTCACATCCAGTTCCTTAACCTTTCGCAGACTCTTGATGTACTGATCCAGAGGATCACCCTGATCGGACCAGGTCTGAATATTGGGCGTGATATCTCCAAGGACATGGTCCCCGGAAAACAGTATCTTTTTCTCCGCTTCATAGAGACACATGTGGCCTTGGGAGTGTCCCGGCGTTGCAACCGTTTTCAGTGTGTAGTTCCCGACCTTGAAGACCTCCCCGCCGTGCAGCTCAACGTAATCCACCACCGATCGTGGACCGTATTTGACGCCCGGATGATTTTTCGCCATGACTTCGAAGTCTTTCTCAGGCAGACCGCTTGAGACCGCATATTGCGCAAACGAGCCCATGCGTGCGTGTGGTGTCTTGCGGAACTTCATCAAAGTTGCATCCGCTTCGCCCATGTAGGCCTTTGAGTCGTTCGCGAGGAATGTAGCCACCAAGCCCTGATGGTCTGCATGCATATGGGTGGCAATGATATCGGTCCTTTCGAGATCGAGTCCAATTTCAGCAAAACCGGCCTCCAGGGCTTCCTGGCATTCCGGACGATTCATGCCGGTGTCAATAATCAGGTTCCTGTCATCCGATGTCAGGACATAGGCGTTAATCTCCTTCAAGGGGCTTCCCGGAAGAGGCACCGGGATTCGATAAAGACGGGGCAAGATTTCTTCCATTTTCCACATCTCCTCATTTGGAATCAACATCTCATATATCTGGACACCTACAAACAGAGAGTGAAACTCAGTGATCTGGAAAAGCTCAATCTCAAGAGAAAACGAGCCTACTTATTAAAGAGGCCTTTCGCAAGTTCTGGGATTACTTCTATCCAGCATAGGCCGAAAAGTGCCTCGGTCAATGGTCAAAGGCGGGCTCCTCATCCCACATTAAAACCAATGAGAGATTTCGCTTGGATGATCAGAAGACACCGGGATGATATCCTGAATTACTTCAAGATCCTCATTAATAATGGTGCCGTGGACACCCTGAAAAACAAAGTGAAGGCCATCCAGTCACCGGACGGTTTTCGAACCGCTGGGACCTTCAAACCCGCGCTTTATCATGGCATGGGAAAGCTTCCTGAGCCTCAATTAACCCACAAATTCGTATGAGGAGCCGCCCTTTGTTTATGAGAGTTTTCTTACCTTTACCGCCGCAGGACCTTTCTTTCCCATCTCTTCTTCGAAGCTGACCCTCTGTCCCTCTTCAAGTGTACGGAATCCCTCTCCCTCAATAGCCGAATGATGCACGAAGATGTCCTTCCCGCTGTCGGCCTGAATGAAACCGTAACCCTTGCTCGCGTTAAACCACTTGACTTTTCCTTCCGCCATTTCCTAAGGCTCCTCTCTTTGTTAACAGTTAACATCTGCGGTACGCTACATAGGAGTCATCTAAAAATGCCTACTCTTTACAAAGGGCGGTTCTTTCGACAACTCCAAAATATCAAACTGAAAATGTTCATAATGTATTTTACGCCACCCATACAAAGAAAACCAAAAGAAAATACAGAATTGACGCTATATGAATCGGCGTGTCGGTTAAATCTGCAAATCATTGTCATGTGGTTTTTTGGTGTTTTTCAACAGAAGACGGAATATCAAGAGTGGGCAGGAAGCTTTGAAAAAACAATTGTGATGCTGGCACGGGAAGATATTGAGTGGTTGGACGAACTGGTGGTACACCTGAAGCGTGCCCGGCGGAAAACGAGTAAAAGCGAGGTCATCAGGTTGAGCCTCAAGAAGATCAGGGGAATGAGCGAATCGGAGATCTTGAACGATCTCCGATTCCTGGAATAATTTCCGCAGCAGGTACTCAGACTTTCAGAATATTTTGTTCTTGGCAGGAGGACGTTAGTTGTATTGAATGTCCTTGCAAGGGGGATAAATGCGTGGCTTGTTCGGCAATTGCTCGGAAACGCAGTCGGCTTTTTCAGTGTTCATAAATTTTACAATGACCTGCAGTCACAGGGTTTTCGTATTTTATAGGATACCTTGCATCCCTATTTGAGTTATCTACAGGATGCCTTCCTTATCGGTGTGGTAGAAATAGCTACAGCCTCCGGAAGGAAGCGGATGGTGAACCCCCGCAAGATGTATCCCATAGAAGATCCTGCATATAGAAAGCTGTGTTGAGAACCAAAACATGGGGTATGCCCAAGTCCTAAGATTTATGTTGCCATTTTGGCACCGCAATGGTACTCTTGAGCGGAAATCGGAGTTAAGACTACAAAAAGCACGAGGTCCCAAAACATGCCTAGTACCCAGAACAATCAACGGGTTTCGGCAAGAGTAACTCCCAAAGTATACCAAACGCTCTTACAGGCTGCCGATCTTACGGGGGCAACCCTGAACCAGTTCATCGTTCAGTCGGCATACGAGAAGGCCCAGATTGTGATCGAAAAGGAACAACTCATTAGAATGACCTCCCGTTCAGCATTTGCCTTCTTCGAGGCCCTCGCTCATCCACCGAAACCAACCGAAAAATTGAAAAAAGCAGCCAAGCTATATCAAAAATCGCACGATACCAATGAAAATTGAGATACTCACCCGCTCTCATAACAGACAGGGATTCGATTGTGGCCATGCTGACTTGAACCGGTACCTCCGCGACACTGCACGCCAGCATAGTGAAAAGGGTATCTCCCGTACTTTCGTGCTGGTGGCCGAGGAAAATCCTTCCGAAATTCTCGGTTTTTTCACCTTGGCGTCCTGTGAAATACTTGTCGAGAAGTTGCCCGAGAAGTACGCAAAAAAGTACCCAAGCCGAGCCCCGGCTGTAAAACTTGGCCGATTGGCAGTAGCAAAACACAGGCAGAAGAGAGGACTTGGGACTCACATGATGATTAATGCTATGGGCAGGGTATTGAAAGTCTGTGAACACCTAGGCCTCATAGGATTTTTTGTTGACGCGAAAAACGATGAAGCCGCGTTATTTTATCACCAGTTTGGCTTTATCCCTCTTCCGGACAATCCCTTTGAACTTTTCCTGCCCCTTGCGACTATCCGTCAGGCCTTTCGCACGGGTTGATTTTTTTCGACTTTTGGGAGAACGAATCCAGCGCAGAAATCAATCCTCTTTACAGTTCTTTATTTTCCTTTTCACTTAAATTTGATGACTTCGTAAAAAGCTGGTTTATGCCGCAAACGGCAGCCTATGAGCAACGAAGTGGAGGAGGGCCTGACACTCTTTTTCAGACCCTTTCTAAACA
>CAYOIU010000341.1:0-4616 GCA_964404085.1 uncultured Desulfobacteraceae bacterium | reverse complement strand
ATCCCCTCCGGAGTGTTTAGAAAGCATCTGAAAAAGATTGTCAGGTTCGGTTCCCTTCGTTGCTTATGAGCTGCCGCTTGCGGCATGTGCCGGTTTTCTATGAAGCCATCAAGTTTGATGCTTTTTCACACGAGCGGAAAAATATACTTGCAATTTGCCATCTAATTGCAGAAGCTTAAAGTTTATGATCTTCAGGGTTCTTTGCTTTACAAAGGTTTCATAAATGGCGTTTTCCAGCAGGTTTTTAACAGCGCACATCTCGCGTCCGAACAACAGCCCCCATTGCCAATCTCCTCGGATGTTGTTCCGTTGGCTGGTATTCGTTTCCATGGTCCTGCTGCTTCAGGGGTGCAACGTCTCGGGCAAAGAGGAACAGAATAAAGCCATTTCCGTCGGCTCCACCCAAGTGGGCCTGGCCGAAGTCAAAAGCGACTTTAATGAGCTGGTCAAAGCCCTGCCCGTCACCGCTGAAAGCAGGAAACACGTCGCACCGCAAATCCTGGAGCAGATCGTTGAACGCTACCTTATCCTGGAATATGGGAAAGAACACGGTATTTCTCTCTCCCAGGCCGCTTTAAAGGACTCCATTAGGGCCATCCGCGGGGATTATACGGATGAGGGGTTCCGGGAGGCTGTATTGCGGGAATACATTGATTTCGACCTGTGGAAACGCCAGCTCAGGAAACGCCTCCTCGTGGAAAAAATATTGAAGAAAGTCGGCAGGCAGGCACCCCCGCCTGCACACACCGATATTGTTCGCTATTATGAAGAACATACCGATTCATTTCATACTGAAAGACAAATTAAGTTCAGGCAGATTGTGACCTGGGACAAAAAGGAGGCAAAAATTGCTCTCGAAAGAATTCGAAAGGGTTCGGATTTCGGGAATCTGGCAACGGAAATTTCCATCGCCCCCGAAGCGTCCCGAGGCGGCATGGTAGGCTGGGTGGCTCAGGGGCAACTCGAGAAAACAATGGACAAGGCCCTGTTTGCCCTGAAGCCCGGACAACAGTCTCCTGTCATCCATTCGCCCTATGGATACCACATTTTTGAAGTCGTTGAAACGCGACCTGCAAGGACCAAAACCCTTCCCGAGGTGACAGAGGAAATCGCCTCAAAGCTCTTCCGAAAGAGTCGCAGCGTCTTTCTCACGCAGTGGCTTGCGGGCCTTAAAGAGCGTTTCAAGGTGCATGTAAATCCCAATCTTTTAGATCTCCTGGAGTCTTGACCCATGACGTTTTTCAAGAGTTGTTTAACCTTGACGATTGCGGCTGTCCTGATCTTTTCCGGTCCCTTCCCGGCACCCGCAAAGATCCTCGACCGGGTGGTTGCCATAGTCAATAGCGACATTATCACCCTTCATGAGCTGAATTCCAAAATACGGGAGATGACCGGACTCGACCCGACGGACATCAAAAACGAGGATGAACAAAAGTATCTGGAAACACGACAAAAGGTCTTGGACATGCTGATCGACGATCGCATTGCTTCCCAAAAAGCCGGCGAACTCGGCATCAGGATAACCTCCAAAGAAGTGGACAGGGCCATTGAAAGGATGAAACGCCAGAACAACATTACGCAGGAAGAACTCATGACCGGTTTGAAGGAGCGCAACCTCACTTATGAACGTTATCGAAAGCAGATGGAGCAGAACCTGGAACGTGTCCGACTCATCAACGTGGAAGTGAACTCAAAGATTGTCGTTCGCGAGGAGAAAATTGAGGCCTATTACAAGGCGCACCAAAAGAAATTTACCAGTCCGGAAGAAGTCCACCTTGCGGCCATTTTCCTCAAGGGAACAGACCCTGCCGATTCACCCCACCTGATGAAAAAAGCACAGGACTTGATTGAAAAACTGAGAGAAGGTAGCGATTTTGAAGAACTTGCCCAAAAGTATTCCGAGGGGCCCGGGGCAAAAGATGGAGGTGATCTCGGTTTTTTCAAAACATCTCAACTGGATGAAATACTATCGAAAATCACAAAAGCCCTGCCGCCGGGGGGCGTGAGCGAACCCATTGTCAGAGATGCCGGCATACAGATTGTCAAGGTCCTGGAAAAACGGGAAGCCGGTCTGAGGCCTCTGGACGAAGTAAGAGACAGGATATATGACACCCTCTACCAGGAAGAAGTGAACAGGAGATTTCTCTCGTGGATTAAGGATTTGAGAGAAAAGGCCTATATCAAGATTGTTTTCTAGGACTTTCTTAGAAATGACTCCGGAAGGTGACGAGCAGCAGACAACCGTTGAAAAACCTGGAGAAAACAGTGAGATCCAGGACCAGCCATTGGGAGAAATCCTCCGAAGGGCCAGGGAAGATCTGGGGCTGGATTACGCTCAACTTTCCGAAATAACAAGGCTCAGGCCACCTGTTCTGGAAGCCCTCGAAAATGAAGAATGGGATCGTTTGACAGCACCGGTTTTTGTCAAGGGGTTCTTGAAAACTTATGCCCGTGCCCTCAGGCTGTCCGAAGAGGACATCCTGAGACGCTATGGCGAACGGGGATCGGATGCATCCTCCGTTCCAAAACCCCTGGCTTCCCTGACACCTCCCAGAAAGAAAACGCCCGCAGCTCTATTCATTTTTCTTATTCTTTTTATCGGGCTTGCCTTTTTTACTTGGCATCGGTATGACCTTTTCCAGGGGACCAAAGAGCCCCTGATGACCGAAGAACGGTCGAAGGGTGAAATGGAGCAGGCGAATGACAAGCCCAAAGCAGGAGCCGTTCCAGGGTTCACTGCCGTGAAACCTGAAGAGCGTCTTCCCGATACTGCCATATCGAAGACGGAGCCGGCTCCCGCAAGAAAAGAAAGGACCGCCATTCCCGACAGAAAAACATCAGACGACGTGTCCCGGAAAGCCATTGCCCAACCCCCTGCCATAAAAGAGCCTTCCGAGACCAGGGATGCCACTGAAAGCGGTTCGAAAACCCTAACCCTTGCAGCCGAAGTGAGAGAGACCACCTGGGTCAAGGTAATCGTGGATGATGCTCCCCCGAAGGAGTATATTTTTCGCCCGGGCAGCCACCCGGAATGGAAAGCACACAAGGGTTTCGAGATCGTCATCGGAAATGCCGCTGGAATAGCACTTGTGTTTAACGGCAGAAAATTAGACAATCTCGGTCGGCACGGCAAAGTCATCAGCCTGAAGCTCCCAGAATAAAAGGAAAGGAGTCTTAGCGATTAAAGTGAAAAATGTATTGGATATTTTTGAGGATAGAGGCTTCATAGAGCAGACAACCGACATTGGAATGCTTCATGATCTCCTGGAAACGCCGACCACCTGCTACATTGGGTTTGATCCTACGGCAAAGAGTTTTCATGTGGGGAACCTGCTTTGTATCATGGCCCTGGTACACATGCAGCAAAACGGGCACAGGCCCATCGCCGTCATCGGTGGGGGAACCGGTCTTGTGGGAGACCCCAGCGGCAGGACCGAAACACGTCCTGTCATGACCAGAGAACAGATTGATCAAAACGGGGAAGCCCTCAAACAACAGCTGTCCCGATTCATCTCCTTCGATCAGGGTAATGCCCTCATGGTCAATAATGCAGACTGGTTAACGACCCTCAATTATGTTGAATTCCTCAGGGATATCGGCCGCCACTTCAGCGTAAATCGAATGCTTGCGGCAGAAAGCTACCGTGCCCGGTTGGAAACCGGCCTCAACTTTATTGAGTTTAACTACATGCTGCTCCAGGCCTACGACTACTGGCATCTGTTCAAACACCACGACTGCCGCATACAGATGGGGGGGAACGACCAGTGGGGCAATATCCTGGCCGGGGCGGATCTTGTCAGACGTCTCGAAAACGAAACCGTTCATGCCCTCACTTTCCCCTTGCTCACCACTTCATCCGGAATCAAGATGGGCAAAACGCACAAAGGCGCCATCTGGCTCGACCCTGAACTCACGACCCCTTATGAATACTACCAATACTGGATTAACCAGGATGATCAGGATGTCGCACGTTTTCTTGCCCTCTTCACTTTTCTGCCGATGGAAGAGGTGCGGCGCTTGGCTCGGTTGGAAGGCGCCGATAAACGGGAAGCAAAGGAAATACTCGCCTATGAGGCCACGGTGATCTGTCACGGCAAGGGTGCAGCGGACGAGGCACGCCGGGCTGCGAGACAGCTTTTTGGCAAGGATCAGTCGGGATCGGCATCATCGATTCCGGTGTATTCATTGGACCTTGAGATTCTGGAGAAAGGGATCCCGGCCTATCTGCTTTTTGAAAAGGCAGGCCTGTGCAAAACCCGCGGCGAAGCCAGGCGCCTGATTTCCCAGGGCGGGGGGTATGTGAATGAGGAAAGGATAGCAACCTTTGATCAGGTTATCGATTCCCGGAACATGCAGAATGGGTCCCTGCTCCTGAGGGCGGGGAAAAAGAGGTACAAGAAGATAACTTCGGGCTAGTATCCATCCCGGAACGCATCTTTTAACCTTGTGCGCCCTTTATCAATCGCAAAACCGTTAATGACTATGGCAAAAACCAAAGCAAAAAAAAAGGACCGGGAGAGTCCCTCGCAGCAGAAGATGCCAACGGACAAATCCGCTTCATTGAGTCTTGCCCCCATAACCCCATCATCAAGAAGTGCTGTTGTCCCCTATGACCC
>CAYOIU010000340.1:0-4616 GCA_964404085.1 uncultured Desulfobacteraceae bacterium | reverse complement strand
GTTGTGGCACCTGTGAACGGGTTTGCCCAAGGCATATCATTACCCTCACATCCAATTCCAGGCGTGTTCAGAGGGAATATACCACAGATCAGTGCACCGCTCCCTGCCAGCGCACCTGCCCTGCGGGAATTGATATTCCTTCTTATATCAGAGAGATATCACAGGGAAACTATCTGGAAGCCGTCAAGATCATCAGGGAAACCAACCCGTTCGCCCATGTATGCGGCAGGATTTGTGTTCAGCCGTGCGAATCTGAATGTAGGCGCAACCTCATCGACGAACCGGTGGCCATCAATAACCTGAAGCGCTTTGCCGCGGATCAGGAAATGGCCTCGGGAAAACATGTGCAAATTCCCAGGGCACCTGAAACCCATCAAAAGACTGCGGTGATCGGAGGAGGTGCAGAAGGCCTCACGGCAGCCTACTTCCTGAACCGGCTGGGTCACGATGCAACGGTCTACGAGGCCAGAGAAGAGCTGGGCGGCATTCTTCACTTCGGTCTTCCTGAATCCAGGCTGCCCCGGGATGTCCTCAATTGGGAAATAGAAGGTATCCTGGAGGCGGGCGTTGAGGCCAAGACAGGCCGGAAACTCGGGAAGGATATGACCATTCACTCCCTGCTCGATGACGGTTTCTCTGCAGTGTTTGTGGGTACAGGAGGCTGGGACACCCAGATACGTGAACGCCGGGAAACAGATGGAAGCGGTCCACTGCCCGGTGTCCAGATCCTGGTTGATTTTCTCCTCGATCATCGTCTCGGCAGGAAAAGTCAAACCGGGAAGCACGTGATGATCCTGGAGGGTGGTCAGTCAGCCATGGAAGCAGCGCGGGCCTGCCTCGGCGAAAGGACAGAGGAAGTTTACATGGTCTTTCGCGGCAATGAACAAGACACCTCTTATTCTCCGGAAACGCTTCGAGATGCCCGTGAAATGGGGGTTCGTTTCCTCTTCCGGAGTGCGGTGACCAAGATGGTTGGTGAAAAGGACGATCTTCAGAGGGTCGTGATCACCCATCTTGAGAAAAAAGACGAAGAAGCACAGGAGGAAATCGTGGTTGACCTCCTGCTCACCGGGGCAGGCAGGTTTCCCGAACTCATTTATGTCCCCCAGACAAGAGAAAATGAGGAGGAAGAATCCGAAACCCGCCCACTCGTGTGGGAGACCCTCGTACCCTATGCAGGTCCCTTTGCGACGGCAGACACAGGTATTTTTCGCCCCGGTGAGGTCATAGCCGACTACAAGGCGGTCGTGGAGGCCATCGGATCCGGGCGCAGGGCCGCTAATTCCGTCCACCGCTATCTAACCGGCGATCCGGTGGAACCGGCACCCAACATGATCCGGAGATTTACGCAGGTCCTGAGCTTGACTCAGCTTGAACCGGTGACACAGCTCCCCAGGCAACAAATGCCGGAAATTTCCGAGTCTGAACGAATCAACGATCCTTCTCGGGAGATAGCCCTTGGCTATTCAGAGGACCAGGCCCTGACCGAGTCAAAACGCTGTCTGCAATGTGGCCTGATATGCTATCGTCGGATTGAGAAGGACCTGCACTGACAATACGCGTGATGCGCGGGCGATAATTCATCTTCGCCTGCGCACCTCTGTTAACCCACTTCATAATGAAATAAGTCCCCACCAGGCCCATCACGCCCCCTGCCAGGGCTCCTGTAAGGTCCGCTACTCCGAAATAGGATGCAAAGGTATCCCCCAGCGATGCCCCCAGAATCAGGCCAACCACCGGAAGAAAATAGACGACAAGGGAAAGCTTCAAAAGGGAGTTGGCAGGCAGGCCGATCTCCACCCGGTCGTCAATTTCTGCATGAAGCGTGTTGGACAGTTCAATCGTCATGATCTTGTCATCCGCCATCTCACAAGCACCACTGGAATCGCAGTGGGCACAGGCAGGGCTGCGCTGCACGAGGACGCTGGCTTTTCCACCATAGACTTTTTGTACAATGCCTTGTTCGGTTAACATGTGGCTCCTTCCAACCCGGCAATGTTCATACCGGTTCCGTGATATGGGTACCTATCATACACCAAGGGAAACCAATTGATCAAGTGCGGGAAGGGTGATTCGATGTTCCACAGAAAAGAAATTGGTTGGCGACAGTAAGGGACGCTGGAGTCTTTTTTCAGGGCATTAACCCGGGTTTCTCACCGATCTTCGTCGCGAGACGGTGGATAGCCCATGGATATAAGGCGCGCAAAGGGAAATGGCCGTAGGCGTACTGTCAGTACGTCGAGGTCATTTTTCGAGCGCAACGCAATAGGCATGAGGCTATCCGTTGTCACAGCAGATTATTGGTGAGAAATCCAGGCTAAACGCATCTTTGCTTTGAGATCGCATACTGATGAAGCGGGCGGCCGGCGCGCTTGCGGGGACTTCACTGAACAGGAAAGGGTTACTCAGGAAGCAGAAAAGGTGGCCCGGACGCCTTGCTTAGCAGCGCTGGTCAACGCCAGAGTGATACACCCTTCGTGTCTGAAAAAAGACCGCCGTGGCCCTGAACAAGTGGCTTATGTCATCCGCTTACTGAAGAGCGCTGAACCACAGCGGGAGGGGCAGTGCAGTCCTTTCCGGCGGGAATATATTTTCCCTCAGCTTTTATCACGGCGCAAATATTCTGCATGGGGTCCACTGCCCAGCTAACTTCTCCATCAGTCTAATCGACCATGGTCCGATGCGCCTGTTGGGTGCTGAACTAACCGGATCGTTGCTCCTCAGAAACTCCAGCGTTACCGATATTCCCTTTCGGAAACGATTCCACAGCCCCTCCCTTAAACGATGCAACGCTTTGCAGAACATCAGGGCGTCTGCCAAGATGGCTTCGTAAGATTTCATCAACCTGCTTATTGTCCACCTACTTTCTCCATTTGAGCACTTTGGAGCTGGAAAAAGATTGCCGTGGCGTTGACTGTTTGGTTAGAATACCAATCACACCAGTAGAACTGGAGATATGAAGAGGTCCCTGAATGACAATTCTGAAAAAACAGGAAAAACCCGGATCACAGACAAACGGGCTAAACCGGCTAACGGGCCAAACCGGCCAACGGGCAAACGGGTTAAACGGGGCAACCTTCACCTCCATGACACCAGCAAATGAAATAGAACGACGTGTCCAAAAACTCCAACGCGAGATGCGATCAAAAGGAGTTGATGGTTTTTTCATCCACCAGCGGGTGGATCTTCTCTACTTTTCAGGAACAGCCCAGAACGGCTATCTTTTCATTCCCGTTGAAGGGATACCTCTCCTCCTCGTGAAAAAATACCTTCCCAGGGCCATGGCTGAATCGCCTCTGAAAAACATCATTCCGATCCGATCTGTAAAGGATATTCCGGGACACATCGTCCAGCACTATGGAGAAGTGGTCAATCGGTTGGCGTTCGAGTGGGATGTCATGCCTGTGAGGCAATTTCATTTCCTTCGCCGTCTTTTTGCAGACTCCGAATGTCTGGATGGCTCTCTTCTTCTCCATGCCGTCCGATCCTTCAAATCGGACTGGGAGATTATTCAGATAGAAAGGGCCACCCGGAAATCGACCCGGGTATTCGACTTTATCCAGAAAAACCTTAAGTCCGGATACATCCGGCTTGAACTTGCCGCGATGGTCGAGGACTTCGCCAGAGCCGCGGGACACGGTGCACGTTTCCGCATCAGGGATTATCAGAAGAAAGGATTTACTACGCAAGCCCTCCTTCAATCAGGAACGGAGATAACGGAATCACCTTGTTATTCGGAGGCCTCCCAGGGTACTGTCCTCCTGCTCAAGACCGAAGAGAAGATCCAACGAGGCGAGCCTGTTGTCATGGAAACCCGATTCGTCTTGAACGGCTATCACATGGATGAATCCAGGACCTTTTCCATTGGACCGTTGACGGGAGAGGGGACTACGGTGTCTCAGAGTGTTTTGGACCTGCATAATGAGTTGCTGGAGGGACTCAGACCGGGCCTAGAGATCGGAGAGTGGATAAGGAAGGTGACGAAAAAGACACGCCCCTATCACTCAGCCCTATCCGTTGGCGGCCATGGCATCGGCCTGGAGCTTATCGAACCACCCCTTATTGGTCCTGAGTCCACACAAATGCTTGAAAAGGGAATGGTACTTGCCGTTTCAGCAGAAACAGGGACAGAAAGCCCGTTGAGAGCAGGCATGAAAAGCGTTGTTCTCGTCACCGAGAGGGGGCACAGAATGCTGAGCCGGGTCCCGGCCTGTGTATTGACTTGCTCTTGTTGAATCAAAGACTTGGTCAGGACCACGGCGGTCTTTTTTCAGGCACGAGGGGTGAGTCACTCTGGCGTTGCCCAGCGTTGCTAAGCAAGGCGTCCGGGGGGGACCTTCTCTAGTTCCTGCGCACCCCATACTGTTCAGTGAAGTCCCCGCAAGCGCGCCGGCCGCCCGCTTCATCAATATGCGATCTCCAAGCAAAGATGCGTTTTCGTGTCCTGAAAAAAGATCCACGCGTCCCTATTGATTGAAGCGTAAAAAGTCCGTCGTGGACTTTCTACTGACGGAAACCGAAAAGCGCGATTTTCGGTTTCCTTACAAATCAATGGGCAAATACACCCCATTGATTTGCGTGCCCGTCCGTGGGCACGATGATGACTTCTTACGAAG
>CAYOIU010000339.1:0-4638 GCA_964404085.1 uncultured Desulfobacteraceae bacterium | reverse complement strand
AATCTTCGAAAAAGCCGGACAGATCTGTCGTAATGAGGGTGTTCGGAGCCTATTGTTCAAGCTTCTGGGTGAAACTTTCTATCGCAGGTTGATCCTGTTCGAACGTTCGATTATAGAGCCGGCGATGAAAATGCCTCTCCCGAAGTTTTTGTCTTTTTCAATACTGGAGCAAGCGGAGGGAGAAGAATATTCCGGTTTTTGTCCTGATGCCAGTGCGACCGAGATCAAAAGACGGCTGGCCGAAGGACAACTGTGTTTTTTGCTTCGCTCGAAGGGAAAAATTGTGCACGGGGCCTGGGTGATGACCGGGAGGGCATCTATCGACTATCTATCCAGTGATTTCAACCTTCGACATGACGTGGCCTACATCTATGATTCTTTTTCAACACCGGAATATCGAGGCAGAGGTCTTCCCCTAATCAGATTTGGGTATATGCTGCCGCGCCTGAGGGCTATGGGGTGCCGGCGAGTGATCGCTGCCATTTTGCCGGAGAACAGGGCGGGATTGCGGCCTCCCTTGAAAGCCGGGTATCGGCATTACGGCACGATAGGCTATGTGGGGGTCGGGAAGTGGCGGAGAACTTTCTGCCGGGTGAAAAAGGTGTATGATATCCCCCTCATATCTGCCCGGAGATTTCCCAAAACGCAAGTTGACAATTCATGAATAGTTTATGATATGTTCACCGGAAACGTGTCTTTGTACCTGTTTCAGTTGTCACCGGCAGGAAACTTTTCCGTTTTTAGTGTAAACTAATGAGACATGACGATGCTATCTGAACACCTCCACACACTCAGCCGGATCTGGAAACACCCAAAGCGAAACCGTGATGAAATCATTGCGTTTCGGAATCGTAAGTTGCGCTCGGTAGTGGCAAATGCCTACAAAAACGTTCGGTACTACAGACGGCTTTTCGAAGGGGTTGGAATCAGGCCCGAACAAATCAGGACAGCAGAGGATCTCACCGCTATTCCCGTAACCTCATCACAGGGTTACCGGGTGCGCCCCATACGGGAAACATTGTCCCGGAAATCAAGGCCGGATCGGACGGTCAAACGTGCAACGAGTGGTTCGACGGGACGACCATTCATTATTCGCCGCTCCTTTGTTGAAGAACATTTGATAAATTTTTTTCGTATTCGGGCATACCAGCAGTTCGGGGTAAGGTTTTCAGATAAAATGGCCCAAATCCGTCTTGTGTCTCCAAGTCACCATAGGGGAAATCTTCTTGGCGACATCCGGCAGCACCTTAATATTTATCGTGATTATCCTGTCGATTCTCTGCAACCTGTTTCTCAAATCATCCGTCAACTTGAGGCGGTGAAGCCGGATATTGTTAAAGGATACCCTGCGGTACTTTCTCATATAGCCCCTTTCGTCCTTGAAGAGGGAAACTCAGCCATCCATCCAGGATTCCTGATTACCGGAGGAGAATCTCTGGTACCTTTCAGAAGGCAGATTATTGAAGAGGGCTTTGGAAAACGGGTATATGATATCTACGGCTCGCATGAATTCAACGTGCTGGCCTGGGAGTGCCCCATCAGTGGCGAATACCATATTTGCGATGACAATGTCATCGTTGAGATTCTTCGGGATGGCCGCCCCGCTAAAATGGGGGAGCGTGGCGAAGTCGTTGCGACCGAGCTTCACAGTTATTCAATGCCGTTCATCAGGTATGGCCTCGGAGATATCGTTACGAAAGGGCATGAAGTATGCCCGTGTGGACAACCTTTTTCAACTTTGAAGGCGATTCAGGGTCGCATGCATGACTATTTCAGAATGCCGGATGGAAAATATCTGCATCCGGATGAGATCGTCGTGCCCATCATGGAAAACGAAAGTGCTTGGTTTGACCGTTATCAGCTCATCCAGGAGAGAGAAGACCTGATTGTTCTTCGGGTACGTCCGTTCTACACGCCGGGCCAAAATCATGTGGAACGTGTGGAAGAAATAGCAAGAAACAGGCTCCCCGGCAATGTGGCTTTCAGGATTGAGGTTGTGCGTGAACTGCCCTTGGAGGATAGCGGTAAATTCAGATTCTGCAAGTCATTGGTGGACTCACAGTGCGAAGGAATTGATTGGGAGAACATGTGATTTGCCATGTGTGGAATTGTTGGATTCAAAACTGATCGGAACCTGGAAAGATGCTGCGAAGAGCTGAACCAGGCCACATCCTGCCTCGCCCATCGCGGCCCGGATGATTCGGATCTTTTCCTTGATCATGAAAAGGGTGTGGGTCTGGGACACCGAAGGCTCTCCATCATTGACTTATCTCTCGCTGCCCGACAGCCAATGGCGAGTGATGATCGGCGGGTTCTTATCACCTATAATGGTGAGCTTTACAACTTCAGGAAAATCCGGCAGAATTTGGAGAGGCGGGGACATCGATTCAGATCGGATTCGGACACGGAAGTTGTTCTGAAGGCCTATCTCGAGTGGGGTATCAAAGCGGTTGAAAATTTCGTCGGCATGTTTGCGTTTGCCATTTGGGACACTCGGTATGATCGTTTTGTTCTGGTGAGAGATCGTTTGGGCATCAAGCCGCTCTACTATTATCTTCATAATGGAATATTCTTGTTTGCCTCTGAGTTGAAGGCTATGATGGCCTTCAGATGTTTCGCGAAGGATCTGGATCCGGATGCCCTTGCATTGTTTTTGCATTACCAGTACATCCCTTCCCCTAAGACCATTTTCAAGGACGCATTCAAACTGCTTCCGGGACACCTGGCTGTCTACGAAGGAGGACAGGTTGCGATGCAGGCCTATTGGGAACCCGGAAAAAGTAATCTTGGCACCCAAAAAACAATGCCCTCGGAAACGGACACCCTAGATGAGTTGGATGGACTCCTCGGGCAAAGCATTTCAGATCGTCTCGTCAGCGACGTGCCGCTGGGAGCCTTGCTGAGTGGAGGAATCGATTCTTCGCTGGTCGTTGCCATGATGCAAAAAGCCGGTGATTCCCCGGTGCAAACATTCTCCATCGGGTTTGAAGAGGATGGCTACGATGAGGCCCCCTGGGCTGCTGAGGTTGCAGGACATTTGGGCACGGACCATACGCAACTCTATATCAGCCCGACTGAGGCCATGGATGTCATCCCTCGCTTGCCGGAAATCTATGACGAACCGTTTGCGGATTCTTCGGCCATACCGACCCTCCTGGTCAGCCGGTTAGCCCGATCACGGGTGACAGTCGCCTTGTCCGGGGACGGTGGTGATGAGCAGTTTGCCGGTTATGTTCGTTATGGGGCCACGCGATCCGCGTCCAGGATCTTCAAGCGTGTTCCCAGGTTGCTAAGGGGATGGTCCTCGTCGATATTGGGGAATATTCCCTGTCATTGGGTTGAATCAATTTATCTGCCCTGGCGGCGTTTTCTGCCACAACGGCTCGCATTCGAGAACTTTCGGGATAAATGGCAAAAATTCGTTGGCATGTTGCTTTGCGATGGGATATCTGATCTGTATGAAATGACTGTTTGCCTGTGGTCCCGGGAAGAATTGCGAATGATGTTTCAGGGAGACTTTCCAGTATCCCGATTTGATGAACTATTTCTGGAGACGGAAGGATGGCCGTTGCTCTCTCGATTCATGAGGGTGGATCAAGGGACCTACCTCCCGGATGGACTGTTGACAAAAGTGGATCGTGCCAGCATGGCCGTCAGTCTTGAAGTAAGGGTCCCGTTGCTGGACCATCGTGTGATGGAGTACACTGCTCAACTGCCTGAAACACTTAAATATAGAAATGGCCAGGGCAAGTATATCCTCAAACGGCTCTTGGCCCGCTATGTGCCGCCATCGTTGTTTGAGAGACCTAAGATGGGTTTTGGGATTCCTCTCGGGAAATGGCTCAAAGGCGATCTGAAACCGCTCCTTATGGATTACCTCGCACCTGAACGACTCAAACGGGAAGGCCTGTTTGATCACGGGCTGGTAGAGGAAGAAATTCAGGGACATCTCTCCGGAAGAAACACCAGTCCTCATCGCCTATGGTCCATACTCATGTGGGAAATGTGGCGAGAGCGGTGGTTATAGATGAACGTGGAATGAGGGGCAACAGTTTGATGGGAAAAAAGGTTATCCTTGTCTCCAGGTGTGCCTGGACACTTCACAATTTTCGTTCCGGATTAATTCGTGATCTGAAGACGCATCCGGTGGAAATAATTGGAGGTGGCGCCGGGGGTGACGGATTTGAAGAAAAGATAAGGGACCTGGGCGTTCCTTTTCACAGGTTGCCGGTGGACAAACGGGGGATCAATCCTGCGTCCGACCTCAGGCTGCTCCATACCCTCTACGCATGGTATCGAAAAGAACGCCCGGACATCGTCCACCATTTCACCGTCAAGCCGGTGATCTATGGGACAATCGCCGCCAGATATGCGGGCGTTCCAAAAATCGTGAATATTGGCATCTCAGGCATCATCGCCGTTTTCGCCTTCCACGCAAGCCTTCGTAAGCTCGGAATCTCCGAGAAATAGCCATTTCCAAAAAATGGCTCAAACGCCGGCAACGACTCGCTATAACCGCCGGTTCCTGTACCAGTTTCATCCCGGAATATGGAAAAAGGCAAAAAAATCGAATAAATATTAATTTTTATAGGACTTTTTTGTTGACAGGCATTTCATATTGAGGCATATTTGTGATTA
>CAYOIU010000338.1:0-4661 GCA_964404085.1 uncultured Desulfobacteraceae bacterium | reverse complement strand
CGCCCACTGGCTCGGGCGAAAGGTGTGTGCCAGACGTCTCCCACAGTCGGATTATGAAACCGGGAGGCCGATGGTCATCGTGTGGCCGGAAGAGGAGCCGGTGGAGAGCCCCCAGGTTTTCCTCTACTACAATGAAAGGCTCAGAAAATACCCAACGTCCCTTTTGGGCCACATCGCCATCAACGTCAATGGTGAGGTCTTCAACTTTTCTCATCTTATCAATGAAAATGAGGTTATGACTCCTGAAGAATACCTTTACCGGCCTGCTTTGGGAGAATTTGCCCCTCATCCCGTGCTGCGCAGGTATCACGTGGAGGAGAACGGAAAGGCCTATCTTGACAAATTCGGGCGTCTTTTCATGCGAACTGTGCATGTCCTGAGGGTGGAAGGCCTCCCCCTGGATCGCCTGTCCCGTTTCTATCATGGTGAAATGGAGTGCATCTGGAACACACCCTGCGATCCGAAACACCCGGGGGAATACCCCGGTTTTCATCTTTTCACACGAAACTGCACCACCATTATCCGCGACGGTCTGAGAGAGGCGGGTTTCCCGATGATCAGGGGTGTTTTCCCAAGGGACCTCTTTGTAAGCGCTACTTACCATCTTTTCAAGGCCCAGCAGACCTCTTCTATCAAAACAACGCTGTTTAAGATGAAACAATTGAAGGTCCCTGAGGCCCCTGAGAGCTCTGTCCCGTGGCCGGTTAACCCCATCAACCTCCTGCGACTCAGGAGGTTATCGCTTGAATACCCTTGACAGCCGTTCTGACCTATCCTACTATTATACGGACATTTTTTCCATTTCCATCCTCCGCGGAGGTTTCCGTGCGGGGCCATTGACCTGGTATTCGTGCACCTTTTATGGGAGTTCCAGATGGAAAAGGATTTTCACTTCTACGTGACCTATGCCCTGGCCAACAAGGCAGGTTTCAGCCACAAGGATTCTTCAGTTATTGCGTACGCCTCCCAGTATGTGGACGACAACAACGAAAGCCAGTACCCCAGAAAACACGGCCCACCCCAATTTCCCTTCGGCATAAAAGTGAAGGATGGGTTTTTCAGACCCATCATGACCCAGTCCATGTCCGTCAAGTCTCTGGTCTACGAGATTCAGAAGTTTGTCTATGTCCCTTTTCATTTCCTGCCCGGCGACGATAATCAGCCAATAGAGGGTGAGCATAACAGGTACAGCACAACGCCTGATTCCATAAATGGACGCAACCTTTTGAGAAAGGCTCTCGCTACGGAAAACCCTTATCGGATCGGCATTGCCCTGCACACCTATTCGGATACGTGGTCCCATCAGAATTTTACAGGATATGAGGAAGATTGGAATTCCGTGTTCAGTTGGCGCAACCCGTTTCGCGCTTTGGCACCCAATATCGGGCACGCGGATGTGGGTCACCTGCCGGACGAAATATCTGCTGTGTGGAACGACTACCGATTCGATAAACCCTACCGGAGGCGGAAAAACCGGGAAATAGCGCTTCGGGCGTGCAAACGCATCTTTCAGGAACTGAGAAAGGCGCGAAAAGGTGATACGTACTGGACGCATGTGGAAAAGGACTTCCGGAAGATCATCAATTCGGAGGACTACGACGCCAGGATTACCAGCGTAAGAGAATACCTGAACCAACCTGACCTCTATTACCGGAAGGATTTGTGGATCGAGGAGGCCATTGAGGACCGGGAAGGGGAGGTTCTGGAAGCTGGCCGGGAATTTGAAACCACACACTGGTACAAATTCCAGTTGGCCGCCAAGACTCACCTGGCCGTGGTCATGGATATGCTCAAAGATTATTGAAAAGAGGACAAAAATGAAGCTGCCCGAAATCGGCGATTGGGTTACCACTAAAGATGGTTTGGAATTGTGCCGATATCTCAACCTGGACTATCTGGTAGAACGCATCGAATTCCAACCGGAAATTTACAAGGACTGGAAATTCGATGGATGCTCCGGTCTGCCGGATGAACTGATGGGTCTTTTCACGGGGTGCAAGTGGGAGGATATTACCTACCGCTGCTGCCTGCCGCATGACCTGGGTTACGGTTATGGGGAACCGGGAAACAGGGAGGAGCGGAAAAAGGTGGATGATAAGTTTTACAACGACCTGATAAGCGAGGCCGGCATGAAAGAGTGGTGCGCCACCGCCTTTCTTGCGGCAGTTCGCTTAGGTGGAGCTGAAGTCTTGGGGCTTTCCTTTTCATGGGGGTTTGCCCGTAAATGAAGATCACCCTGACGATGCGCATTGCGTGGCCGAAGGACCATCGTAGATCACCGATAGAGTGACGGATCAGTATGAATATTGCCATGAAAACCAAGACGAGAACAGGAGGGTGGTGGACCCGCCCGGCCCTCCTGGTCATCCTTCTCCTCGGGACCCTTTCGTTTGTTTCCGCGGGCAAGAAAGATGCGCTTCAGAACATCATGGAATCCGGCACGATCACCGTTCTTACCAGGAACAATGCACACTGCTATTACATCTACAGGGGAGCGCCCATGGGATTTGAGTACGATCTGGCCAAGGCGTTCAGTGATTATCTGAAGGTGGACCTGAAAGTCGTAACCCCTACATGGGAGGGACTTATTGAAGGGTTGGAAAAAGGGGAGGGCGATTTTGTCGCTGCCAGCATGAGTATCACGCCTTCACGTGCAAAACGGGTGGATTTTTCAGACGATTACCTTCCTGTACAGCAATACGTCATCCTCCAGAAAGAGAATAATGATACGAAGACGATTGAGGACCTGGCGGGCGAGGAGATTCATATACGCCGTGGGACGACCTATGAAGAGCTGCTCAATGGACTCAAATCCAAAGGCGTGAATGTCAAGATCAGACTTTATGATGACATGCCCACGGAGGAATTGATCAGGATGGTGGCGGAGAAAGAGATCGAGGCAACCGTTGCTGACTCACATATTGCCCTCCTCAACCGTCGCTATTTTCCTGATGCAAAGATCGCTTTTCCCCTGGGACAACCCTCGAGACTGGGATGGGCCGTCAGAAAAGGAGAAAGCAGGCTGCTGAAACGTATCAATGATTTCTTTGAGAAAATAGATGAAGACGGTACTTTTGACAAGATCTACGCCAGGTACTTTGCCAACGTGGATTCCTTCGATTATGTGGATCTGAAACGGTATTACAGGCGGGTTGAGAGGAGGCTGCCAAGATACAAAGAAACCATTCAGGAAACCGCAAAGCAATTCGGATTTGACTGGCGCTTGATTGCGGCCATGATCTATCAGGAATCCCACTTCAATCCTAATGCCAGAAGCTATACGGGTGTGAGGGGGCTCATGCAGGTGACCCTGGATACGGCCAGGGAGATGGGAATTGAGAGCCGTCTCGATCCGGAACAGAGTATCCTGGGCGGCGTCAAATACCTCAAAAAGTCCTATGATAAATTTGAAGATGTCGGAAAACCCGACAGGCTGTATCTGGCGCTGGCCAGTTATAATGTGGGTTACCGGCATGTGCAGGATGCCCAGATCATTGCACAGGAGAAAGGGTATGACCCCCACAGCTGGGCTGATCTGAAAAAGGTACTTCCCCTCCTCAGTCATCGCAAATATTACAAGAAAACGAGAAGCGGTTATTGTCGGGGAAGAGAGGCTGTTCGATTTGTGGACCGGATAGTGACCTACTACGACATCCTGAAAAGGGATGCGATCGGCTGAAAGCAGAGGCTCAGGCAGCCCCATCCTAACTATGGCTGACACGGAAGGAGACCTGTGTGCTGCGCTGGGAAAATTTGCCAAGGTGGGGGGAAATTGGGGGTGATAGAATGAAGGCACTTGTAAAATCCAAGGCTTCTCCGGGGATCTGGCTTGAGGATGTCCCCGTTCCTGAAATGGGAATCAACGATGTCCTCATCAAAATTCACAAGACAGCTATCTGCGGAACCGATATCCACATTTTCCAGTGGGACGACTGGGCACAAAAGACCATCCCGGTCCCCATGCAGGTGGGCCACGAGTTTGTGGGGTCCGTTGCGGAAATAGGCAGCAATGTCCACGATTTCAAACCCGGAGATATCGTTTCCGGAGAGGGTCACGTCGTCTGCGGCCACTGTCGCAACTGCCTGGCAGGCCGCAGGCATCTCTGTATGAAGACCAGCGGTGTCGGCGTCAACAGACCCGGTGCCTTTGCCGAGTACCTGAGTATCCCGGTGACCAATGTCTGGTATTGTGATCCGAATATCCCCACGGAAGTCCTGGCCTGTTTCGATCCACTGGGTAATGCCACCCATACGGCCCTTTCCTTTGATGTCTTGGGAGAAGATGTCCTGATCACGGGTGCCGGGCCCATCGGCTGCATGGCGGCAGCCATCGCCAGACATGCCGGTGCACGATACGTCGTGGTTACCGATATCAACCCCTACCGATTGGAACTGGCCAAAAAGATGGGTGCGACCGTGACGGTTGATGTCCGAAAGGATAACCTCGCGGATGTCCAGAAGAGGCTCGGTATGAAAGAGGGTTTTGACGTGGGGATGGAGATGTCCGGGAGTCCTGACGCTTTGGGAGAGATGCTCCCCAATATGTGTCACGGCGGAAAAATCGCGCTCCTGGGGATCTTGGCCGGAAATACGGCCATCGATTGGGACCTCGTTGTCTTCAACGGGCTGACCATAAAGGGTATCTACGGCCGTGAGATGTA
>CAYOIU010000337.1:0-4677 GCA_964404085.1 uncultured Desulfobacteraceae bacterium | reverse complement strand
TCCCGCATAGTCAGTGGAAGCGATATCCCCGTTTGAGGCCCCGCCCATCAGTTTCTGCCTGGGTGAAATGGGGACCGGTTTCCTCAGCCCCGGCTTTATGAACCACATGTTGCGGTCGATCATCAACAACTTGCGCCCCTTCACCTTGGGCGGTGAGAGAAATTCGGCAAGGGAATACCGGCCTCGGGCCTTCACCTTGAGGTCCCGGTATTGTGTCCGGCCGTTCTCGACGGATTTGAGCGTAATCTCCCATTTGATACCTTGTACATTTCCCCTGGCCCCGTCCGCCTTTGCAAGGATCTCTCCGGGAGGCATCCCAGCCAGGGCCGGTTTCGCTGAAGAGAGCCCACCTGCAAGCAGTATCGCGAATAAGAGCTGAGACTTGAAAATCCGAATAAGAAATCTGGAATTCATGGTCAACCTCCCTTTCAAGGGGTTTTGCTAAACGTGCCCGAGGGCATCAACGACATTCTGTTTCGCTGCACGTCTGGCCGGCAATATGGCGGCAAGCAAAGACAGCAGGACCAGAAAGATCATCAGGAGGCTCATGGTGTGAGGCACCAGGCTGACGATCAGTGGAACAGGAGTCGAAACGCCCGGGGGGGTATAGGTCGGGTGGAGGGCTCGAATGACCGCCCATACCGCTACATTCAGGACAACACCGATGACGGTCCCCAGGAGTCCCAGCATCGAGCCTTCTATGGCAAACAGCAGGCTTACCCCCCGCTTTTTCAGACCCAGTGCCCTCAGGGTACCGATCTCCCTGGTCCGCTCAAGGACGGTCATTCCCATGGTGTTGACCACGCTCATGACAGCTATCACAAACACAATGAAGAATATGAACATGAATATCATGTCAAACATGCCCTTCACCTTGGAATAGAAAAGCGAGAGTTCGTTCCAGGTCCTTATTCGGCACTTGATTCCCGCCACTGACAGTGCATTCAGCAAGCGGTTGCGGACCGATTCCGTCTTTTTCCAGTCCGTCAGCAGAACCACCACCCTGTCGGCCTTTTCCGTATCATACAGGGATTGGGCGAATTTGAAAGGCACGCGCATATACTTGTCGTTTGTGGCATCACTTCCCGTGTCATAGGTACCTGACACTTCTATATCCAGGGCGTTCATCTGGCCGTCAAGTGTCGTGGCCATAACCACTGCGTCGCTGCCCGGTTTCAGATTGAGGTGGGCGGCCAGGTCCTGTGCCATTTCCACTCCATAGGAGCTCTTGTCGCTGAGGTGCATACCCTTTACGGGCCGGAAGGCCTCCCAGGCCCCTTTGATCACCTTCTCATCGTCGGGGATCACCCCTTTGGCCAGAAAGATGGAGGAAATACGACCGTTGGATACAAGCCCTGATATCAGGATCTGCGGTGTGGCAAGGATGACGTCTTTGTCTTTCTCAACAAGATCGACTATCTCCTGAATTTCCTTATGGGAGAACATATATACCAAAGGGTCCGCCTTTCCCTTTTTCCGCCATCCCTTTTTGTAGATGGTGAGATGAGCAAGCCCCTCGCCCCTTATTGCCGATTCCCGAAGGCCTTGGTACGTGTTGTGTATATATCCCCTGAAGAGGCTCACCGCCGCAAACCCCACGGCAATGGCCAGGATGGTCACGAACGACCTGCGGCCGTTCTTGACGATATTGCGGAATGCTATCCTTATCCACTTGATCATTTTTTGTTACCTCCGTCCACGATCCGCCCGTCTTCGAGCCGGACAAGGCGGTTGACGTTATCCAGGAGCCTCCGGTCATGGGTGGAAAAGACAAAGGTCGTTTCTTCCTTTTCGTTCAGGTCGCGCATGAGCCCAATGATACTCCTGGATGTGTCGGAGTCCAGATTGGCCGTCGGCTCATCTGCAATAACAAGGGAAGGTCCTGTTGCCAGTGCCCTGGCGATTGCAACCCTCTGTTGTTGGCCTCCCGAAAGCTTGTCAGGTCTGTGTTTAACGAAATCGGACAGGCCGACCTCATCAAGACGCTTTTCCGCATTTTCTCTGGCGCCGGAAAAAGATGCCCCCCTGATCTGGAGCGGCAACATGACATTTTCCAGGGCCGAAAGTACCGGTATTAGATTGAAACCCTGAAAGACAAAACCGATGGATTCATTCCTGAGTTCGCTTTTCCTGTTGTCTGACAAGCCGGAGATTTCTCGCCCTTCGATAAACAACCGGCCCGATGTGGGTTCATCAATAACGCCGATGAGATTCAACAGAGTGGTTTTGCCGGAGCCGGAAGGTCCCCAGATGGCCGTGAATTCTCCCCTATCAATAGTCAGATCAAGGCCTCTCAAGGCATGTACGATCGTTTCCCCCAGGAAATAGTCCTTACTGATATCCCCTAGCTCAACAAGCGGCATAGTTTTTACCTCCGTATCACAGGTTTTCTGCCAGTTTCCTGAATCTTTCCGCCTTCCCCTTGTCCCCGGCCTTATCATACAGTTCGGCAAGATTGGTGTAGACGTCCTTTGCCGGCGACGCGTCGGGATTATCCATCTTTCCCATCAAATCGGCCAGATATTCGAAGTCTTCCAGGGCGATTTCTCCTCCAGTCCCTTGTTGCGGAGGTAATGAAGCTCGTGCCAGTCCCGGGCCCATAAGGTTTGGGCCGGGATGAACATAGCAATCACGGTAATCGCCATTGTTGCCACCCAAACTATGCTGAACCTGTTTTTCATTGTCCAATTCCTCCTCGCCTTTTCTAGAGGAAAGCATAGGGGAGGTATCTATGTTTTTCAACAAGGGTGCGATGAACTGAACAATTCACAGTATGAAATGGATATATCCGACGCAGAAGAACCATTCTGTGGGAAAGGTGTCACACCTGTTTGATTTGACAACGCGAAGCAAAGCCTAATATACCTCATACATGCAAATAAAAACACGCTTTATTATGCCCAATATATGCCATCATGCCATACAGCACGGAAACAACCGCCAGGAGGTATTTCAGGAAAAAGAGGAAGGCCGAAGAAGGCAGATAAAGAGGGTGGCCCCTTTTCTCTTAAGAGGAAAATCAGAGGTTCGACGAGATGAAGTCTAAATTAGCTGAAATCTTGCTGGCTTCACTTGGAACACTATTATTCCTATTTTTGATTCTTCCTTTCTTTTTGATCTGAATACCATAAAAATTCTCTCATTGCCCAATCATATTTACCTTTTTGACATAGGGGTAATTCGATATTTTGGGTTGGCACCTATCCTTCTCGGTGCTGTAATTATCTTTTGGTGTTCCCATAGCTTTATATTTTTTGGCAAAGGCACACCGATGCTTTTGACGCCAACCCAAAAACTCGTGGTAACAGAATTATTCAGGTATGTAAGAAATCCTATGTACATTGCAGCTCTGCTTATAATAGTAGGAGAGGCCTTGCTGTTTCAGGCTATGGGTTTCTTCATTTATTTCTTGGTTATGTTCGGGTTTTTCAACCCCGTAATCCTGTTCATTGAGGAATAGCAGTTGGACCAGAACATCTGTTTTTGTTGCTGGGTCTGGCCAAGCACGGTTCTGGGTTGTGGGTTCTGGGAGTGTTTTGAATAATTTGGCGTGGTTCGATTCCCGGACCCATGGACCCCCGGACCCACCGACTCCGAACCCACGAGCCCAGATGGATCTTTTTCCCTCCCTCAGATGAGTTCTGCGCTATTGCCTGCCTTGTGCTTTTTTTCCATCCACACGCCGATCTCTTCCTTCATATCCTTGATCGCGTTTGAGGTCGCGCCGAATAGCGTAGTCCGGGTCTTCACAAGCACCCTCTTCCCGAATTCAGACTGGGACTCCTTGAGCAGTTCCAGACCTTTTTCAATCTCCTTGCTTCTGAAAAGTTCACAGGCATCTTCGATGAGTGCAAGGGGTTGATCGATTCTTTCCTGCTGAATCTGGTTGAGGGCAATACCCAGGCTGGTTGATGTGACGAGAAGGGCCCTGCGTGACATTTGGATTTCTTCACGGAGGGATTCGAGCACCTCCCGTGCTCCCCGTATGGACACCCCGGGGTTGATTTTTTTCTTCCTGGCAAGCTTGAAGGCCTTTCTCAACGACTTTTGGGCCTTTCTTATCCCTTTGCGGAAATCCCTTTCAGATTCAAAATACTTGATGGACGTCTTGAGGAGATCATCATGAAGTCTGACAAGGCGCTGTGGCAATCTCTCCCTACGAGACAGGCTGAATGAAAACATTTTCTTGCCTCCGTGAGCAAATGGTGGTGGTGTCTCTCTCCTATGTCCAGCAAGTTCTGTGCCGCTGCCAAAAAGGGAGAAAATGAGCGCATTACGTGGGTTGAACGGGATCAAGTCGTTCTGCCTGGAAATGACGAAACCACTGAAAGGCGCCGGAAGCAGGGACAATCCAACGAAAATTGGACCTCGCGCCGATGAAACTGCCATTGGTCGCCCCATGATCGGAATACCACGGATCAAGGCGCACCTTCATCACCATTTATCTATTAGAATACGTTTAGAAAACATTGGATAAAAAAGTGCAGATAACGCCCTTGCAGGAAGAAAGAAGCAACTTTTATTCTTTTAGAAACGGCTGTGATCGTCTTTTAGTTGGAAAGGGGGACGGAAAGGTAAACGTTGGTTCCAAAGCAACTTGACTGGATAATGTTGATCTTGTGGATACCGGGCCGCTCCTTAACAATTTAATTTACATTATATCTAATTGATATTAAA
>CAYOIU010000336.1:0-4694 GCA_964404085.1 uncultured Desulfobacteraceae bacterium | reverse complement strand
CCCCTTTCCTGGCCGAATTCCTCCAGAAAATAGTTGACCAGGAGCGGAACGTCTCTTCTCCTTTCCCGGAGAGGTGGCATGGTGATTCGCACCACATTGAGGCGGTAATAGAGGTCCTCACGAAAACGGCCTTCAGCTACCTCCTTGGTAATATCCCTGTTGGTGGCGGAAATCACCCTCACGTCCACGGAAATGGATTTGTTGCCTCCGACCCTGTAAAACAACCCTTCCTGCAGGACCCGGAGCAGCTTTGCCTGCATACTCGGCGTCATTTCACCGATTTCATCGAGGAAGATCGTGCCCTCGTCCGCCAATTCAAACTTGCCTGCCTTCCGGCTCAAGGCTCCTGTGAAGGAACCTTTCTCATAGCCGAAAAGCTCCGCCTCCAGGAGGGTTTCCGGAAAAGCGGCACAGTTGAGGGTGATCATGGGTTTATCTCTTCTGGGGCCGGCGCGGTGTATGAGACGGGCGAGAAGTTCCTTGCCTGTTCCGCTTTCCCCCACCAGGAGGGTGGTGGTCTTGGAGTTGGCTACCTTGAGTGCATCGGAAATGACCTTTTGAAGAATGGGACTTTCCCCGATGATCTGGTATTTGGTTTCGAGCTCTTCTCTCAGGTCTTTGTTTTCTTTCTTGTACCGGTCAAATTCCCTGGCATTGCTGATTGCGAGTGAGGCAAGCTGGGCAAAGACGGTCAGCGTGTTCATGTCTTCTTCCCGAATAGGGCTCCCATCCTCCTTGTCGATGATTTCAACGACCCCGATGACCTCGCCATTCATTTCCATGGGTACGCAGGCAATGGATCGGGTTTCGAAGCCCGTGGATTCGCTGATCCTTTTGTACCACCTGGAGTCTTTTCGCACATCCGGAATAAGCAGGGGTTCGCCCTTTTGAGCCACGTAGCCGGCGATTCCCTGTCCCAGATCGATTTCATATTTGCGAACTTCTTCCTTTTTTTCGCCGGTTGCCACCTTGAAGTAGAGTTTTCGGGAACGGGGATCCAGCAGGAGGAGAGAACTCGCCTTTGCCTTCATCATACGGGTGGCGCTGTCGATGATGAGTTCAAGGAGGTGGTCCAGATCCAGGACGGAAGAGACCCAGTTGGAAATTTCTCTCAACCGTTCCACAGGCGTAAAGGAATTGGTGTTTCTCACGTTCATGGGCAAATCCTATTCGTGTAATTTTGATGACTTCTCAAAAAGTCATCCAATCTTGATAAGGTCGTAAAAAGTCCGAGGACGGACCTTTTACGATTCCATCAATCTTGGTACTGCATTGTGAAGGCAGGAGTCGGTTGCCATGGTTCAGAGATGTGATTTAGATACTCTCCCGACTGCACGAACGCAGGCGCCAGGAACCATACCTGTCCATAACTGTATATTTTTTTGAAACATTAGCAAAAAAATATGGGAATGTATACCTAAAATTGTTTACTTTTTCTGGGCCAACTTCCGAATGGCCTCCTTGTGCTCCGGGGTTTGTGAAAGCAGGGCCAACTGGGAGGACATGTAATCCAGGTGGCTCCGAAGGTCCGAATGGAGACCGTTTCGTACAGCCCGTTTTACGGCCCTGAGGGATTCGAGAGGCCATCGGGTCATTTGGGAGGCGTAAGCGTCGACCTCCTCCTCTAAACGCTCCGGCCGGACCGTCATTTGAACCAGGCCAAGGTCCAGGGCCTCCTCCATCTTTATCACCCGGCCTGTAAGGAGGAGATCGAGGGCCCGGCTCGCACCAAGGCATCTTGCCAGGTAATAGGCACTGCCGTTGCCCGGGGCCAGCCCGATTCTCACATAGGCTGCACAAAATGTTGCCCGGATGGTGGCAATGCGGAGGTCGCAGGCCATGGCAAGATCAAAGCCACCCCCGTGTGCGGGACCGTCGATGGCGCCGATAACGGGTTTGTCCAGATCTTCCATGAGCAGAGGGATGCGCTGGACATGTTCCCAGAGAAAACGCTTCATGTCCCATGAAGTGAGCTTCCCGCTGGCCATGTCTTTGATGTTTCCACCGGAACAGAAGGCGTTTCCCTGACCACTGAGCACAATGACTTTTATGCGTTCATCCCTTCGCGCATCCCTGAAAGCCGCTTCAAGGCCGTCCAGCATGGGCAGTGTGAACGCATTGTTTGTCTCCGGTCTGTTGAGGGATATGGAGGCTACAGCATTGGATTTTCGATAGATGAGATCGGCAAGTTCCATGAGTTCCTCTCAATCGGGTCAACCGGCGTCCGGCAGGATTTCGATGTAGGTTTCTTCCATGACTCCCTTGAGCCTTGTGGCATCGCCTGTGACGTGACCGATTACATTGACCGCACTGGCAGGAATGATTTTCCCTTCCCTGCTCATGGGCGTGGGACCAAAAAAGATACAGAATGCCCGGCCCGTGGGCCAGTAACCCAAATCACCGAGTTGGACCTCTTCCACGGCTTCTGCCGCGAGTTCTGATTCCACAGGTATGGGGAAATAGATTTCGTCCCCCCAGGTATTGAAACGGCTGGACAGGGGGAGCGTTCCGGCGATTTCTGTTGCGGTGGGTGTTTCATTCAGAACGGCATCAAGCACCAGTGTTCCGATCCTTATTTTGATTTTCATGGGGCTCTCCTCAGGACTACACAAGGTAAAAGGCGGCACTGAATTTTATTTCGAATGAATCAGATCTCGGACATTCTGTCAAGTTCGTTATCCGGATCACAATCTGCAAGAATCTGCATTCATGAGGGGTTGGAGGCAGGCAAACGCCATTGGCATGAGAATTGCTCAAATGAAGGTGTGGACAGGTGCAGGCCTATTTGTAGGAAAATATGGCCATCTATTTGACGTAAAGGGCCAATATTTTGGCGTATTGGTTCGCACTCCGTCCACAAACGCGATTGAAATTCAGAGTGGGAAGTCCTGAGGAAACAACCAATGGGAAAAGCCAGGCAGGAAGAAGAAGGCATAAAAACGAATGCGTGGATCACCACCTATACCGACCTCATGACCCTGCTCCTGACGTTTTTTGTACTCCTCATATCCATTTCCACCATCGATACGGAGAGAAAGCGCGAAGCCCTCAATTCCCTTATCGGCGCCTTTGGGTTTAAGCCGGGAGGTCAGTCTGTCCTAGGGCAAGAAAAAGGAATGAACATTACCCTTGGATCCGCCCCTATGGTCAAGGAAGAGGTTGATTTGGCGCGGTTGCAGAATATCGCATTCAAAAACGGTCTGGATGCAGATGTCCGGATCATAAGACAGAAGGAAAAGATCGTTGTTTCCCTGGAGAACAGGGTCCTTTTCAACCGGGGTTCCCCCGAGATCAAAAGCGAGGGAAAGGCCTTTCTGATGGATGTGGCGGGTGTTTTCAAAAGTGCACCAGGCCTCATTGAATTCAGGGGGTTCGTTGACCAGACCGAGACGGTTTTTGATTCTGATCCAATGAGGAAGGGGATGTACCTTTCAACCCAAAGGGCCATGGCTGTCTATAATTTATTTAGAAAAGAGGCCGGGATCCCAGGGAAAAAAATGGTAGCCCACGGCCTGGGAAACCAGTATGAGAAAAAAGGTATTTCAGGGAAGCGGAACGGAAAAAGCCGCCAGGTGGAGATTGTTTGCAACTACCATTCGAAAATCCCCTCCCGTTTGCAGTACAGACCCAGGAATAGAAACATCATCCTTGACATCAAGGGCTTTCTCTTCAAGCTGAGGGGAGGGAAAAGTGGCTAAAGGCGGGAAGAAGAAAAGAGACGCTGGTGAGAAACTGGATACCCAAGCCTGGATGGTGACCTTTTCGGATCTGTCCACCCTCTTGCTCACCTTTTTCGTCCTGCTTCTTTCCATGTCATCCATGAATGAGTTGAAGATGAAGAGCATGTTTCACAACTTCACAGCCAGCTGCGGCATTCTGGCATTCAAAGAGTACGGTGAGATAGCCCATCCAAGGGAAAGCCTGATCAGCGGTCTGGCCGAGACCCTGAAGGATGCATTGATTGTGAGGAAAGATGATGATCAGGAGAAAACGGTTGAGATTCCATCTGAGAACCCTGAAGCGCTCTTCAAAGGCGCGAGTGGCTCCCTGGTCTTTCAGGAAATAGAAGGGGGGTTCAAGCTTGTATTCGGTCAGGAATTGCTGTTCGATTCAGGCCGCGCGGAAATAAAGGATGGGGCAAGGCCCATCCTTATGAAGATCGCGAGATTCATGCGGCGGAGCAGCTACCAGATCTATATTGACGGCCACACGGACAACGTCCCCATCCACAGTGAAAGATATGCTTCCAACAGGGCCCTTTCGCTGGCCCGGGCCTACAACGTGATGAACTACTTTGTCAGCGAAGAAAAGCTTCCGCCTGAGAGCATCGCCCTCGGGGGGTATGGTGACTCCCGTCCTGTGGCATCGAATAATTCCATGATCGGGCGGGCGAAAAACCGCCGCGTGGAGATGATCTTCAAGAATCAGAAATACTTCTGACAATTTCTTTTGTCTTCCGCTCAATTAAGAGCATTGATCCACTACGGGAGGGGCAGTGCAGTCCTCCATATTCCCTTTCGGAAACGATTCCACTGTCCCTCCCTTGAGCGACGCAGCAGTTTGCAGAAGATCATGGAATTCGTGACAGTAAGGGACGCGGGGATCTTTTTTCAGGACACGAAAACGCATCTTTGCTTTGAGGTCGCATATTGATGAAGCGGGCGGCCGGCGCGCTTGTACCGCTCTCCACTGAA
>CAYOIU010000335.1:0-4694 GCA_964404085.1 uncultured Desulfobacteraceae bacterium | reverse complement strand
AGTGAATGGAAAAAACCTGAACCTCGGGGATATAGGAACCCAGGTGCCCGGGAGATTGGAATGCAAATTGGAGATCTCCTGCCTGCAGGAGTTCTGTGATCTCTCCGGACGTGCCGAGTTCTCCATAAAAGTGGATGTTACAGTGAACCTCTCCTTTAGATTTCTCCTCGACAATTTCAACAAATTTTTTTGCGTACTCGTGCTGCATGCTGCCCTCGATTTCTTCCAGAGCCACCTGCCACAGATACTTAACCGCATCCGCTCTTCCAGTGAATCCCAAGCTCAGAGCACATACGATAAGAAAGGGTATGAGCCTTGTTTTTAGTCGCATGGTTAACCTCTCTCTAAGACTGGTAAGGATATGAATCACTGCTCCCGTCCATTAGCGAGTCTGCTTTGTATGACGCGAATATATTCATGAGAATCTACGGCACTCCCTGAAAGCAGTGTCACAACCTTTTTCCCTTTTACGTTGATCTTCTGCTTCATCAGTGCGCCGATACCGACGGCGGCGGCGCCTTCCGCGATCAACCGATGCATATCAAAAATGTAAAACATACCATCTCTTATTTCCTCTTCAGTAATCAACAGGTGTTCATCCACAAATTCTTTCACTAGAGGCAGGGTGTATCGATTCTCAACGCCGATACCACCCAGAAGCGAATCGGCAATCGAATCTTTTTCTTTCACCTGTACGGGTCGACCGGCTTTCAAACTTTCCAGCATTGCCGGAGACCGCTCAAGCGAAAGTCCAACAACATGAATCCTCGGGTGGATTGATTTTGCGACCATGGCAATGCCTGCCAGCAGACCGCCTCCTGACAACTGGATCATCAAAACATCCGTATCCGGGAGTTTTGCGAGTATTTCAAGTGCTATGGTTCCCTGCCCGGCAATGATCTTCGGATCATCGAAGGGGACGACAGGGATGAGTCCCCGCGATGCCATAAGCTGTTGATAATTGGCTTCCGCTTCATCCTGGGATCGGCCTTTTAAAGAAACCTCCGCCCCAAGTGTTCTGATCGTCTCTGCTCGACAGGCGGCCACATGCTCGGAGAGACACACAACAGCCTTGACACCGGTCTTTCCAGCCACATAAGCAACCGCCTTACCATGATTGCCTGTGGAAAAGGTGATCACGCCTTTTTTCTTCTCCTCATCACTGAGGCTCAACATCTTGTTGGCGGCGCCTCTGACCTTAAATGATCCGGTCTCCTGCACACATTCCAACTTCAGATGAATCTGTTCGGCACCGGTTTTCTCAGCCAAATCAGGAGATGCAATCAGCGGCGTCTGCCGGATCATAGGCTTTATCCGAACATGTGCCTGATATGCATCATAGAGTGTCGGCATTCTTTCCATAAAACCACCTTTCGGTATAGATTTCCGGCGCCTTCCTCACTTTTCTGGTTTATTCGGACCCGGCAGTGCTTTTGGTTTTAGCTGATGAAAAGGTACCTGAACGGTTTATCCCCCCAAAGCCAGATGCGGCAGGAACAATGAAATCTGCGGAAAGAAAATCAATATAATCGTCGCCAGGATCAGGATCAGGATAAACGGTAAAGCGTGGCCGATGACCTCAAGATATGGTCGCCGAAATATGAGTTGTGCGGTAAAAATATCACACCCAAAAGGCGGCGTGGCCGAGCCGATAGCGGCCTGCAGTGTCACCAGCGTTCCCAGAAGAATGGGATTAACACCCGCGCTGACCACATAGGGCTGAAAAATCGGACTCAGAATAAAAATGGCGACGATCGGATCGGTGAACATGCAGGCGACAAAATATACGGTGACAACGATAACAATCACCCGCAGCATCGATGGATCGGTTCCAAAAAGTGGTGGGAGGAACTGCTGGGGAATCTGCATAAAGCCGATCATCCATGAAAATGCCTGCCCGGCGCCCACCAGGATAAAAACGACACCGGTAATCACCCCGGTCTGCAAAAAGGAGTCGACAATTCTATGAAACGTCAGGCTTTTGTAAACGATTGTCTCCAGAATAAGAGCATAGAAGACGGAGGCGGCGGCGGCTTCTGTCGGGCTGAAGACTCCGGCATAAATGCCGCCCACAATAATCACCGGAAAACCCATGACCGGCAGCCCGTCCTTGACCACCCTCGCTCTCTCGGACCAGCTCGCCTTCGGCAGCACCTCGATCTTTTTCATCTTGGAATAGAAATAGCAATAAATGGAAAACATGACGAAGATCAGGAGGCCCGGGAAAACACCGGCAAGGAACAACATCCCGATGGAGGTACTGGTGGCAACCCCATACACGATGGATCCGATACTTGGTGGAATCAGGAAGGCAATATCACTGGAATTGATAATAAGTCCCAGTGTAAAAGAGCTTTCGTATCCCGCTTCCAACAGCATCGGCCGCATGGTGCCGCCAATGGCGGCCACAGTTGCCTGGGTCGAACCGGAAACCGCGCCAAAGAGTGTACAGCTGGCATTGGTGGTAATCGGCAATCCCCCGGGAAGGTGCCCGACAAAGGCCTTGATCATCCGTATCAGCCGCCCGGCAGACTCGCCGGAGGTGATAATGCTGGCGGAAAGAATGAACATAGGCACACACACGAGGGCCGGCGGCGTCACACCGGTAATCACCTGCTGCACCATGGTCATCACCAGTTTTGGAGCAAGATCCGGCATGTAGACGTACACATATAGTATCAGGGACCCTAAGAGCGTTACCATAAAGGGGAAGCCGAACAGCAGCATGCTCGCAAGGCTTATTCCGAAAAGTGTCATGTCTTCGATCCCCCAATTTCTTCCTCTTCATACTCACTTTGCTGATCCGGCGATTGCCAAGGTTCTTTCTCTGTAAGATTCTTGATAATGGTTCGGATATATTGAATACATGCCAGGCCGAATCCGACGGGAAGAATCACGTAAAAGGTCCATTTCGGTACCCTCAGGGCGGGGGTCATATGCCCCATGTTCATGGCATTTATCAAATACTTATAAGAAAACCAGGCCAGGATCCCCATCACCACGGCACTGATGATTGAAATGATGATGATAAACACCTTCTCCATTTTTTCGGGCATGGCATCGAGAAAGGCACCCATGCGGATATGCCGCGCTTTTCTGACGGCATAGCTCACCCCGGTGAATGTGGTCAGCATTACGAGGAACTTCGAAACTTCTTCCGCATAATAAATACTTTGGAAAAACGTCCGCGCAAACACATTGGCGATAAGCAGAATCCCGAGTGAAGCAGTACAAAAAACCAGAATTGAAACTTCGACACTATTAACGACTAAACCGATATACCGGTTTATCTGGTGGAAGAAGCTCAAATCCCTTAGTTCTTCATCTTTTCCCTTCATTGTTTGGCCCCTACTGTGGAAAGATGGAGGCACTGCCGCGTTCATATGGCTGCAGTGCCTCAACTTCCGATAGCTATTTAATGTTTAGGGCTTTTTTTGCATTCTGGATGTCTCTGAGGAGTGCCTCGAGCATATGCTGGGACCCTTCACCGCCGATTTCGTCATATTTGGGATAGACCTTTTCAGCCCTTGCCTTGAACTGGGCAATGGTGGCATCATCCAGCACACTGAACTTGAGCTGGGGTTTGGCCTTTTTCATTTTTTCTTTATCGCTGGCATTTCTTTCAGTGATCCATTTTCCGGCAGGCAAAATTGCATCAATCCAGAATCTGCGCATCTCCTGCTGAACCTCTTTAGGGAGATTGTCAAAAAAATCCTGATTGACGGTCGGGATTCCGACAAATGGCTCGCTTTTCAGCTGGGTGCAGTAGTTCTGGACTTCATAGAATTTCATGCTGTAGATCGCAAAAAGCGGGTTCACCTGCGCATCAATCAGCCCCATCTGAAGGCCACTGTATACTTCGCCGTAGCTCATGGGCGTCGGGGCAGCTCCGTAGGCTTTGTAGTCTTCCACCAGCAGTTTTGAAGACATCAATCTGAGTTTGAGACCTTTCATGTCATCCAACGACTTGATCTCCTTCTTGGAACTCAGCCACTGCCATCCTTCAAACATGATCGACAACGGCACCAGGCCGTTTTTTCTGAAGGCCTTTTCCATGAGCGGCATGAGCTCGCCGTTTCTGGCCATCCAGTCCAACACTTCCGGTACTTTTTCAGTGGGAAACAGGTAGTTCAGGGCCAGGACCTGGGCCTGGGGAACGAAAGAGCTGATCCAGGCATAGTCTGAAAAGACAAATTGGACGACTCCAAGCTGGCAAAGCTCATTGATATCGCCGGTTGCCCCTAACGTTCCGTAAGGGTAAACATTGACATCAATTTTCCCGCCAGACCACTTTTTCATATGAGCAGAAAAATTCCTGGCCCAGACAGTCATGAAATCGCCTTCAATCTCTTCAGAAGCGAGCTTCGCCTGGACCTTCTTGCCCGTATAAGCGTCTGCAGAGGCAATTCCAAAGGAAACAAAAACGAGCAAGGCAACCACAATACTTACAATCCGTTTCATGATAAATCTCCTTTATTTCTTAAGGGTTTATAAGGCAAACTTCTCTTTTGTCCATTTTTCACTGCTAATGCAACAACACGCATTCACCTCCTATTGATTTCAAGAAATTGCAGATTGTCGGCCTTTTCGAAAAAAGCCAAGGCGCCCCTCACGTGCATTTCAACACCAACACTCAGGGCATCTTCATCAATATTAAAGCGGGGATGGTGGTGCGGAAAATGAGTCCCCTTGGA
>CAYOIU010000334.1:0-4702 GCA_964404085.1 uncultured Desulfobacteraceae bacterium | reverse complement strand
ATGTGGTCGGGGGTATTTTGTTCATACAGGGAAGCAATCTCCTTGCGAAGCTCGGGACTCCCGAGTGATTCGGTGTACCCGAGCCCAAGGGACAGGAAGCGATCCCTTGCCCCGGGCTCCAACTTAAGCAGGTCATCAATGGCCAGGCTTTCGCAATCGGAGCAACACAGCAGGTACGGAACTGTGAATTCGTGCTCGGCAAAATACCGTTCCAACCGAAAGGGTCCGGGTCTCATTTACATATTCCTTCTGTTGGCATAACATCTCGCGGCTTCGGTGTGGTCTCTGGAAGCACCATCGAATTTCTTTTTCAGTAAGAATCCTCAAACACATGATAATAACACGGATATCACGTCATTTCGAGCCCAAAAACTACGGATTGTGCGAACAAAGGGCCTGGAAACATAAAATTGATGATTTATACCATAAGTCAGATTCCTTCGAACAAATGGACCAAATCTTGACTTTGGTTCCCATAAATGTTTTTCTTTTTAATTAACGTTTCCCCTTCATTCTATTGGAGTCGGTTTGTTGTAGACCGTTCCCAAGTGATGCTCCCGGTGTGACCGGGATGGCTTTCGTAAAGGCTGGGCTTCACCTGGAACAGGATCACATAATCAAGCTGAGCAAGGAGAGAGAATGGTGCACACTGTTCTTCGATTCATAGGGGATGAAACCCTATTGCGAAACCTCGTGGCCGGTCAACCCCTATTGGTTTTACTCGTTGTGATTGCGGTCTGTATCCTGATTCTTTCAAAGGGGGCTGACTGGATGATTGATGGTGTGGTTCAGCTTTCCCGGAGGACCGGACTGCCAAGAATCGTCATTGGGGCTACGATTATTTCTCTCGGCACAACCATGCCGGAGGCCGTTGTCTCGGTAATGGCCGCCTGGATGGGTGATCCGGGCCTTGCTTTAGGAAACGGCGTAGGTTCCATAATCGCCGACACAGGCCTCATTTTCGGACTGACGTGTCTCCTGACCACAGTGCCTGCCAACCGATATATCCTCAACCGCAACGGTTGGGTGCAGGTAGGCGCTGCAACGCTCCTGGTTGTCATATCCGTCATTATTCTCCTGACAACGAAAGGAAGCCCCGTACTCTACCGAGGGATCGGGTTCTTTTTTCTGATTCTTCTCGGGATCTACATGTACATGAACTACGTCTGGGCCAAGAAAGGGGGAGATATGGCGTTGGAAGGGGAGGAATCCGATGATTCCGAAATGTTTGGCCTCTTCAAATGCTGTCTCATGCTTCTCGGAGGCCTTTTCATGGTGGTCCTGGGTGCCCGGATACTGGTACCCAGTGCTTCGGAGATAGCTCTCAGGATGGGGGTACCCAACGATGTCATCGCCGCTACCATGGTGGCCTTTGGTACGTCGGTCCCGGAATTGATGACGGCCGTAGCGTCGGTCAGGAGGGGCCACCCTGAAATCACGTTAGGGAATGTCGTGGGGGCGGATGTATTGAACTGTCTGTTCGTTATCGGTGCCGCGTCCGCCGCAAGGCCCCTGGCGATTCCGGAAAACTTTTTCCTTTTCCACTTTCCGGCCATGCTGGCTATTCTCTACTCATTCAGGTTCTTTATCCACAAAAATAGGGACGGTCATTTCAAGAAATTTCAGGGGGCCTGGCTCCTGGGTCTCTATATGATCTACGTGGTCCTCCAATACGCCATGAACGTGGGCACTGTGCCCAAACTCCACACGTCCAAATGTGTTTTTTTCCAGAAATGTGATATACTGTGACAGCCTAATGGATGAAAGTAACCCTTTCTTAGATAGATGTTCCTTCAGTTTTCCCGCTTTCGGTCTTGGATGCACGAAGGCCGATTTTCTCCGAAAACCTTAACTAAAGGAGGAAATCATGAAAAAACAACTCATCAACTATGAAACTTTGCTTACCGTTACAAAGGTCATTTCGCACTCCAAGGATCCCGAAGAAGTCGCCCTCATTACCGTAGAGGGAATCAAGAGAGCCCTGGACATCAAAGGATGTACCGTATTTCTTTTCAATCGCAAAACCAATCAACTGGAGGTCGCTGCTTCCTTTGGCCTCAGTGATGAGTATCTCAACAAAGGACCCCTCAGTGCGCTGGAGTCCATTGCCAATTCCCTGAAAGAAGGTCCGGTAGCAATCTACGACGTGAGCGATGATCCCCGGATTCAGTATCCTGCCGAGGCGGAAAAAGAGGGGATAGCCTCTATCCTGTCCGTACCTATTCTGGTAGCCGGGAATCTTATCGGTGCCCTTCGCATATACACTTCCGAACCCTGGGAATTCACCCTGGAGGACGTGAATTTTGCCCAGGCAATGGCATTGATGACAGGGATGGCCATGGAAATGGCGAGACAGTATAAAGGGCTGAAGGACAGCATTGAAATATTGAAGACAATGAGGGCCCCAAAGGCTTCAAAATAGGGAAGATGCGTCAACTCTTGAAAGGGGAATGATGTCCGCGTAGGCGAAACCATTTCGTTCAACGACCTTCCCAACCCGGACGGGAATGGAATGAAGGAACATGGGCCCGCCTGCGACGATGGTGTGGATCTCACCGTTTTCCCCGCACGGGTCGCAACCTTCCGGGAATTCGCCAATCAATTCACTTGACCACTTTCTTCCGGCAAAACGGGACCCCAGTTTCCCGAGATCCACACTGCTCACATAGGCCTCCACTCCCGCCGTCAACATGTCCCGGGCAAGCGCTTCCGTGGGGATTCCCCACAGGGGGAAAATAGGTTCTATGCCGGTGCCTTCCAACTGGCCCTCCCGGTATTGCCTGATATCTTCAAGATAGAGGTCCCCGAATGCCATGCACGCAATCCCCCTGTCGGCACATTCCGCAACGAATCTTCCCATGATGGCGTCACATTCCTCGTTGGAGCAACTATCCGGAAGGCTGATGACCTGAACCGAAAGACCCGCCGCCTCGGCCTGTAAGTGGAGCAATTCAAGCCTGGTGGCATGCATTGATGCACGGTCGTATTTCCGGTTTATGACCGTAAAGAGACCCATGAGGTCAATGGCCGGATCCCGGCGCAGGATATGAAGTGCCCAAGCGCTGTCCTTGCCGCTGCTCCAGCTCAAAAGTGCCTTTTTCCTCATTTCGCTTTCCCAACTGTAACCGTGTTTCCCCTGGCGGCTCCAGTGACTGGTCGCTCGGTTATCTGAAATTCATATCCAAACGTCGTCCTCTGCCGTCCTTTCACCACCCGCATCACCTGTATTGATGGTACCTGCAGGTTCGATGAGCATAATTTTGCACTCGTTTTCAGCAAGAGGCTTATGCTCAACTTTCTTCGGGACCACGATCATCTCTCCCGCCTTCAGGTCCACCTTCCCATCGCGGAATTCAATCGACATCTCTCCGTCAAGGACGATGAACACTTCATCCGTATCATCATGCGCATGCCAAACGAACTCTCCTTGGAATTTCGAAAGCTTAAAATGGTAGTCATTCATTTGAGCGATAATTTTGGGGGACCAATGTTCAGTAAATTTGGCAAGCTTTTCCTGAAGATTTATTGCTGCAATGTCCATTCTATTTCTCCATATTTGTCAATATCAAACGGTTAATTTGGTCCCATAGGCAAATGGGGGACACATTAAGAATCGCTAGGACTCACGCACGAAATTTGACAGACGTTTCATGCCATGGTATATAGAAATTTTGAGAAAAACAAATACTTTTTCCTCCTTTCCGTGGCCGGTCGGGGGGATTGGTATTATCGATTTTAGGAAAGCATTCATCCGCAATATTTTTCAACGCGATCCCGTTCGCCTCACATAGATTTTGATTTACAAATCTGATGGCTTCGTAACACGCTACCAAACCTGCAATTGCCAAAAAAATGAGGAGGTGCACATGGCTGTTATCACCATTGCCAGGCAGTTCGGCGCAGGTGGCAGAACGCTTGCAACCCAGGTGGCGGAAAAACTAGGATATACTGTCGTGGATGAAGAAATTGTAGAGAGGGTTGCCATGGAGGTCAATGTAACGCCTGACTGGGTGGATTCTGTGGAAAAAGATACCGGCAGCGAGGGTTTTCTGACGAGGCTGCTCACAAAACTGGGGCCTTTTCGAAAAGGATATGTGGAAGTGGCCATGGAAGAAAAGCCCGGCTATATGGACGGTAATCTCTATATCTGTCTGCTTCACAAGGTCATCCCCAAACTCGCCGCCCAGGGCAATGTGGTGATCATCGGCCGAGGGAGCCAATATATCCTCGCGGATCGTCCCGATACATACCATTTTCTCTTGATCGCGGATTTGGAATACCGCATCAAATTCATGATGGAGCACTATGACCTGGACAGAAAGCAGGCCCAGTTCGTCGTGGAGAAACAGACAAAACGCCGGCTCAATCTGTACCACCACTTTTGCCGGACCGATTACGACGAACCCGCTCTCTATGATATGGTCTTCAATATGAAACGGGTGGATTTCGAAGCCGCAGCAGAAACGATTTGCCGTTTTGTGACGGATCACCCGTCTTCCTGATCGCTTCGTGATCGCCAAGCCGTCACGCCTAGGAAAACCAGCCCCGCACCGGCGGAGAGAATGGATCCGGAAAGGACGCCCAGTTTGGAGTAATTGAGGAATTGAGCGTCAACAAAGGATAGCTCGGCGATAAAGAGGGACATGGCTGCGTATTCCGACGCATTCCGTCCACCCATTCCGATTTAAATCGTCCACCTGTT
>CAYOIU010000333.1:0-4768 GCA_964404085.1 uncultured Desulfobacteraceae bacterium | reverse complement strand
CGCGGCATACAGGAGGGGCGATCGTCCTGGACGGCATCGGTTACATTGACCGCTACATGGCGGAACGTCCCGAGGATTTCCTTGAATATTCCGATTGGATGGGGATTCCCATCCAGGCCTATCCCATTACCCTGGATCGCTTGAAATCCCTGCTCGTTGAGCAGGCCAACAAATTACACAACGTGTAGATAAGGAGAGGAAAGAGAAAATGGTGAACGAAATAACTGAACAGAATTTTGAGGAAGAGGTCTTGAAATCGGAAATGCCGGTCCTTGTAGATTTCTGGGCACCGTGGTGTGGCCCTTGCCACATGGTTTCGCCGACTGTTGAGAAACTTTCCGGGGATTACGACGGCAAATTCAAGTTTTGTAAGATGAATGTTGATGAAGCCCAAGGAACGGCAATGAACTACGGGATCATGAGTATCCCCACGCTGATGTTTTTCAAAGACGGAAAAAGGATAGATGAAATCATAGGGGCGGTCCCGGAATCAATGCTTGCTGAAAAAATACAAGCTCTCTTATGAAGCACACTTTACACTGACCCTTCGAGATGTGCGAATGCGTCCCAACCGAAAAGGGAAACAGCGAAATGCTGTTTCTTTGGGAAATGCGAAAAGTGGACCTATGTGGAAGAATAGGTCGGAAAACCATAACCAATGCAATCTATGGAGGTGGACAGTATGCCGAGAGGAGATGGAACAGGGGCGAGAGGTCAAGGACCGGGTACGGGAAGAGGTATGGGAGGCGGCGGTGGAAGAGGCCGAGGAGGTGGTTCCGGCGCAGGTCCGGGCGGGGACTGTGTTTGTCCGAACTGTGGAGAAAAAGTTGCGCATCAGGCAGGCGTGCCCTGCTACGATCAGCGTTGTCCGAAATGTGGCACCATGATGACCCGTTGATACCTGAATTCCTGCGACGCGAATTGAAATGGACATTTTCCCTATCATAAAACATTCACTTCTGATTACTTTTTTTGTGTTTTCCATGATGCTCCTGGTGGACTTCGTCAACATTGCCACCAAGGGCGCCACATCAAGGCTTATGCAAGGAGGCCGGTGGCGCCAGTACACGCTGGCCTCCTTTCTTGGTTCTACCCCCGGGTGTCTCGGGGCCTTCATGAATGTGACCCTTTATGTGCATGGCATGATCTCTTTTGGGGCTGTTACGGGGGGAATGATCGCAACTTCTGGCGATGGGGCCTTTATCATGCTTTCCATGTTTCCCTTGACTGCCCTGATGCTTTTTGGGTTGCTGTTCCTACTGGGAATCGGCTTTGCCTGGGTGAGTGATCGATTGATAAAGATATTGCACGTGACACCGTGCGAGGCTTGTCTCCAGGCCGATTGTGAAGAGTGCCTGGGTGATGGAGAGGCCTCCCGTACGGACTGGAGTACTTTCCGGCTTGAAAACTTGTGGAAAAATGTCAGGAACCCCTCCTTTACCCGTTTTCTCCTATTCATATTGATAGGGTCTTTCCTTGTATTGGTCATAACAGGCATTATCGGCGATCCCGATTGGACGTGGAAACGAGTCACTTTTCTCAGTCTTACCCTTTCTTCCTTGTATATCATCATGGCTTCTTCTGAACATTATCTGCACGCCCATATCTGGGATCACATCATTAAACGTCATCTCTTCCGGGTTTTTCTGTGGACTTTTGGTGCCCTGTTTTTTCTTCATTGGGGACTGTCTTTCTGGAACCTGGACGCCGTTATCAAAACACACATGATGTGGGTGCTCCTGATGGCAGCACTGATTGGGATTGTTCCCGAGTCAGGTCCCCATCTCATTTTTGTCATGATGTATGCAAAAGGGCTCATCCCCTTTTCCGTGCTTCTTGCCAGTTCATTTGTCCAGGACGGTCATGGAATGCTTCCCCTGCTGTCATACAGCATTAGAGACTCCATACTCATAAAAGTCCTCAATTTTGTTTTCGGGATTGGAATAGGTTTTATCCTGTATGCTTTTGGCGTTTGAGTAGTTTTTCAACAGGGGGCCTTTTTATCTTATGGGCAATATTTTGGAAGAGAAGAATACTTCAGGATCAGATAGAGATGATTTGCAGACCCTCACCTTCTACAAATTTGTCTTGGACAGCGTTCCCGTCGCAATTCTCACTGTGAACGCCGACCTGAGAATTACAGGGTTTAACCCGTGGGCTGAAAAAGTCACGGGATATGCTTCAGGAGAGGTCGTAGGAAAATACTGTGGGGAGATCCTTAAGGGGGGAATGTGTTCCAGCCAGTGCCCATTAAAGACGGTGATCGGGGGACATGTCCCCATATCCCTTTTCGAATCGACTATTCGAAACAAATGGGGGGAAGCCGTTCCAGTGAGGATGAATACCGCCGGGTTATTTGACAACAGTGGAAATCTCATTGGAGGAGTGGAGTCCTTTCAAGATATTTCCCGCCTTAAGGCAATGGAAAGAGAGAGGAACAATCTCATCTCCATGTTCGCCCATGACATGAAATCGTCTCTTACCATCATTGGTGGTTTTGTCCTTCGGCTATTAAAAATACAAAAGAACAATTCAACTGAGAAAGAAAAGAAATATCTCACCATAGCGAAGAATGAGGCCGGCAAGCTCGAGGCCCTCGTCAATGAATTCCTTGAATTTTCTCGGCTTCAGTCGGGAAAAATCAGCCTGAATCTGGACGCAACCTTGCTTGATAAAGAACTGCTGGAGATGTTTGATGCGTATCAACTGGAGGCCTCACAGCACGGTATCAGTGTCGAATTTGAAAATGAAGAAGAGCTTCCCATGATTCAGGCTGATACCGTTCAGCTAAGGAGGGTTTTTGCTAACTTGCTGGGCAATGCCATAAAGTTTACAAATGAGGGAGGAGTCATCCGGCTGAAAACGGGCAAAACCAAAGATGAGGTATTTGTCCAGATTGCCGATGAGGGCATTGGCATTCCCGCGGAGGAACTTCCTCTTATTTTTGATCCGTTTCACCGGGGTCAGGCTGCCCGGGACAAGGAGGGTTTCGGCCTAGGACTTGCCGGAGTAAAGGCGATCGTAGAGGCACACGGCGGACATATCAGGGTTTCGAGTGAACCGCTGAAGGGCTCGATATTTACGGTGGTGTTACCAAGAAAAAACCTTAAAGATGTTGCGGGCGACACTGCCTCCGCCGACATCTGATATTTCTAACGGAAAAGGCAAAGAGGAAATCTTGTATGACGACCCCGTATTTCATGGTTGAACCGTCTCCTGAACGGTTCGAAGCGGTGATTCAGAGTATCAGTGATGGCGTGATGACGGTTGATTCTGACTGGCGGATTACCTGTTTCAACAAGGCTGCCGAACGAATCTCCGGGGTATCACGGGAAAAAGCAATAGGTCGCCGATGCTATGAGGTCTTGAAGTCAAATATCTGCAAAGGCACGTGTGCTATCCAGTATACTATTGAGACGGGGAGACCGGTCATCAATCTTGCAATATATCTTGAAAACAGCCAGGGAACGCGGGTCCCGGTGAGCATTTCAACTGCGGTGTTCAAAGATAAAGACGGCAATTTGAGAGGGGGGGTGGAAACCTTCCGTGACCTCAGGGAGGTTGAGGAGTTTCGCAAGGAAATAAAAAAAACCTACTCTTTTGGAGATATTATCAGCAAGAGCAATAGGGTGAAAAAGATTCTGGATATTCTTCCCGCCATAGCGGAAAGTGACAGCACCGTGCTGATAACCGGTGAGAGTGGCACCGGGAAAGAGATTTTTGCCAGGGCGATTCATGCGTCAAGTGAAAGGAGCAAAATGCCGTTTGTCGCCGTCAATTGCGGGGGATTTCCGGAAACCCTGATCGAATCGGAACTCTTCGGTCACGAAGCAGGCGCCTTTACCGGCGCCACCAGGGCAAAACAGGGTCGTTTTGCAAGGGCTGAAGGAGGCACGTTGTTCCTTGATGAAATCGGGGACCTGCCTCTCCCGCTCCAGGTGAAGTTGCTCCGGGTTCTGCAGGATAAGAACTATGAGCCACTCGGGGGTACTCGTTCCTTGAGTGCCAATGTGCGGATCATCACGGCAACCAACCGTGATCTTCAGAAAATGGTGACGGACGGCACCTTCAGGCAGGATCTTTTTTTCAGGATCAATGTCATCAAACTGGAGATACCACCATTACGGGAACGGCTGGAAGACGTCCCGTTGCTCGTAGACCATTTCATCAGTCGTTTTTCGGCCCTGCAAAGCAAGCACATCGAAGCCATTTCCCATGACGCGCTCGATATCCTGATGAGCTATGACTACCCGGGGAATATTCGGGAGCTTGAAAATATTATCGAACACGGATATGTGCTTTCCCCGGGAGGTCTGATTCACGTAAAACACCTGCCGGATTCGTTGCGTCCCACCCTGGATTCCTTTGTACGCGCCGACACTTTTGAAGAAATGGAGCGACAATTCATCATCTTCATGCTGAAGAAGAAAAAATGGAACCGCCTCGCTACAGCCCGTGAGATGGGGATCCACAAGACGACCCTTTTTCGGAAGATAAAGAAGCTCGGTATTCGTCTGCCGGATCAGGATGGCCGCCACAAACCGGAAAAAGGGTAGCATCAATGCACCTCTAGATCGTCTTTCATGGTAGCATATTCGCAACCAATCTTCTATCCCCTTCTTATTGATTCCCTGTTAGGCGTTTATAATATATTGAAAAAACACACCTATTTTTCGTAACAGGGGTCATTCCATTTTTGGCACGTTTGATGCTCTAATAAAAGAAAGTAAGAACAATCAAAACCATATTTCATAATAAAAAAGGAGAA
>CAYOIU010000332.1:0-4805 GCA_964404085.1 uncultured Desulfobacteraceae bacterium | reverse complement strand
TACGACTCAGTCGTCGCTCCTCCCGCACACAACGCGGGATCTACGATGCGGCGCCGCTTGCATCCAACACCTTGCTGGTGACCAGGAATGTCGCCAAATCCCCCGGTGAAATGCATGATGCGCAAATTAGACGGTGGATTTGGGTCTCCACAATATGCTTGACAAACTCCGATTTATCCTGCATGAAAAAATTCCCGTGACTTCCAATGAAGTCGCTTTATTAAACGCGTATAAAGAAGCGAATCTAAGAATCTTTTTCGGGCGTCCATCCCCTCCGAAGTGTTTAGAAAGCATTTGAAAAAGATTGTCAGGTTCGGTTCCACTTTGTCGCTATGGAGCCGCCGCTTGCGGCATAAGTTAGCTTCCAAGAACTAGAAAAGATAGGGTCTACACCATGCACCTGAAAAACGTCACCCTCTTCCCTGAGAAGTATCCCACCAACGAATACTATCCCTTCGATGTCCCTGTATTCGAGAAAACCAGGGAGATAGCGTTTCACTCGAATATCACGTTCTTCATCGGCGAAAACGGGACCGGCAAGTCCACCCTGCTCGAGGCCATTGCACACAAGTGCGGTATCCATATCTGGAAGGCCGAGGAAAAGACCCGTGTCAAAACAAACCCCTTTGCCCAGACCCTTTACAGATATATGGACGTGCACTGGAGCGACGGGTATGTTCCCGGCTCTTTTTTCGGGTCCGACACCTTCCGTTACTTTGCCCAGAGCCTGGAAGAATGGGCTATCGCCGACCCCGGCATGCTGGACTATTTTGGGGGAAAATCACTCATTACCCAGTCACACGGCCAGTCACTCATGTCCATGTTCAGGGCACGCTACGCGTTGAAAGGACTTTACCTGATGGACGAACCGGAAACAGCCCTTTCACCGAAAAGCCAGTTGGAACTGCTCAAGATTCTGAACAAACAGGGGGCAACGGGACACGCGCAGTTTATCGTGGCCAGCCATTCCCCTATCCTCCTGGCATGCCCGAGTGCCGAAATTTACTCTTTCGACCATATTCCCCTTGAACGCATCGCGTACGAAGATACGGAATACTACAGAATATACAAGAGCTTCATGGAAGACAGGACCAGGTATTTTTAGCCTTTCAGAATTTTCCTGCCGATGATCACCCGCTGGGGCCGGCTGGCCCCTTAGATTCGAGGCCCTGAACATCCTTTCCAGAAGATCGTCCGACGTTTTTCAATCGCCGCGTTCAACTGAAATTGTGACGTACGCTATGACTGATTATTGAGCCGTTAAAATGCGGCTGAAAACAGTAGGTTTTGCATTGACATGAGGGTATATTATTCCTATTTTGTGGCCAACCGCAAGAGAGAAATCTGTTGGATGGATTGGGGGCCCCTCATACCTTGCACCTCAATCACATAAACCATCAGGTTGATCGACAAGTCCCGTGCCTTTTTTGATAATCGTCAGGGCCTCTGATAGGCTGCGGGGAACAGACAGCAACGAAAAACCCTTCAGTACTGCATGGGAGGATTGCCCCTGAATGACCCGATACTCTTTCCTGAGTGACAGAAACCGGGAACGGTATCTGAAATTGATCGACCCTCTTGCCGACCTCTTTGCCCGTTTCCATGTGCATCCCAACATCCTCTCTCTAATGGGACTGCTATTCAGTGGAATCGCTGCGATCCTTTACGGCACCGGGAGTTTTTTCTGGGCCGCGTGGATTGTTGTCCTCGCCGGCACATGTGATGTCCTGGATGGGCAGCTTGCCCGCTTCACGGGGAAAACATCCCGTTTCGGGGCCTTTTTCGACAGCACGCTGGACCGTTTTTCAGAGGTCTTCATCTTTCTGGGGCTCGCATGGTACTTTTCCGGCGGCCATATATCCTTTGCCGTTATGGGCGGAGAGACGAGCAGCATCCGCAGTCCCGTGGCCGTCCTTTTCATCGTTCTTGCCATCGGCGGGTCATTCATGGTGAGCTACACGAGGGCCCGTGCCGAAGCTCTGGGACTCGAGTGCAAGATTGGATTCATGCAGCGACCTGAAAGAATGGTCCTTTTGATCATCGGCTCACTGCTGGCTGCCCTTCCCGCCGTGGGGTTGTGGATGATGAAAGGTTGTCTTTTCCTGCTTGCGCTCCTTTCCAATTTTACGGCCCTCCAGAGAATGATCCATGTGAAAAAACAGCTCATCAAGGAGATGAAGCCCGGTGAAAGATAGCCTCGTATGCCCCCACTGCGGGCGGGTGTTCGAAAAATACCGCAATCCCTTCCCCACTGTTGATGTCATCATAGAAACGGAAAAAGGGGGAATTGTTCTCATAGATCGGAAAAATCCACCCTTGGGGTGGGCTCTCCCCGGCGGGTTCGTTGATTACGGGGAATCCCTCGAAGCTGCTGCCCGCCGCGAAGCAGAGGAGGAAACATCGCTGGATGTTGAACTCCTCTACCAGTTGGGGGCCTATTCGGCTCCATCCAGGGACCCCAGGCACCATACCATCTCCGTTGTCTTTGTGGCTTCCGCCAAAGGAACGCCGCGCGCGCGTGATGACGCCAGGGAGGCAGCTATCTTTCGACGGGACTCCCTTCCTACCCCGCTCGCCTTTGATCACGGACAAATTCTGGAAGACTATTTTAGGCAATGTCTGAGAAACGGCTAAGGTCATTTCTATTCCCGGCACTCTTGCTTTTTCTGCTTTTCTGCGCGTGCCTCCTCTTCCTGAACGACCTCATTCAGAGGCCCGACGTGCAACGCCTTCTTCTGAGGGAGATTTCAAAGGTCGCCGGCTTCCATGTCAAGGTAGACAGCTTTGATATCAATCTCTTTAAAGGATTCGAAATCACTGCCCACGGTCTTTCAGCAGCTTCCAACGACGGAAAGGGGTCCCTCAGGGCCTCGAGGGCAGGAATCGGCCTTGACGCCAAAGCGCTCTTGAGAGGACATATCGTACCCACCAGTCTTTCCCTGGACAATCCGGTCATCGTGATAGCCCGAAAAGCGGATGAAAAGAAAAGGAAAAGCGGTGTGGAACAGACCTTAATGAGCGCCTTCATATGGAATGCCGGTGTCCTCCGCTCCGTGAACATCATGGGTGGGCTGGTCAGGGTTAAGGGTTGGCCTTATCATCTCAAAGGTCTCACTATGCACATGGGCATCCGGGAAGATGAGGTTGGCGCCCGCTATTTCCGCCTCAGATGCAGCGCGGGTTTTCAAGGCCGCTATCTGCCTTTCAGCCTTCGGGGAAAACTCCAGAGAGAGGGTGGCGGGAACAGGCTCCTGGTTGACATTTTCGGCGAGAGCGACAAAGTGCCAGTTTCCTGGATTCCATGGCCCGGTTTCGTGGCTTTTTCAAAAGGAGAATTTGGCTTAAAGCTCCATGTCACGGGTGCCTTGGGAGATACACTTTCAGCCGAAGGCCAATTGAACGGCCAGGATCTTCATTTTGCCATTTCACGGCGATCAAGGCGGAAGACCTATAATTTTGCCTCATTACCCATGGCCTTCACAGCCAGTCTCGACAGCAAAAAAACTTGTCTGATCCGCATATCCGGCATGAAGCTCTACAAGACCTCCCTGTCCGCACGGATCTCAATCGATTCAAAGGAGCACTCTTCACCACGCCTGGAACTCTCAATCACCAGCCCTTCCATGCCCCTCCAAACCTTCAAGGCCATTTTTCCCACTTCCCTCGTCCCCGAGTGGATAGAAAAGAGGCTGTTCCCAACCCTGGCCGACGGCGAGGTGGAGACACAGTTTTTCCGCCTGGGCGGGACGATGGATGAAATCTCCCACCTGGGCCGGCCTGAAAACTTTCATGCCCTTTCCATGAAAGTGACCTGGCTCGGACTGAAGGCCCTGGAAAAGGTAGCCCCCTCGCCCTTTGAGACCATTTCAGGGGAGATGGAGATCAAGGGGAACCATCTCCTCATTTCCCATCTCAAGGGCCGATTCGGTCATTCAAGGGTACATAAAGGGTCCCTTGACGTCCATCCTCTGGTGGGAGGGAGGTCCCGTTACGACGTTGGTCTTGACGGAGACTTTCTCGTCGAGGACCTCCTGACCTTGAAAAGCCTGCCCTGGACATCCCCTTCTGCAAAAGAAATGCTTGCGGGACTTGAGGGTTCGTCAGGACCCCTTTCCGCCAATGTGAAGCTTTTCAGAAAACCGGGGGCTTCAGCCTTTCACGTGCGTGAGGCTTTAATGCATCTCAAGGGGTGCTCCATTGTCCACAAGGCCCTCTTCTACCCCTTGGGGCTCAAACTTGGGGAGATTAAGATAACCAAATCGGGGCCCCTGCTGTTTCACGGGAACGGAACATGGGGCCGTTCCGTGCTGCAGATTGCAGGGATGTCGGAGCAGTCTGTGGCCAAGGGTTACGCAAAAGTCACCGGCAACATCGACCTCGATGAGCTTGCAGCGGAGGTCACCAAAGGGAAGAAATGGGGTGTACAACTGGGCAAACCCGCCTCCTGTAACGTGAATATCAAAAAAGAGGGAAGTTCCTGGTCTTTCAACGGAACACTTGATCTGCAAAGGGGAAGAGGGTTGCAGGTCGGCCCCCTTTCCTTCGGCTCCAAGCATAAGAAAAATGCCCTTTTCTTTGATGCAACCTACCTTCCCGGAAAGGCCCTTATCTTTCGAAATTTCAATGGAGAATTCGGCAGATCCGTATTTGCGGCTTCGGGAAATGTGGATCTTTCCGAAGGCAAATCCCTGAAGGTGGACCTGAGGACGCCCGGTCTGTTTCTCAAGGACTTGGGCATTCGCCTCGGCAGAGAGGGCCCTTCACCGGAGGGCTTGCTCCTGGGAAACATCGAAGCATCGATTCCC
>CAYOIU010000331.1:0-4842 GCA_964404085.1 uncultured Desulfobacteraceae bacterium | reverse complement strand
TGCAATTTCAGGGCGTCTCCTGCATCAAAGGTCTCCATAATGACAATTTTTGCACGCCCCATAACAGCGTTTGTATAGAGCACGAAAGACGCAAAAACGTGTGAGCAGGGGAGCATCATTAAATAGACATCGTTCGGTCCGATGTGGAGCCGCTCACACACCCGTGTCGAATCCCACATAATGGAGTGATGCGTGTGCATGACCCCTTTGGGTGTTCCTGTGCTTCCTGATGTATACAGAATAGAGCAAACATCATGGGGTTGGGGACCATCAGCCTTCAGATCCTTTTCATCTATCCCTTGACCGAACTCAAAAACCTCTTCTAACGATTTTGCCCAGTTAGGGACATCCGCCCCTTTGACGACAATGGCTTTCATCTCCGGCAGGTTCCTTCGAACTCCTTCAAGAAGATCCACAAAACTGGTTCCCTTATATTCGTCCACGCAGAACATGAATCTGGCCCCAGCATGCTTCATCATATAGGTAATTTCAAACTTACGGTACCGGGTTGAAAGGGAGATGAAAACACCCCCGATGTATAGAATCCCCTGCTGAATGTAAAAAAACTCAGGACAATTGGGGAGGAGAACACCAACGCGATCTCCTTTCCGCACCCCCAGTCTTTTCAGGGCCATGCCCATCTGTCTTATTCGTGCCCCAAACTGGGAGTAAGTAATCCTCTGATCCTCAAAGACAAGGGCCTCCTTTTCCGGGACCTCATCCGCCAGTTTGTCCATCATCCGGCCGAAGGTCATTCCCAGAAATTCTTCATAGTTGGGTCCGGCATTACTCCCCATGTCCATGTTGTCTGCCTCCCTCTTGCCCCCTCAAAACTGGTTGACAACGATTCGAATAAGGTTCCCCGAATTTTCTGAGAGTTCCGCCATGCCTTCATTGATCTGATCCAGCGATGTCGTCTTCGTTACCGATGAACGAAGATCAAGCCGACCGGAACTCATGAGGGACAAGATCTCCTTGATTTCCTTAATCTCAAAGGCCGAAGATCCCATGACGCTGATTTCGCCCCCTACAAATTCTGTAATGTCCATCAACTGCAATGGTTCCGGCGTGATCCCGACACCCACAACCCTGCCAGCAGGCCTAATGGATTCGGCAGCCCAGAAAGCGGTTTGGCTGCGCCCTATGCATTCCAAAGCCACATCAACTCCCATTCGATCTGTTCCGTCACGGATAATGCTTGGTGGGTCTTCCTTAGGTCCTATTTCCGGGACAGGAATCTGTTCCATTTTTATTGGCATATATGGATCGTAAAAGCGTGCTGCTTTCATTTCAGACATATTTATCCTCTAGAATGAAATGGGTATCCTCTTCTTTTTATGAAGTTTCCGATAACAATTCGTTGTATTTGATTAGTGCCCTCGTATATCTGTGTTACTTTAGCATCACGCATCATTCTTTCTACAGGATGATCTTTCATGCAGCCGTACCCGCCCAAAACCTGAACCGCATCAGTGGTTACCCGCATAGCCATGTCCGTGCAGAACAGCTTACTCATGGCTGAAAATGGGGTGACGTCTTTGAACCCCTCATCATAGAGCTTGGTGGTCTTGTAAAGAAGCGCCCTGGCCGATTCAACCTGAGTGGTCATGTCGGCGATCATAAACAGTAGTCCTTGGAAGTCTATTATGGGTTGCCCGAATTGCTCGCGTTCGTTGGCATACTTGATGGCATATGCCAATGCGGCTTCGGCAATTCCCAATGCTTGCGCCGCAATCGTTGGTCTTGATGCATCTAACGTTTTCATTAAAAGCAAAAAAGCGGTGTTTTCTTCACCGATCCTGAATTTTACAGGAATCACAACGTTTTCCAGTATGAGATCCGCTGTTGGCGATCCCCTCAACCCCAGTTTGTTTTCCTTTTTGCCTAGCTCTAAACCCACGGAATCTGCATGAACCAAAAATGCGCTCATGCCTTTGTGGCGCGCTTGAGCATCGGTTAATGCAAAAACAATGTAATAATCGGAGATCCCCGCATTGGTTATGAACGTCTTCCGCCCATTAATGACGTAGTTTTGCCCTTTTCGATCAGCTCTGGTCCTGATAGAGGCTGTATCGGATCCGGCATGGGGTTCCGTGATGGCAAAACCAATGGATATCCCCTGATTAACTACCATTGAGAAGACTTCTTTTTTCAGAGCCTGATCGTCGCAAAGGAGGATGGGGCGAAGCCCCGTGCCGTTATCTTGGATAACCACACCCATGGAGGCGTCCACCTTGGAGATTTCTTCGATGACCAGACAGAAACTGGTCAGATCCAGGTCCATACCGCCATATTCCACCGGGACTATCGCTGAGTAGAGCCCCAAGCCGTTGAACTTCTCCTTTAATTCCATTCTGAAATCCTGGTTTTCATCCATTTCCTGGCTATAGGGGGCCACCTCTTTCACCATAAACTTGTGAATGGTTTCGAGCATAAGTTTCTGCTCGCTGGTCTGGTTTATCATTCAATGCCTCCATTTGGTCAGGCATAAGCCACAGGAATCCCCGCGCCTTCCATTTATTCCCGAGATCTCCGATGGTTTTTCTACCGCAAGCCCCGCTACAACGAGGCATCGAATCATTGAGCCAGGTACCCGCCATCCACAACAATGACTGATCCGGTCATATAGCTTGAGGCATCAGAAGCCAGAAGCCGCATGGGTCCCAAAAGTTCAGATGCCTTTCCAAATCTTTTCATAGGTATCTGTTTGGTCAAACTGTTGAAAACCCTCTCCGAAGTTCTGAGTCCTTCTGTCAAAGGCGTCTCCAGGTAGTGGGGAGCAATGGCGTTGACTCGGATATTATACCTGGCCCATTCAAGGGCCAGACTTTTTGTCAGGAGGATGACACCCGCTTTGGAAGCGGCATAGGCCGGTGCTCTGGGAACCCCTGTGAAACCAGCAGTTGTGGCGATGTTGATGATGCTCCCACCCCCAGTTTGGATCATCCTTTTTCCAACGTGTTTACAACACAGATACGTCCCCGTCAGATTGATCCTGATGATGTTGTCCCATTCCTTCAGAGGGAGGTCTTCGCTGGGGATATAATTTAGTTGGGACACACCGGCGTTGTTGACCAGGATATCCACTTTGCCGAACTCAGAAGCGGCCTTCCCGACAAGTTCTGCTACCTGGGCTTCGTCGGCTATGTCCGTTTGGACTGCGATCCATCTCCCCCCGGTTTTCTGAACCTCCTTGCCTGTCTCTTCCGGGTACTGGATATCCGACAGAACCAGGGCAGCACCGTTTTTGGCGAGATCCAGGGCTATCTCCTTTCCCAGTCCCTGTGCGGCCCCAGTTACCAGGGCTGTTTTTCCTTTGAAGACAAAAAATTTCTCAACTTCCATGAACAGCACTCCTTGTTAAAATCGATAATATCTATCTAGGCCTTCCGAATCCGGCACTGAAGTGATTTCTGGTCCGGATACCCCATGATGGGTTCCCGGCAGGCGACGTCTGTGAGCAGGTTTCCGTTGGCATCACCGCCCCACCCGTGGGGCACCAGCACAATGCCTTCGGCCACCCGTTCTTCCACACAGATTTTCATCTTGACATGGCCCCGGTTAGTTTCCACCACGACCGGATCGCCGTCTGCAATGCCATATTTTTTGGCTGTTTCCGGTCCTATCTCTGTCAGGGGTTCGGGAGAGAGTTTTTGAAGGGCATGGACATGGTGATGCTGGCTGTGGGTATAGTAGAGGTTTCGGTTGCCCACCGAGAGGATCAAAGGATACTTTTCACGAAAGGATCTGTCGCCGCGCACCGGCCCTCGTTCCGGTTCCAGGTACGAGGGAAGGGGGTCGAAACCGACCTCTTCCAGGGCATTGCTGTAAACTTCAATCTTTCCTGAAGGCGTACGAAAGAAGCCGTCCGGGTTCGTGTACGTCTTCTCAGCATAAAAACCCCCTTCCGGTTTTTCGTTCAGAAGATAATCAAAAGAAAACCCGCTCGGCTCAAGCATGAAAGAGACGAAATCTTCTTCTGTCTTCCAGGGAAACCTGTCGCCCAAACCGAGGCGGTTGCCAAGTTCCGTCAGGAACCGCCACTCGGACCAGCTTTCGTGCAACGGTTCGATGCACTTCTTTCGAAGCATGAGAAAAGGGAGGCAGTGGCAGACGTTGTACGTATAGGCGGTGCCCCATTTTTCTAGGTGTGAGCAGGCCGGGAGCACGTAGTGGGCGGCCTGGGCGGTTTCCGTCATAAAAAGATCGTGAACCACCAGAAGGTCGAGCTTTTTAAAGGCTGATTTGAAGGCATTGCTGTCCGGCATGGATATCAGGGGGTTCCCTCCAACGACCATGAACACCTTGAGTTTATCGGGAATGCTCTCGGGAATCATCGTCACCACACCGTACGGTGACTTTCGGCCCCAAAGATCGAAGAAAAGCGGGTACTGTTCACCGCCTAGAGGCATGCCTTCCACACTGTAGCCCGGATGTCCGAATCTTGGTGGCGGACTCGTCACCCAGCCGCCGGGCACGTTGATGTTGCCCGTGATGGTCTGGAGAACCGAAAAGGCGCGACTGTTCTGTGTGCCGTTGGCCGTCTGATCCTGTGTGCAGGTGCCCTGAAAAATACTGGCCCCTTTGGTATTGGCGAAGAGTCTTGCCAGTTCGCGTATATCGTCGGCCTGAATCCAGGTCAACTCCTCTGCCCATTCGGGCGTGTATGGCTTCACATGGGGAACCAATTTGTCAAAACCGGTTGTATGCCTTTTCACAAAGTCTCGGTCATAGAGATCCTCTTCAATAATCACGTTCATCATGGCCAGTGCCAGGGCACCGTCCGTACCGGGTCGAATATGCAGGTACATGTCGGCCTGATCGGCCATGGGGATACGTTTG
>CAYOIU010000330.1:0-4853 GCA_964404085.1 uncultured Desulfobacteraceae bacterium | reverse complement strand
TGGCATCCGAGGTCTGTATCGGTCTGCGGGTGCTGGTCCCATTCGGGAATCGACAGGTGACGGGTTATGTCATGGAGCTGGCCCCGCCTCCTGACCCTGGCGCCCCCCTGAAGGAAATCCTGGATATCCTGGATCCCCATCCCATGTTTTTTGAGGACATGGTCCCCTTTTTTGAATGGGTTTCCAACTATTACCTCTGCCCAATCGGACTGGTGATCAAGTCTGCACTCCCCGGAGGAATAAACAGGCAGTCTTACAGGACGGCGTTCCTGACGGAAGCCGGTTTTCTGGCCCTGAAAAGGGGATCTCCCGGGCAGGCGGAAACGGCGTCCCTTTCATGGATCAGGGACCATCCAGGGGCCCCGCTTCCTCGTCCCTTTCAAAGGGTGTACAGCCTCAGGGAAAAGGGGTGGCTGAGGTTTGAGGAACGGACCCCCCGAAAAAGCGCAGGCCCCCTGATGCGCAGACTTGTCAAGGTCAAAAAGGGATTTCATTCCAGGGAACTCCTTGAAAGAGCGGCCGGGCATCTCAGGGCAAGAAATGAAGAAGCGTTTCTCAGAAAGGTGCTTTCTTGCGAAACCGTTTGGCAGGCCGAACTCTACAGGGAGTTTTCAAACGCGTCCTATCTAATCGATAAGTGGTTTGGAAAAGAGGTTATTGAAAAGGTTTCAGTCCCGGTTTATCGAACCCCTGCCGGGGGAATGATCACGCAGTGTACGCCCCCGAAAACCCTCTTGGAGCAGCAGGAGACGGTCCTCCTCCATCTTCGGAAAAGGATAAGCGCTCGACGTTATTCAGCCTGCCTCTTGCATGGCGTAACGGGCAGTGGAAAAACCGAAGTCTACTACAGGGCTGTCAAAGAGACCATAGGGGTAGGGCGGCAGGCCATCCTCATGGTTCCTGAGATATCTCTTGCAAACTACGTGTATGGCCTTTTCAGGTACAGGCTCGGAGATCGCGTGGCCATTTATCACAGTCGCCTCAGTCGCGGCGAGCGTTACGATCAGTGGGCGCGCATGGTAAGGGGAGAAGTGGATCTGGTCATTGGTGCGCGTTCGGCACTTTGGGCCCCTTTTCCGGATCTGGGGCTCCTCGTTGTGGATGAGGAGTTCGATCCGGCCTACAAACAGGAAAATCCTCCGCGTTACCATGCAAGGGATGGAGCTGTGGTCAGAGCCAGGATGTCTAAGGCCGTGGTCCTTCTAGGCTCAGGGACCCCTTCGATTCAATCCTACCATAATTGCCTCAAAGGAGTGTACCACCTCCTCAGCATGCCTCAGCGTGTAGAAAAACGGCCTCTCCCCGATATCGAGATGGTGGACATGAAGGAGGCTGCTGCGACTGCCGGTAAGGAAATGATCATCAGTTCACGGCTCAAGGGGGCCCTGGAGGATCATGTCGGCAGGGGAAACCAGGCCATTCTTTTCCTGAACCGCAGGGGTTTTCACCGGCTGTTTCTCTGCATGGACTGTGGGGGGAGCATCCGATGTCCCAACTGTGATGTTGCCCTGACCCACCACCAGGAGCAAAGGCTTAAATGCCATTATTGTGGGTTCAATATAGAGGCACACAGCCGATGTCCCTCCTGTGGGAGCGGGAAGCTGAAGCCTTACGGTATCGGGACCGAGCGGTTGGTGTCGGAACTCTCCGAGCTGTTTCCCGGAGTGCGTGTGGCTAGAATGGACACAGACAGTACGGGGAAAAAAGGGAGCGCATTTGATATCCTCAAACGATTTGGTGATCATCGGATTGATATCCTTGTGGGGACGCAGATGATTACCAAGGGATATGATTTTCCAAATGTTACCCTGGTGGGTGTCATTGCCGCCGATCTTTCCCTGGGGTTTCCCGATTTCAGGGCGGGGGAGAGGACCTTTCAGGTCCTGACACAGGTGGCGGGTCGGTCAGGACGGGGCCTGAAAAAGGGACAGGTTATTGTCCAGTCTTTCAATATAGAACACTATGCCATCAAGGCGGCCATGGCACATGACTTCAAGGCCTTTTACAAGGAAGAAATATCTTTAAGGGAGACCCTGGACTACCCTCCCTTCACACACCTGACCTGTCTGAAAATCAAGGGCAACAGCAGGGAGCGAACGGCCGAAGCAGCCCGTTTTCTGGGTAAGCATATGCGGCAAATTGTTCTCGGCTGGCCGAAGCGGGGGCGGGAAATCAGGATTCTCGGCCCAGTTGAGGCACCCATTTCGCGGATAAAGGGAAAATACCGGTGGCAGATCCTGATCAAGGGTCGCAGCATGGCACTCATTAGACACCTCGTATTGGCGGTGGAGGACCTTTTCAAAGGGGCTTCCCATCTGAAGGGGGTTCAACTCATCGTGGATGTGGATCCGTACCAGATGATTTGATGTCGAGTCGGGTAAGTGCGGTTCATCGGGTGTTATGGTTAAAATTCCTTGCCTTATGATGGATCGGTAGGATAAAATAATAAAATTTTTCTCTCAGCGGGAACCCCATACCCGGAAAAGTGAAAAGGAGTTCATATGTTTTTCAGAAAAGTGGTAATACATGCGTTGGCTATGGCCATCGCCACGGTGTCCATAATGGGCGGCTGCCAAAAGAAAGTGGACGCATTGCAGGTGGCACCGGATTTCGCTTTGAAGGACCTGGGAAAACAAACCGTCTCTCTCTCTCAATTCAGGGGACGCGTCGTTGTACTTGATTTCTGGGCCACTTGGTGCCCACCCTGCCGTATGTCCATTCCGGAACTGGTCAAACTTCAGGAAGAGTTCAACGATCAGGGACTGGTGATTATTGGAATATCCCTGGACGACCCGGCACTCGTCACGGATGCATCTCTCAAGGCCTTCAAGCAGAAATTCAAGATGAACTACAGCGTCCTCCGATACGACCTTCAGATCATGAAAGCCTATTTCGGAAATGACAACCCGGCTATCCCCACGATGCTTGTGATCGACCATGAAGGGAGGATAAGGGATAAGCTGATCGGTTATCGACACGGTGCCCTCCGAAAGTCCATCAAGGCGCTCATCCAATGAAGGTGGATTTCCACACACATGTCTTTCCACGTGTTTTCCGGGAGGATCGGGCAAGTTATTTTTCAGGTGAGCCGGCTTTTGCGGAACTTTACGATTCCCCCAAAGCCAGACTGGTGGGGGTGGAGGATCTCATCCGTCACATGGATGCGGTCGAGGTGGACAGATCCGTCATTTTTGGTTTTCCCTGGCTAAACGGCGAGACTGTGCGGCGTCACAATGACTACGTCATGGAGGCGGTAGAGAGATATCCAGGACGGTTGACAGGGTTTTGCTGTTTTTCTCCGAGCCTGAGAGAAGCGCCGTTGGAAACGGAAAGGTGCCTGAAATCAGGATGTGGCGGGGTGGGAGAGTTGGCTGTCTATGGGGATGGATTGACGGTCGAGGTTGTGGATGAACTGGAAGATGTGATGACGATTGCCCTCGATTTCAAGGTTCCCATCCTGCTTCACACCAATGAGCCGGTTGGACATCAATACCCTGGAAAAGCCCCTATGACGCTGGGACAAATCTATCAGTTGATCAGGAAATACCCTACAAACTGGATAGTCCTTGCCCACTGGGGAGGCGGGCTGCCATTCTATGAACTCATGAAGAGGGATGTGAAAGAAACGCTGAAAAATGTGTGGTTTGATACAGCGGCGTCACCATACCTCTATGACCCCGGGATCTACCGGGTGGTTGGGAACATTGTGGGTTTTGATAAAGTACTCTTTGGAAGTGACTATCCTCTGCTCAGCCCATCGCGGTATTTCAATGAGATGGAGAAAGCGGGGCTTTCACCCGGTGAAATTGACAAGATTTTGGGAAAGAATGCGGTATCCCTTCTGAATTTGATGACTTTGTAAAGAGCTCATTTATGCCGCAAGCGGCAGCCTATGAGCAAGGAAGTGGAGGAGCGCCTGACACTCTTTTTCAGACCCTTTCTAAACACAGCGGAGGAGATGGACGCCCATTTGGGGTTTAAGTGTAGACATTAGAGAGCGCCAGGGCTTCAGGAGGCGTAAACCCCAAATAGCCGTCCATGTCGAAGTTGGGTGCCAAGTGCACTATGAGAAAGTGTCCGAAAAAGACCCTCAGGCCTCCTCCTGAACTCCGGTGAATGAGACGACTTCGTTGGAAGTCATCTTCTGACTACTCGATTAAACATCAAGGAGAAGAAATGGCTGAATTTATTGATATCCTGAAGGGTAGGCGGTCCATCCGCAGGTACGAAGACAAAAAGATTCCCGAAGAGGTATTGAACCGGGTTTTCGAGGCCGTTAAGTGGTCCCCGTCCTGGGCCAATACGCAGTGCTGGGAACTGGTTGTTGTGAGGGATCCAGCAACGAAAGAGCGCCTTCAGTCGACCCTCTCCCAGACAAATCCGGCTTCCAAGGCCATGATTCAGGCACCGGTGGTACTGGCCCTTTGCGGGAAGCTCCAGAGTTCAGGGTGCTACAAGGGGAAGGTCACAACCAAGTTTGGAGATTGGTTCATGTTCGATCTGGGGCTGGCCACCCAGTCCATCTGCCTGGCCGCCCATGACCAGGGTTTGGGGACCGTTGTGGTGGGACTCTTCGATCACGATCGGGCCAGGGAGGTCCTGGAGGTGGGTGAAGGCTACGAACTGGTGGTCATGATTCCCCTCGGCTATGCCGCCAAGGGATCACCTGCGCCCAGGAGACGGGAACCAGCGGATTTCGTGCACGAAGGCCGATTTTAACTCGGTTTTCACCGCCCATTCGCTTCGCTCATTCGAGGCGCAGGGCACGCGGAGAAAACCTTTTCCCTTTTCCGTCGTGAGGCGGAAAAGGGAAAATATGCGGTGAACCAAAAAAAGCCTCAAAAATTGAAGAC
>CAYOIU010000329.1:0-4865 GCA_964404085.1 uncultured Desulfobacteraceae bacterium | reverse complement strand
TCCAAACGAACATGGTCCGATGCGCCTGTCCGGTACATTAATAACCAGGCCATCACTACTAAGCGATTTCGGCGTTACCGATATTCCCTTTCGGAAACGATTCCACTGCTCCTCCCTTGAGCGGTGCGATGTTTTGCAGAATATTGGTAGGAGGGGGAGGTGCGAAAACAGGTCATCTTGATGTCTTATGAGGTCTTATAAGGGCACCCGGCTTGACACATTTTTCCCCATGTTTTTCTTCAAGAGAATCCAGGGCGGCGTTCAGCCTCTGCCTCTTTTCCAAGCCACCGTTTCCATTGAAGAGCGTAAGTTGCTTATGAGGTGCGGACAGGTCGAGATGAGAAAGGGAGACACCCAGGAGCCGGACAGGTCGTTTCCCCACTTCGGTGCTCCTCAGAAGCTTAAGGATTTCCCCATATATTTTCAGTCCGTCGTCCGTAGAAAAGGGCAGGGTGGAGGAACGGGTTATTTGGGAAAAATCGCTGTACTTCACTTTGAGGGTAACGGTTTTTCCGCAAGCACGGTGTGTGCGCATCCGATGGGCCACCCTGTCGGCAAGGGACAGGAGCGTCTTTTTGACTTCCCCGTGCTCCAGGATGTCCCGGGCAAAGGTTCTCTCATGTCCTATGGATTTCGCTTCACGATGGGGTATGACATCTCTTTCATCTATTCCCGATGCCAGCTCGTGCATCTTCACACCCGACTTCCCGAAGTTCTGTCCAAGGATGGTCACGGGGAATTGGCGCAGGTCTCTGAAAGTCCTGATGTTGAGACGATGGAGAGCCTTTTGGGTTGCTTTTCCGGCGCCCCACATCCTGTTTATGGGGAGGGGGTCCAGAAAGGCCCTGACTTGGCCGGGGAGAACGACGGTCAAACCGTCGGGTTTTTCAATATCGGATGCGATCTTGGCCACGAACTTGGAAGGGGCGACACCGGCGGAAACCGTCAAGCCGGTTTCACTCAGTACCTCCTCCTTGACGGCTCTTGCAATCTGTTCAGGCGGGCCGAAAAGTCTCCTTGAGCCCGATACGTCGAGGAAGGCCTCGTCAATGGAGAGGGGTTCCACAATAGGTGTAAACCTACGGAAAATACGAAAAATCTTCGCGGAGACTTCCTGATATCTTTCCATCCTTGGCGGCAGAAATATGCCGTCCGGGCAGAGTCGCCTGGCTTGAGCCGTGGGTTGGGCCGAGTGAACCCCGAATTTTCGGGCCTCGTAGGATGCCGATGAGACGACGCCCCTCTCAAAACCCCCGCCAACAATAACGGGCTTGCCCTTGAGTTCCGGGTGGTCCATAATTTCAACGGACGGGTAAAAGGCGTCCATGTCCAGATGGATAATTTGCCTGAGTCCCATGTTAACCAATATACCACGGACGGGCGGAGATGGCCAGTGACGTCCTACACCCCTGATCCACCATCAAGGTGTCATTCCCGCCGTCGGCGGGATTGCCTTCGATCGCTCCTCCTTGCGACGTATTGTTTATACGACTCAGTCGTCGCTCCTCGGCGCCTTGCATCTAACACCTTGCTGGTGACCAGGAATGTCGCCAAATCCCCCGGTGAAATGCATGATGCACAAATTAGACGGTGGATTTGGGTACACGCTGTGACCATGAGAAAGTCCTGCCTTGGTGTGTATACGATTGGAGCGATTTTCGTTGACCTGACAAATTTTTTTGACCTATAATAAAACCATTCAATCGACCAGGCGTCCTCTGGCCCAATCGTATCTGAGTTTCATTTCTTTTCCTCGGTAATCGCCTGTTTCCATAGCTTTTTTTGAGAAAAAAGTTGTCCATCAGCCAAGGGAGAGTCAATGAACGCATTGCTCATCTATCCTGAGTTCCCAGACACATTCTGGAGTTTCAAACATGCCCTCAAATTCATTCACAAAAAAGCCGCCTATCCCCCACTTGGCCTGCTGACGGTGGCAGCGATGCTGCCAGACGATTGGCCCAAGCGATTCATAGATCTCAATGTGAAAAGACTCACCGAAAAGGATCTGGCATGGGCCGATTACGCCTTCATCAGCGGCATGGTGGTGCAGCGGGAGTCAGCGCTGCAAATCATTCGCGGGTGCAAAGGGGCAGGGGTCAAGGTCATTGCGGGCGGGCCGCTCTTCACCAGCGAATACAAGTTGTTTGAAGAGGTAGATCACTTTGTCTTGAATGAAGCCGAATTGACCCTTCCCCCTTTTCTGGAAGACCTGAAGGAGGGGCGCGCCCGTCGGGTCTATGAGACATCTGATTTTGCCAATATCAAGGACACACCGGGCCCCCTGTGGGAACTGGCCGATTTGAACCGGTATGCATCCATGAGTATCCAGTTTTCGCGTGGCTGCCCGTTCAATTGCGAATTTTGTAACATAACGACCTTGCTCGGACATCGCGTTCGTATCAAGACCGCCGGTCAGATTATTGCGGAGCTGGATGATCTCTACAATCTGGGCTGGCGCAGCCAGGTCTTTTTTGTGGATGACAACTTCATCGGCAATAAGCATTATCTCAAGGATCAACTCCTGCCTGCCCTCATAGAATGGCGAAGAGACAAGAAAGGAATACCGTTTAACACGGAAGCCTCTGTGAACCTGGCAGATGACGGGCGTCTAATGGACATGATGGTAGAGGCGGGATTTGACACGGTCTTCATAGGCATCGAAACACCTGATGAGGGAAGCCTGGCTGAATGCAACAAAAAGCAGAACAAAAACCGTGATCTGGTCACGAGCGTGAAAACCATCCAGCGGGCAGGATTACAGGTACAGGGCGGTTTCATCGTGGGCTTTGACAATGACACGCATTCCATTTTTCAGAGACAGATTGAATTCATACAGAAGAGCGGCATCGTTACGGCCATGGTCGGGTTGCTTCAGGCCCCGTCCGGTACAAGACTCTACGAAAGAATGAAAAAAGAAGGTCGCCTGCTCGGAAGTATGTCAGGGAATACGGATGGTACTACCAACATCGTTCCCCGCATGGATCTGAATGCACTCTATGAGGGGTATCACAATTTGGTGCGCCAACTCTATTCCCCCAAAGACTATTATCAACGGGTCAAGGTCTTTCTTCGTGAGTATAAGGCGCCGAGAATCAAAGTTCCTCTTGACTTTCAGCGTTTCCTGGCCCTGTTTCGCTCCAGTATCCGACTGGGTATTTTCGGCCGTGAACGATTCCAATACTGGAAGATTCTGTTCTGGACGCTCTTCCGCCGACCCCAGCTCTTTACGCTGGCCATCACTCTTGCCATCTATGGCCACCATTTCCGCAAGATCTTCAATTCATACACCTCCTGACAGCTGTGGCTTTCTGCCAGGATGTCCGTTCAGACTTTGCGATTATCATTCATCCGTTATTTTTTCGAGAGGAAAGACCATGTCAGCACCCGACACACTGGAAATATTCTCCGACTACATCTGACCCTGGTGCTACTTCATTACCGAGCGTATGATAAACCTGTGCCAGGCCTCTACGTATGGGCAAGCTGGTGGCATCTCGTGTTGTCATCAAATTTGAGATAGTATTTAGTGACGATGTAGGATATACTAACAGGTTAATATTCGCGAGAGCTGGGGAAATGATTCGTTGAGCCTTACCATATGACTTGGTTGGAGGATAAGCTCTTTCTGTAAATCGCCGCAAGGCGTGTTTCTGAAAAACCGAGGGAGGGATATGGAGAGAAAAGAGATTCCATTTGGATTTACATTTGATGATCTGCTTCTGATGCCGGCAAGGTCGGCCGTACTGCCGGGGGAGGTGGATGTGAAATCGAGGCTTTCCCGCCACATTGGCTTGAATATTCCGATTGTGAGTGCCGCCATGGATACGGTGACCGAATCAAAGACGGCTATTACCATGGCGCGGCAGGGAGGTATTGGTTTTATCCACAAGAACATGTCCATTGAACGGCAGGCCCTGGAGGTGGAAAAGGTCAAAAAGTCTGAAAGCGGGATGATTGTTGACCCCATCACCGTGGAGCCCGGTAAGAAGATATCCGAAGTCCTCGAGATCATGAAAAAATACAGGATATCCGGGGTGCCTGTTGTGAAACAGGGCAACTTAGTGGGTATCATCACCAACAGGGACCTCAGATTCGAGACCAATCTCGATCAGCCTGTGGATGCGGTCATGACCAAAGAAAACCTGGCCACTGCAAAAGTGGGAATAACCCTTGAAGAATCCAAGGCCATCCTTCACAGAAGGCGCATTGAAAAATTACTGGTCGTGGATGATAACGGGAAATTGCAGGGGCTGATTACCATAAAGGACATTGAGAAGATCAAGAAATACCCCCATTCCTGCAAGGATGAACTGGGGCGGTTGCGGGCCGGAGCGGCAGTTGGGGTAGCCCCCGATTCGATGGACCGGATCGAGGCCCTCGTGGAGGCCGATGTGGATGTGGTGGTGGTTGATACGGCCCATGGCCATTCCGAAAAGGTCCTCGCGGCTGTCGAAACGGTGAAGAAGCAATTCCCGGAACTGGAACTTATCGCCGGAAACGTGGCGACGCCTGAAGGAACGCTTGCCCTGATCGAAGCAGGTGTCGACGCGGTCAAGATCGGCGTGGGGCCTGGTTCCATCTGCACGACACGCGTCGTGGCCGGGGTCGGTGTGCCCCAGATGACCGCCGTGATGGGGTGCGCAGTCGAGGCGAAGAAACACGGTGTCCCCGTTATCGCCGATGGTGGTATCAAGTACTCAGGAGACGTTACCAAGGCGCTGGCCGGGGGCGCTGATGCCATCATGATCGGATCTCTCTTTGCGGGCACCGATGAAAGCCCGGGTGAGACCATCCTCTTCCAGGGGCGGTCCTACAAGGTGTACCGGGGCATGGGGTCTTTGGAGGCCATGAAAGAAGGCAGCAGG
>CAYOIU010000328.1:0-4872 GCA_964404085.1 uncultured Desulfobacteraceae bacterium | reverse complement strand
ACAAAGGGAGCGCAAATGAAAGCACTGATTACGGGGGGAGCCGGCTTTATCGGGTCCCATCTGGCTGAAAGACTGATCCGGGAGGGGCACGAGGTCTTTGTCATCGACAATCTCTGGACCGGCAAGCTGAGCAATATAGAGCACATCCAGGATCACGAGCGATTTCATCTTGTCGTGGACACCATTCTCAACGAATCGGTCATGAATGAACTGGCCTTTAAGGTGGACCATATCTATCACCTGGCAGCGGCGGTAGGTGTGAAGAATATCATGGATCACCCCGTGGAGACCCTCGACATCAACGTGAAGGGGACGGAGGTGGTTTTGAGACTGGCCAACCGTTTCAAGAAGAAAGTGCTCATCGCTTCCACCTCTGAAATCTACGGAAAGCATGTGGAACATGACCTATCAGAGGATGACAACCGGGTCATGGGAAGCGTCAAAAAGAGGCGATGGGCCTATGCGTGTTCCAAGACCCTGGACGAATTCCTTGCCCTGGCCTATTTTGCCGAAAAAAAACTGCCGGTCGTTATCTGTCGCCTGTTCAACACGGTCGGGCCAAGGCAAACAGGCCAGTATGGGATGGTGCTCCCCAATTTCGTCAAGTGTGCACTCCTGGGAAAGCCCATTACCGTCTTTGGAGACGGTACCCAGTCCAGGAGCTTCACACATGTCAATGATGTGATCGGCGCCCTTATCAAACTGATGGAAGAACCCAAGGCTGAAGGTGATGTTTTCAACGTGGGAAGCGGCTTTGAAATCACCATCAATGAACTGGCCCAGAAGGTCAAGGAGATGACGGGGAGCGATTCTGAGATTGAGCACATTCCTTACGAGAAGGCCTATGGGCCTGGTTTTGAGGATATGGTAAGAAGGTGCCCAAAGATAGACAAGATCAGAGATCTGATCGGATATGAACCCTCTTATGATGTGGATGGGGCGATCCGGAGCGTGGTTGATTATTTTAAGGAATAAGGCGAAAGGCGTGTGGCACAAGGCACAGGGCGTAATGAGCAAGATCAAAGGGGTATTTCACTCCGGATGGGACTGAGAGCAGACAGGCAAAGGGGTGCATAATGAATTTTAAAAAAAACATCCTCTGTATCGGTGCAGGCTACGTGGGCGGTCCGACCATGGCCATGATCGCCTTTAAGTGTCCCCAGTACAGGGTGATGGCGGTGGACATCAACCCTGAACGAATCAGCCAATGGAATTCGGACCGGCTTCCCATTTTTGAACCGGGGTTGGACGAGGTGGTTCAGGCGTGTCGTGGAAAGAACCTGTTTTTCGACACGGACGTGAAGAAGGGGATAAAAGAGGCCGACATTATTTTCGTCAGTGTCAATACCCCCACCAAGACCTTTGGTGCCGGGTCCGGCATGGCCGCCGATCTGCAGTATTGGGAAAAGACCGCCCGGCAGATCCGCGACTGTGCTGAGTCGCCGAAGATCGTTGTGGAAAAGAGCACCCTGCCGGTCAAGACTTCCCTGGCCATGGAAAGGATCCTGACAAGCGATAGCAGTAAGATCTATTTTGATGTGCTCTCGAATCCGGAATTCCTGGCGGAAGGCACGGCCATCCATGATCTTGAAGAACCGGATAGGGTCCTGATCGGTTCTCATGAGACGGAAAGAGCACTGGAGGCTCGGGAGGCACTCGTCGAAATCTATGCAAACTGGGTACCCCGAGAGAAGATCATCACCACCAACCTCTGGAGCAGCGAACTATCAAAGCTGGCGGCCAATGCGTTTCTGGCCCAGCGCATATCATCAATCAACTCCATTTCCGCCTTGTGCGAAAAAACGGATGCCGACATCGCTGAAGTGGCAAAAGCCATCGGCATGGACAGCCGTGTGGGGGGAAGATTTCTCCAGGCCAGTGTAGGCTTCGGTGGTTCCTGTTTCAAAAAGGATATCCTGAACCTGGTGTACCTATGCCGCTTCTACGGCCTCAATGAGGTGGCTGCCTACTGGGATGGGGTGGTCCGGATCAACGACTACCAGAAGGACCGCTTCGTATTGAACATGCTCAACGCCATGTTCAATACCCTGGCAGGGAAGAAGATCTGCCTGTTCGGCTTTGCCTTCAAGGCCAATACCGGGGATACCCGGGAGAGCCCGGGAATCTTTATCGCAAGGGAACTGGTGGAAGAAAAGGCCGAGCTGGCCGTCACCGACCCCAAAGCGCTGGGCAATGCCAGGATTGATTTGGCGGATTTGGGCAAACAAGTGGCCTACGTAGAGGATCCCTATGAAGCGGCCGAAGAGAGCCACGCCATTGCTGTTATCACGGAGTGGCAGCTTTACCGTGACCTGGATTATGAGCGGATCTACAAATCAATGGTGAAGCCGGCCTTCATCTTTGACGGTCGGAATATTCTGGACCATCGCAGACTGTTTGAGATGGGATTCAACGTCTTTCCCATCGGAAAGGCACCGCTCACCCACTATTAGGAATCCGGGTTCGGGGTTCACGGTTTAAAGTCGACTCGTTTTCCCATTCATCATTCGATATTGGACGTTCGATGTTCGATGTTTCGCCTGAGGTTCGCGGTCCAGGGGTTAAGAGTATGGTGCTGGAGGTAAGCATTTCTTGAGCGTCTCTCGATTGGGGGAATGGATATGTATCATGAAAGAAAAAGAGTGCTCGTAACCGGGGGGGCCGGTTTCCTGGGCTCCCATCTCTGCGATCGCTTGGTGATGGAAGGACACGATGTCCTGTGTCTGGATAATTTTTTTACCGGAACCAGGGACAACATCGGCCACCTTCTCGGAAAATCCAACTTCGAAATCATTCGTCATGATCTCGTACAGCCCATATTCCTGGAGGTGGACGAGATCTACAACCTGGCATGCCCAGCGTCTCCTATCCATTACCAGTACAATCCCGTCAAGACCATCAAGACCAGCGTCATGGGCGCCATCCATATGCTGGGTCTCGCGAAACGCGTGAAAGCGAAAATCCTCCAGGCATCCACGAGCGAGGTATATGGAGATCCCAAAGTGCATCCTCAGGAAGAGGAGTATTGGGGACATGTCAATCCAATCGGCTACCGATCCTGCTACGATGAAGGAAAGCGGTGCGCCGAAACCCTCTTTTTCGATTACTACCGTCAGAACAATGTCAATATCCGGGTGGTCCGGATATTCAACACCTACGGCCCCAGGATGCATCCCAATGACGGGCGCGTGGTGAGCAACTTTATTATCCAGGCCCTCTCGAATAAGGATATGACCATATACGGAGACGGTTCACAGACAAGATCCTTCTGCTATGTGGATGATCTTGTCGAGGGACTGGTCCTGATGATGAGCGGGCCGGACGCCTTTGTAGGGCCCGTAAACATGGGAAACCCAGAAGAAACGAGTATCCTGGAGCTGGCTGAAATGATAATCCAAATGACAGGGAGCCGATCCAAGATCGTTTTCGAGGCCTTGCCGGGCGATGATCCGACAAGGCGGTGCCCGGATATTTCACTTGCGAGAGAAAAACTCGGCTGGGAACCCTGTATCCCCTTGGAACAGGGGCTTTCGAAGACCATTGATTATTTCAGGGGTGCAACCTCTCAATAAGTGCACGGGGGCGACAGGGTAAAACATGAAAAAAGCATTGATCACAGGAATCACCGGACAGGACGGCGCTTATCTTGCGGATTTCCTGCTGAAAAAAGGATACGAAGTCCACGGAATCAAGAGGCGGTCCTCTTCTTTCAATACGGGCAGGGTAGATCATCTTTACCGGGATCCCCATGAAACCGATGTCCATTTTTTTATGCATTACGGGGATCTGACGGATTCCACGAACCTTATCCGTATTATCCAGGAAACCAGGCCGCACGAGATCTATAATCTTGCCGCACAGAGCCATGTCAGGGTCTCTTTCGAGACAGCGGAATACACGGCCAATTCCGATGCCCTGGGAACCCTGCGCCTCCTTGAGGCCATCAGGATACTGGGACTTGAGCAAAAGACGCGCTTTTATCAGGCTTCCACCAGCGAACTTTTCGGGAAGATACAGGAAACGCCTCAGAGGGAAACTACACCTTTCTACCCGCGGAGCCCCTATGCGGCCGCCAAACTCTACGGTTATTGGATTACCATTAATTACAGGGAGGCCTATAACATGTTCGCCTGTAACGGCATTCTTTTTAACCATGAGTCGCCCATTCGGGGTGAGACTTTTGTGACACGGAAGATCACCAGGGCGGTGGCCAGAATAAAGCTGGGTCTCAAGAACGGGATCTATCTTGGGAACTTGGACGCAAAGAGAGACTGGGGCTATGCAGGAGATTATGTGAAGGCCATGTGGTTGATGCTGCAGCAGGATGAACCGGAAGACTTTGTCATAGCAACAGGAGAAACCCATTCGGTCAGAGAATTTGCCGAAAGGGCCTTCAAAGAGATCGGGGTCGATTTGTATTGGGAAGGTGCAGGTGTGGAAGAAGTGGGAAAAGAGTGCGGTACGGGGAAGGTCATGGTCCAGATCGACCCGCGCTATTTTCGGCCCACTGAAGTGGATTTTTTGCTGGGTGATCCCACAAAGGCAAGGGAAAAGCTCGGATGGAAGGCAAGGGTTTCTTTTGACGAACTCGTCAGGATGATGGTCCGGGAAGACCTGAAGGAGGCTGAAAAAGACCAGTTGTGCAACAATGCCGGATTTCGGACGTATAACCAGTTTGAGTAACGAATGTATTGCGAGGTGTTAGGAGTTAGGAGTGAAGAGAAAACACCATGATCTTATAGTGTGGAAGGAGTCTGTTGAGTTAGTGAAAGAGGTTTAGTCTCATTAATTCAATAAGAAAACGAGACAATCTACTAGGGTTACAAAAATGAAAAAGAAAAGCTCTTCACAACATACGCCTTACGCTTCACC
>CAYOIU010000327.1:0-4878 GCA_964404085.1 uncultured Desulfobacteraceae bacterium | reverse complement strand
CCGTGGGCGTGGAGAAAAAACGTCCGTGGAGAAAGTGGAAAATGGGTCACACAAATTTTTTCACTTCGCGGAATGAAATAATATGACAGACCTGGATACCAATCAGAATGATTGTCCGTTTTGCGGTGATAATGTTAAAGGCAGGATCATTAGGGAATATGGCAAAGCGATGCACTGAATCCAAGGGGCAGGGGCCGGGGCGTCATTCCGGAAAGAATGGCCTATTGAGATTACAGAAAGTCACGCGCAGGCAATTCCCATGATGCTGGATGGCAGGGCTTTAGACTTGGCTGCAAAAGAAATGTGGAGCGAAGGAATCCTTATCGCCGTAACACTCACAGAGGCTCAGCTCATTCTTACCATCAGCGGGAGGGATTTTCTGAAGTAATCCGGCGCTGGCGCCGGTACTTTATTGCTTGGTATACATGGAGGACTAACTATGGCTGGCCCGAAGAGCCGCGTGGCATTATTCAGAACCGAAGATCGAAAATCCGGTGTTGTCTCCTCAATAAACGCCCTGAAGATCAACCCCGTGAAGAACAAAGATGTCCTGATCAAACCCAATTTCAACACTGCCGATCCCGTCCCCGGATCCACTCATAATGATACACTGGTGGCTCTTGTGGAAGAGGTTTGGAAAATGGGGGCAAAATCTGTCAGCCTTGGCGAGAGAAGCTATCCGCCCACGAAGGAGGTAATGGAGGCGAAGGGCGTGATTCCGCTGATGGAAAAGCGGGATGTCAGGATCATCAACTTTGATGACCTTGAGGGTGAGGACTGGGTTGAATTCAAGCCCAAGGATAGCCATTGGCGGGAGGGATTTCGTATTGCACGCCCTATTCTTGAGGCTGAGTGCCTCATTTCCACCTGCTGCCTCAAGACCCACCAATACGGTGGGGTTTTCACCATGTCACTGAAGCTCCATGTCGGTGTCGTCCCTACTAGCAGACACGGCTACAATTACATGAGCGAACTGCACGGATCGCCCCATCAGCGAAAGATGATCGCAGAAATAAATGCGCCTTTTCAACCGGACCTGGTTGTATTGGACGGCATTGATGCCTTTATTGATGGAGGCCCGATGACCGGCAAGAGGGCCAAAGGGAATGTTTTTCTTGCGTCTGTGGATCGTGTGGCCATAGACGCCATTGGAGTGGCTGTCTTGAAGTCACTTGGAAGCAACGATCAAATCATGAAGCAAGAGATCTTCAAACAGGGACAGATTGCCAGGGCGGTTGAACTTGGCCTGGGGGCTTCATCACCCGCAGAAATTGATTTGTTCCCAGTTGACAATCAAAGCCGTGATGAACGGAATCGCATTACAGCAATATTGGAAAAGGGCTAGCCTGAAACGCCGAAAGAGCAGCGTGGAAAATCGGAAAGAAAATTACCCAGGTCATTGAATGCGAAGCAAAGGCTGAATTCAAAGAGAAACTTCAGGAAACAGGTGCCGATGCAATCGTCACATTCAACAAAGACATCTTTAACAGTGTTGCCCAGGAAAAAATCAACAAGTACATTGCGTTGCTCAACAAGGGAGAAATTGTCCGGGGGCAGGTCAAAGACAATGACAGAGATATCTCCATCTTTCTAACCTACCCGACAGGGTGGCGCTATCACAGCGAATATATGCACCTCCGCAAATGCAACCTTGAAAAAATCAAAGAGATTATTCGTAAAATTTGAATCTGGCCGGCAATGGTGAAAAGTGAAAAGGGCTCACCCATATTTTATTCACTTCGCTGTTTTTGAAAAACGGCATGACGAATTTAGATCGAAGAGTTCGGCTTGCAGCATTTAACTGGCTGGGAGAGCAGGTGCGCATCCATGGGGATGTATTGTCATGCGTACTTCCTCCTGATTCTCCGTTTCGAGGCTCAACGTTCGGGGTTGGGGTGAAACCTAAAAAACGCGGGACAACGGAAAGAAACAGGCAGTATTGATGTTGGGGAATAGGGAGCTTTGGCATAGCACCAAGGAATGGGGAAGTACACAAAAGAGAAAATAAAGGTTGTTGAAACCTGAATTAAGAGGGGCAATAATCTCTCGCCTAGATTTTCCCTGGGAATTTATCGATTACCAGAGGTATACTTGTTTCCTCAGTGACGAAAGGATTATGCAAATAATCGCTCGTTTTGGAAACTCCCTGAAATCTGCACTTTCGATAAGGAGGTAGGGTAGCGATAATATGCAGAAGCTTTTCTATTTAGTACACTAAGTTAGGCGCATACCGCCAAAAATCTTCGAATGAGTAGGAGGGCATATATGAAACCAAGAAGAGTGAATGTGGAGGGGCTTGCTCGACTGCCGGCGTTCAGCCACGCGGTAGTTGCAGGTGACTTTATCTATGTTTCTGGCACACTGGGTGCGAAACCCAATTCGATGGAGTTGGTTGAGGGCGGTACCGGGCCAGAGACGACACAGACGATGCGCCACATTGAGACCATTCTGAAGGCGTGTGGAGCGTCACTGAATGACGTAGTGAAGGTTAGCATTTTTCTCGCAGATATGGACACCTTCGTGGATATGAACGAAGCCTATCTCAAGGTCATGGGCTCTGATCCTCCAGCACGGATTACAGTGGGGCGAGCGGATCTAGCGCTTGGAGCTGCTGTTGAGATCGAGTGCATTGCCTACAAGCGGCGGGAATAGAAAGGGATTCGATTCGGAGAAGTACACCTACCGATGCCTTGACATTCTCTAGCCTTGAGGAAGTGTGCTCCTAGCCCCCGCTGGAGCCGACGTGGCTATCACGGCGAAGAAATCGTGAGCGGTGAGGAGAACAATTATGGACCTTGACAACAGACCCACTGGATGGGGTGGTGCGACTGCATCCCCACCTGACCTACTTGAGATTCAGGCGGCTGCTGAACGGTTGAAACACGTCATGATTCGCACTCCGCTTCTCCCACTACACTCCTTCGATAAAACGACCGATATCTTTCTCAAGCCAGAGATTCTACAGCCTATAGGATCCTACAAGATACGAGGCGCCTACAACTGGGCAGCATCTCTTACAACAGAAGAGCGAAATCGTGGCCTCAGCACCATTAGTGCGGGCAATACAGCCATGGCCCTGGGGTACACAGCCCGTCTTTTCAGAGTTCCAGCGCGAAGCTTACTACCGGATAGCGTACCAACTTCCAAGTTGGAGGCAATCAAACGTTACGGTGTGGAGGCAGTTCTTGTACCTATGGACGAGCTTATCAACTTCATTTTCGAGGCTCGCTGGGATAAAGAACCCTATAGCTTCCTCAATCCATGGGCCGATCAAAAAATGATTGCAGGTAGCGGAACTGTCGGGCTCGAGATTTTCCACGATATGCCTGACGTTGACACGGTCTATGTGCCTGTTGGAGGAGGCGGATTGATTAGCGGCATAGGTAGTGCTCTGAAAGTCTTGAAAACATCGATTAGGGTTGTGGGTGTTCAATCCGAAGCCTGTCCATCTTTGCAGGCTACCTTCAAAGCTGGTAGACCTACCTGGGTTGATGCTCAGTCAACAATTTGCGATGGCACAGCTGTGCCATTTGTTGTTGACGAGATGTATCCATTGTTGAGGCAGGTCGTTGATGAAACAGTGCTTGTTTCAGAAGAGGCCGTTAAGATAGCTATAAAAAAACTTTCTCTTAGGAATAAATTAATCGTCGAGGGCTCAGGCGCTCTGTCAGTTGCGGCTGCACTGGCCACGCCACCTGACGAGCGCGGTACAACGGTGTGCATAATCAGTGGCGGTAGCATAGATTCTGACAAACTAATGGAGATCATCGCACTGGAGAATTGAGTACCTGATTATTGCTATTCTTATGCTCCGTGGTAGTGACGAGATTTGGTCTGGTGCCGGGTGAGTGGCTAACAAGACGGATGCATCTGAGCGGAAGATGCTGGTGGGTTTATCGTTAAGGCAGCGCTACCTTGAAAGGCCCTGACTGAGTCGGAGACGGTCCTTGACATGAAAAAATGTCAAAATATGACCAAACCTGTCAATCCATCGAACGCGGGAAACCGGGCTAAGGATCTCTGCGTTATTTGCAAATCCTTGCGTCTGAACAGCACTGAAAAACAAGGAGTGTAGTATCCAACGGCTCCATATGGCCTTTGAAATAAATTATCAATACCACTGCTATTCGAAACTTTCGATGAGGTGCGAAAATATGGAAATAAGAGAGATGGGTTCTGGTACTGATTTAGAACAAATCAAACTAATGTTCCGAAAGTATTTTAATTGGATTACCGAAGATAATGGGATCAACTTAAGTTATCAGGGCGTAGAAGCAGAATTGGATAATCTTCCTGGGGATTTTTCTCCTCCTGAGGGCTGTTTATTGATTGCAGAGATTGAGGGAGACCCCGTGGGTTGCGTAGCTTTGAGATCGTTTGAACCTGGTATCTGTGAAATGAAGAGGTTATTTGTAATGCCTGAGTGTCGGAGCAAAGGTTTAGGGAGAGCTTTAGCCAAAAAGGTTATTCAAGAAGCGAAGAGTAAGGGCTATCATAAAATGCTTCTGGATACTGGTGATTTCATGGTTGCAGCACAAAGCCTTTACAGCTCTCTTGGTTTCAAAACAGCTGATCAGTACTACGATGTACCAGCAGAAGTGCTGAAAAGGACAGTTTTTATGGAGTTATCTCTTGGTGATACTCCTTAAAAACGATTAAACATGGATCACTTGGCTCCATATAAACTCGCTTTTCCAACTCCAACAAATCAGTAAATTCAGGCACTCAAAATAAATTGTGATATCCAATTTTCTGAAGCTGGCATTCAAAAATGATTATCCTGGACGAAAGATTTGGGAGTCGTCAAAAGAAAATGATACCAAAGAGCCAGTTTCAAAATGGAGCGGTAAATAAGGCTCCGGCGAGATGAAGCCGGCG
>CAYOIU010000326.1:0-4885 GCA_964404085.1 uncultured Desulfobacteraceae bacterium | reverse complement strand
TCCACCTGCTTGGGAAAGGGCTTGGGGTCCCATTCCACCGCCTTGACCCGGGCTATGGCGCGTTCGATGTCTCCGTGCTCGGCCAGCAGAAATTCTTCCACCATGCTCAGATATTCGGCAGCCTGATCCAGGGAACGGCGAATGTATTCCCGGGCATCCCGGCCCGTTACCACCATCTTGTGACCGGGGCAGAGCACCCGCATGTCCATACGGGCCAATCGTTCCAGAGAACGCCGGTAAACATCGTAGTCCACCAGGAACTCGGTGTAGATGTAGCCGGTCCCGTCGTCGCAGCCGACCGCCTCCGAGGCCACCAGGATCCCTTTTTCCGGAATCCAGTAGCTCATAAAATCCCAGGTGTGTCCGGGAGCGCTGATGGCCTCCACATGGCAATCGGCGGCCAAATCGATTACTTCACCGGATTCCAGGACCACGTCGAGCGTGAACGGTTCGAAATCACCCTTGTAGATCGTCCAGCCCGGAGACACGTGACCGTACCTGGCTGCCTCCCGGTTTAATTCCCTGATCACGTGGACCGCCCTTGGGTTCTCCAGGATCTCGCCGACGTGGGCCGACCCGGCGACCTTCATATGGGGATAGAGGGACTTCAGGTATGATGCCGCGCCGATGTGATCGAAATGAGAGTGGGTCAGAAAGAGGTATGCAGGCTTGCGCCGTCCCAATATCCTCTGGAGGTCTTCCGCGTAGCAACGGGCCATCATGGTCACGCCGGCGTCAAACAGGACCGGCATGGCGCCGTCCAGGAGGTATACCGGGAAGCCGGCGTTTCCGATGACGTAGAAGTCTTCCTCAATTTTTCCGGTTTGTTCGATTCTCATGTTCTTCTGCGGCAGATCAAACGATCGGACAGGGTGCTTGCAGTTCAGCCCGGGGAGACGGTATTCCACAGGGGCAACACATCGGCCTTTAAAATGAATCTAGATGGTCGCCGGCAATGCGTCAAGAAAAAACGAACGCTCGCTCTTTTTTTCTTGACGCCGTTGGACCTCCCCTGTAACTATCAGATGGGGTGTCTCCGCAAAGCCGGCCGCCCATGATCCATGTTCATTCTGACGGAGAACAGGTGCAGGGAGGATTCTCGAGAATTGGATGCGATGCCGTTTTCAAAAGGGACAGACATGAATTATGCGGATTTCGTGAAATTGGTCAAGATTTCCAGAGAAGATATTTATCTGCGTACGTTTGAGGAGAACCGGGAACGGATTCTGGTTAAAAAGGAAGCCACGGTCGTCAAGAACATGGAGAAAATCTTTGATGCGACCCTTCGGATCAGCAACCGAAAAGGATTCCAGGCCATGACCATGCGCGACCTCAGCAGGGAAGCCGGGCTGAGCATGGGCGCCCTCTATTCCTACTTTCCGAGCAAGGAAAAACTCCTGGAGATCCTGCAGAAGCAGCACAGGAAAGTGGCCAGGCAGATTTTCGACACGTGCGTCGGAGACATCGAAGGGGCGCAAGCCAAACTCCGAGCGGCCATCAGGACCCACCTGTTTTTGAGCGAGATCATGCAATCCTGGTTCTATTTTTCTTTTATGGAAGCCAAGAACCTGGTCAAGCCGGAAAGGGAAAGGACCATTGCCGGCGATATGTACACCGATGGGATGTTTGCGGAAATTCTCCGCCAGGGCCAGGCAGAGGGCGCCTTTGTCCGTCACGACCAGCAGCTGGCCGCCAGCGTGATCAAGGCGGTGCTCCAGGATTGGTACCTGAAGCGTAAGAAGTACGCCAAGCAGAAGGTCAGCGTCGACGATTACGCCGGTTTCGTGGTGGCCTTTCTGGAAGGGTATTTGACCGGCAAATGAGCAAGACCGAAAACTTTGAAGGTGAAGCCATGCGGGAAATGAGAGATGTGGTAATAGTAGGGTACCTGAGGACGGCCCAATCCAGATCCAGGCCGACCGACCCCGGAAGAGACGTATTCCACAAATTGAGAGCAGACGATCTCCTGGCACGTCTTCTCCCGGAAGTGCTCAATAGAAGTCGGGTCAATCCCGAGGAGGTGGATGATTTTCTAGTTGGATCGGCTGTGGGTGTCAATGAGAATTGGACCTACGGTGGTCGGTACCCGTTATTTCTCGCCGATTTGCCGCAAAACATTCCGGCCAAGTTTGTGGACCAGCAGTGCGGCTCGGCCATGGCCGGCATCCACATCGGATTCCTGGAAATCGCTGCGGGATTTGCGGAAACGGTCCTGGTGGGGGGGATGGAGCACATGACCCGAAACTACGGGCCCCTCCTGAGAGCCAAGGAAGGCGCTATCAGTCCCAATTCCCGCTTCCTGAATGACGAATCCATGGAACACTGGGACTACAAGACGCTCTCGAATATGGGGTTCACCGCCGAAAAGCTCTTCTCACAGAGAGATTTCACCCGCGAGGACATGGACCGATGGGGCACCCGCTCCCATAATCTGGCCGAACAGGCCCAAAAGGCGGGCTTTTTCGACGGGGAGATCATGCCCATAGAGGCCGAGCAGGCAGACGGTTCGATGATAACCGTGAACCGGGATATGGCCGTGCGGCATGGGGCCACGCTGGAAGATACAGGAAAACTCAAACCGGCCTTCAAAGAAGACGGGGTCATCACAGCCGGCAACTCGTCCCCGTTGAATGCGGGAGCCACAGCCTTGATCCTTATGTCCAAAGACAAGGCCCGGACGGACGGCCTTAAGCCTATGGCCACCATTCGTTCAATCGGCTTTGCCGGGGTCGACCCCACGATCATGGGAACCGGTCCGGTCCCGGCATCCCGCAAGGCCCTGAAGGCCGCGGGGATGGAAGTTGCAGATATCGACTACTGGGAAATCAACGAGGCCTTCGCCATCGTGGCCCTCAACTGCATCAAAGAGCTGGGGATCGATCCGGAGCGGGTCAATATCATGGGTGGCGGTACCGCCATCGGGCATCCGCTCGGCGCTACGGGCAACCGGCTGGTCGGGACCCTTGCGCGAATCCTGGAGCTGAAAGGCGCCCGCTGGGGCCTCGCCAATGCCTGTTGCGGCGGGGGGCAGGGGGTGGCGACGATCATCGAGAGGGAAGCATACGGCTGGTGACCGCCGCCATGGGGAACCCGACGGCCGGCTTCACCGGTACCGGGAACTCAACAAGGAGACCCTGGGCATGCTTGATATCCGCACCCGCGACAAAGCTTTTGCCCGTGCCGGTGAGAATTACCGCTTTGATGTCGTCATCCTCGAATGCATCGAGGCCGGCTTCCCTCAATTCCAGGGCAAAATGCGGGGAGAGCTGATTCACCGGCGGGTTGTTCATGGTGAATACGGCAACACCACCCTTTTCCTCAATTTCTATGGTCTTGTATCCTGTTTTCATGTTTTCAACTCCTATCTGGTCTCCATCCATACATGTATAGTGTTGCTGTACAGTTAACGTCCAGCGCAGATATACGATTACTTCATAACATATAGAATATAAAGACTAATTGATAAGTAATAACCGTAGGACATCCATTATTCAAAAAAAATTATCTTGACAGATATGATGGCTTTTCAATATGATTAATGATGTGTCTTGCTGGTTATTGGGTTTGCAATCAAGAATACTGCATACCTGAGGGGAAAAATGAAAATCAGCGAGTTGGCAGAACGAACAGGTGTACCCAAGCAGACCATTCACTATTATGTCCACGAGGGCGTCCTACGCAAGCCTCGCAAAACCGGCAAAAACACCGCAGATTACAATAAGGGCTATGTAGAGCAGATCAAGATTATTAAGGCCTTGCAGGACAACTACTTTCTTCCTCTCTCCGTCATCAAAAAGATCCTCAAACAGCAAAAAAAGCTGAGCAGGTCGGAAAAATCCGCCTTTTTCCTCTTGAGTGACTACTTCAGACCTCTTGACCGACTCTTTACTGCAGAAATAGCAGGCAGAGATGCCTTTCGGAAGGTGACGGGCCTCGGCAGAAAATACCTCGACATGTACGAGAAATGGGGTGTCATCACGCCGGAAGAACGTGACGGGGATCTGGTCTACTCCCAAGACGATGTCATTATCGGCAAGTTGATTGTCAACATGGACCGGCTTGGATTCGGACCGAAGGACGGTACGGACCCGGAGGACCTGAGACGCATCGCTGATTTTGTCCGTGAATACGTAATAGGTACTCAAAAAGCGTACTACGAGCCCCATATGAAGCCACTCTCTTCGGAAGACTTTCTCGACCGGGGCAGCAAATTTACCGAAGTAATGAGCCTCTTTTTCTATCACGTCTACCGCAAGCTCTTCAGAGAAAATTATACTCGCTTGCTGAAATCCGTTGAAATAGAGAAAGGTCAAAGGGAAGAAAGCTCATCGTCATCGAAAAGGTAACTATAATAATGATGCTCCAAGAGAAAGGAGGTGAAACAATTTTATGATCATCGGTCTTCGTACCGGATTTTCAACCTTGGTTTGTCATTCGTTAGTCTCAAAGGGGGGAAAGATGAAATCAACCAAAAAGATTTTCGTGACGATTTTCGTGTTCTGTTGCCTGAGTCTACTGGCATTACCCCAGGCCATGGCGGGTATGGACGCTTTTGACGTAAATAAAATGGCAGACATGTCCGACTTTGATCCGAATAACCCGATCATCCCCAAAGGGGATACCATCAAAATCGCGGTGGTGTGTTCATTTTCCGGGCCGGCCGCTACAGTGGGAGAGCTGTATTGGGCATGTGCCACGTTTGTCGCCCATGACATCAACAAGAGGGGAGGCATCCTTGTCGATGGCAAGAGGAAAAAGATCCAGCTTATCAAGGCGAATCACCAATCAAAGCCCGCTATCACCAAAAAAGTCTGTGAAAGGATGGTCCTGCAGGAGAAAGTCAACATCTTGTGGGGGACCAACGGCAGCAACAATATGAAAGTCA
>CAYOIU010000325.1:1112-4933 GCA_964404085.1 uncultured Desulfobacteraceae bacterium | reverse complement strand
TGGAATCCTGGGTCATCTGGTGGTTGACCGGTGGGCCGAAGGGAGGATCTCACGTAACGGATGTGACCAATGCCAGCCGCACGATGCTCATGAATCTGCACACCCTCCAATGGGACGAAAATATTCTTCAAACCCTCGGTATCCCGAAGGAGATGCTCCCTGAGATCGTCCCTTCCAGTGATACGGATCATTGGGGAACCACTTCGGAAAATGGCCCTTTGGGTGCAGCGGTGCCTGTTTGCGGGGCTCTGGGAGATCAGCAGGCCGCTCTGGTAGGTCAAACCTGCTTTGATGCAGGTGAGGCAAAAAATACGTACGGCACCGGTTGTTTTCTTCTGCTCAACACGGGAAACCGTCCGGTCAAGTCCAAACACGGATTGCTCACTACGGTTGCCTATCAATTAAGAGGTGGAAAGCCGGTTTATGCCCTTGAGGGTTCAGTGGCCATAGCCGGTGCCCTTGTCCAATGGCTCCGAGACAACCTGGGGCTGATCAAAAAGGCCCCTGAGATTGAGGCCCTGGCCCTTACGGTGGAAGACAACGGGGGAGCCTATATTGTTCCCGCTTTTTCCGGGCTGTTTGCCCCCTACTGGCGTCCCGATGCACGCGGCGTGGTGGTGGGGTTGACGCGATATGTGAACAAGGGGCACATCGCGCGTGCCGCGCTGGAGGCATGTGGTTACCAGACCAGGGACATTGTTGAAGCCATGAACAATGATTTCAGGGGCGGACTTACCAAACTGAAAGCCGACGGGGGCATGGTTCATAACGCGCTGCTCATGCAATTCCAGACGGACATCCTGGATGTCCCCGTCATCCGACCCAAGGTTGCAGAGACCACGGCATTAGGCGCCGCCTATGCGGCAGGCCTGGCTGTGGGGTTCTGGAGCGGGCTTGACGAACTGCGTCGGAATTGGGAGGTTGACAAGACCTTTACACCATCCATGTCTTCAACGGAGAGGGAAGAGGGTTACAGGGGCTGGAAAAAGGCCGTGCAGAGGACCTATAATTGGGTGGAATAATACCGGTGTTTCTGGTAGGTAGAAACGGCTGAAGCATTTTCGAGAAAAGACTGAAAAAACGCGTGAATGAAGTGAAGGAACGCCCATGAAAAGAAAAGAACGGCTCGATCCTTACGGGGGCGAACTGGTCAACCTGCTTGTGGATGAAGAACGTGCCGCCGTCCTTCGGGAGATTGCCCGGAGCCTACCGGACATCACCCTGAACGATCGTCAGCTTTGTGACCTCGAACTTCTGGCCACCGGTGCATTTTCTCCTTTAAAAGGCTTTCTGAACAAGTCGGACTACGAAGCCGTCCTGGACCGGATGAGGCTGCAGAATGATATGATTTGGCCCGTTCCCGTCTGCCTGGATGTTTCAGAAACCCAGGCGCGACACCTGGAAGCGGGGCAATCCGTTTGTCTCAGGGACCCCGAAGGATTTCTTCTGGCCATCCTGCACGTTGAAGACATCTGGGCCGTTGAGCGCAAGAAAGAGGCCCTGCAGATTTACAGGACCCTTGACCGGAACCATCCAGGTGTTCGCTATCTGTTCCACATGGGAGGAGACTACTACCTGGGCGGCAAACTGGAGGTACTGAGTCTGCCCCTCCATTTCGATTTCAGACAACAGCGAATCACGCCTTCGGAGATACGCAGGATCTATGACAAGTTGGGTTGGAACAGGGTGGTCGGCTTCCAGACCCGAAACCCCATTCACCGGCCGCAGTTTGAAATGACACTTCTTGCTATGAGAGAGGCCAAAGCCAACCTTCTCCTGCTCCCCATTATCGGGATGACAAAGCCGGATGATTTCGACCATTATACACGGGCCCGCTCTTACAAGGCGGTCTGCAGCCATTATCCACCCGACTCATACATCCTAAACCTCCTGCCGCTGGCCACCCGTATGGCCGGTCCCAGGGAAGCCACCTGGCACGCCATCATAGCCAGGAATTTTGGATGTACCCACTTTATCTTCGGACGCGACCATGGAAGCCCGGGACCTGATGGTAAGAATCAGCCGTTCTATGCACATGACGAGGCTCGAAAAACGGCCCAGGACATGAGCGGTGAAATCGGAATTGTCCCGGTGGCATTCGAGGAGATTGCCTACCTCCCGTTTGAAGATGAGTACCGTCCGGTGGATCAGGTGGTTGAAGGAACGCAGACCATTTCGCTTACAGGTACTGATATTCGTGAGCGTGTACGCTCGGGGCGAAATGTACCTGAATGGGCCACGTTTTCCGATGTCCTTGAAGAGTTGCGTCGCAGCTACCCCCCACCCAAAAAACAGGGTTTTACCGTTTTTCTGACCGGGCTTTCCGGCGCTGGCAAGTCTACTATCGCCAGGATCCTCTATTCGAAATTTCTTGAAATGGGAGACCGACCGGTGACCCTTCTGGACGGCGATATCGTACGACAAAACCTGTCCAGCGAATTGGGTTTCTCAAAGGAGCACAGGGATATCAATGTGAAACGCATCGGGTTCGTGGCCAGCGAAATTACCAAAAATCGCGGGGTCGCCATTTGCGCCCCCATTGCTCCATACGAAGCTACGCGGGAACAGATTCGTTCACTCATCGAGACCTACGGGGGTTTTGTCGAGGTTCACGTGGCGACTCCCATCGAGGAATGCGAGAGGCGCGACAGAAAGGGTATGTATGCGAAAGCCAGGGCGGGTCTGATCAAGGGCTTCACAGGCGTGGATGACCCTTACGAAACTCCGGAGAATCCGGAGGTCCGAATTGACACCACCACGCTCAGCCCTGATGAGGCCGCCCAGGAAGTGCTCCTTTTTCTCGGGCAGAAGGGGTACATCTAGTGGGTTTTGCAGGATTGGCTCGAAATCGCTGGACTTACCGCATACTTGCAGTTATCTGGATGCTTGCCATCTTCTGGCTCTCTTCAAAAGAATCCTTACCATCACCGGACCTGTTTCCGGGCCAGGACAAGGTAGAACATGCATTGGCCTTTGGGGTTCTGGGGTTGTTCATAGCCGGCTCTTTCGGTGGATGGGGAGCGCAGTTGTCGACCCGGCAGGTCATTATGGTAGTGCTTTTCACCGCATGCTACGGTCTTATTGATGAGGCACACCAGTATTTTGTCCCGGGCAGAGATTCGAGCCTTGGCGATGTGGTTGCTGATATTGTGGGTGGGCTCCTGGCGGCGATTGTTTTTCGAAGGCGAGGGACAAGTGACTGAAACAATGCCGGCATTCTCCAACGTTCCCAACTGAATGTAATGCGCTGATCTTCTTCGCTGTTAATAACTTCCAACGACGTCGCATTATTAAACGCGTATAAAGAACCGAATCTGAGAATCTTTTTCATGTGCTTTCTCAAAGTGCACTTGGCAACTCACTTCAACATGGACGGCTATTTGGGGTTTAAACCTCCTCAACCCATGCTCTCACTACTGCGCATCGCTAAACCCCAAATAACCGTCCATCCCCTCCGGAGTGTTTAGAAAGCATCTGAAAAAGATTGTCAGGTTCGGTTCCCATTCGTTGTTCATAGGGTGCCGTTTGGGACATGAGTTAGCTTCCTTTCATCAAAGATGCCCCCCTTGTTTTCCCACTTGACATTTCTCAGATGCGAATTATCTATAATACAAGACGCGAATCATTGGCAATAGTCCGAGATGATTCAAGAATGAGCTATTGGAAACTTGTGAAAAGGAGGTGTGGCAATGGCCATTTTGAGATGGAGAGATCCGTTTGAAACCAATGCATTTGCTCAACTCAGCAGATTGCAGGGGGAAATGAATACGTTGTTTGATCGGTTTTTCGGCGCAAAGATACCCATGAGAAATGCGGGGGTG
>CAYOIU010000325.1:0-1102 GCA_964404085.1 uncultured Desulfobacteraceae bacterium | reverse complement strand
ATGTGTCTCAGGATGATGACAACGTGTATATCAGGGCTGAGCTTCCTGGAATAACGGGAGAGGATATAGACATCACCGTAGAGGAAGACAGTGTCTTGATAAGGGGAGAACGTAAGGCTGGACAAGAGGGCAAAGAGGTGAGTTACCATCGAAGAGAGAGGGAAGAGGGAAAGTTCAGCAGATCGGTCGCCCTTCCTACACGCATTGCTACCGATAAGGTAACAGCTGCAACCAGAGATGGTATTCTGCGTTTGACCCTGCCGAAAGCGGAAGAGGTCAAACCCAAGAAAATAGATATCAAGATTGGGTAAGGGGGAGCCGACAGTGGAAAAAAACAAGATACAATTGAGAGACAAGAAGGAAATGGAGGCAAGGGGTGAGCCTACACAACGGCGCCCGGTTTTTCTTCCAGCCGTGGATATCTATGAAAGCAAGGAAGCGCTTGTGCTCATAGCCGATATGCCCGGAGTCAACAATGAAGGTGTGGAAATCCATTTGGAAGACGGCGAATTGACCATCCGGGGGAGGGTCGAAGAGGATCAAATGGACGCCACGCCGGTCTATACCGAATACCGATCAGGTGACTATTACAGAAACTTCACTTTGAGCAACATCATCGATCAGCAGAAAATCGAGGCGAATATGAAAGACGGAGTTTTGAAAATCATTTTTCCCAAGGCAGAGACCGCCAAGCCAAGGCAGATAACGGTTGAAGCCGGTTAACCTCTTACAGGGGCTCTTCAGGAATGGACCTTTTTCTAAAGGGCCCCGTCGTTTAAAAAGAAAAGCCCACCACTGACTTTCCCCCACATTTCTTGACTTTCCCAGGGCCGTCTGTTAGAAAATATAACCGGTTCGACCAAAAAAACTTTATTCGAGCACACGATGCTGAGATATCTAGCCTCCCTTGTCAAGGCCATTCACCAGGAACCCTGGGCGAAGGATCTCGAGACCGATGAAACCTTCTGGTCTTTTCTGTCGGAGTGGCTGGAAGAACATGTCTTTTCTGCTTTTCTCGATCAGGTGATCCGTCAGGTGGACGAGATCATTGATATCGATCCCGATCTTTCCGAGCGACGTATCCTGGAAATGGCAATGCAAT
>CAYOIU010000324.1:0-4957 GCA_964404085.1 uncultured Desulfobacteraceae bacterium | reverse complement strand
TGTACGCCGATCTGGATGGACACCTGGACCTTCTGAACGACCCTTCCCATGGGGCCGTGATCCTCCGAAACGGGACCCTTTTTCCCACCCGCGAGCCCGGGCTCGGTTTCGACATGCCCTGACCGGTCTTCCCCAGGTTACTGCCCAGGGAGAGTTTCTCTCTCTGCTCGCAATATAGTCACATCTTCATTTGCGAACAACCCCTCATCGAAAAAATGAGGTACAAAGTCCCCTTTGAAGGGATGACCTGGGAAGTGGACGAATTTCTGGGTAACAACCTGGGTCTGGTATTGGCGGAGATAGAGCTCTCGCACGAGGGACAGGAGATCCAAGGTATTACAATGCAAATTTGATGACTTTGTAAGAAGCTGGTTTATCCCGCGAGCGGCAGTCTATGAGCAACGAATCGGAACCGAACCTGACAATCTTTTTCAGATGCTTTCTAAACACTCTTGAGGGGATGGACGGTTATTTGGGGTTTAGCGGTACGCAGTAGTAAGCGCATGAGTTTAGGAGGTTTAAACCCCAAATAGCCGTCCATGGTGAAGTGAGTTGCCAAGTGCACTATGAGAAAGAACATGAAAAAGATTCTCAGATTCGCTTCTTTATACGCGGTTAATTAAGCGACTTCGTTGGAAGTCATCATCGTGCCCATGGACGGGCACGTAAATGAATGGGGTGTTTGGCTACTGACCAACAGGCCGATGCGTTTCCCTTTTATCAATACAATCAGATATCCATGATTGTATCCAGGCCTCGTTTAAGGCCTCTGAGTGTGCTCACTTTACGGATGGCAAGCATGGCGCCGTCAACATAGGGCTTTGCACTTGAGCCGGCTTCATGGCGCAGCACAAGTTTCTGATCATCCATTCCAAAGATAATTTCAGCTGCAATGACATACCCGGGCAGACGTATGGAATGAACCTGGGAGCCATTGAGCCTTGCTCCTCTGGTTTCTTTGGGGCCGTGGAGTTCTTCTGTGGGGATATCCAGGGTAGATTCTCTGATGTTGCTTAGCTGGTTTGACAGTTCCAACACTGTACCACTGGGGACATCCACCTTACCGGAATCAGCATAATCAATGATTTCCCAATGGGGAATGTAAGTGGCCGCGATCTTGGCAAACTTTTGTAGCAGCACTGCGGTTAGGGCAAAATTCCCTGCCGCAAGTACACCCAAATCCTTCTCTTTGGCCTTTTCATTGATTTCTGCGTAATCTTCATCGCTCAACCCGGAGGTTCCCACCACAACATGGACCCCTGAATCGAGGGCCGTAAGTATGTTCTGTTTTGCAACATCAGGTTTTGTAAATTCCACCATGACATCGCAGGCTGTTTGTAAGGCCTCATTTACAGATCTGGAAATCACCACACCGGCGCCTTTAAGATCAAGAACTTCCTCTATTGTTTTTCCTTTGTTCGACCTGGAAACAGCACCTGAAAGCACCATATCTTCTGCCTGATGAACGGCTCTTGCCAAAGCGGAACCAACCCACCCCGTGGCTCCTGCGATACAGACCGTGATTGTCATTTTTTGTCTCCTTCTTTTCGAGATTATGTATTTTGTTCTTGACCGTAAACTTAAATTCACTAAAATCATTTGTCAAATGAATTGTTTTAATCCTAATAATCAAAAAACGTTATGAATCTACAGATCGATTATTTAAGAACATTTATCGTGGTCGCTGATACCAAAGGATTTACCAGGGCCGGCATTCAAGTCAACCGGTCTCAATCCGCGGTTAGTATGCAGATTAAGCGTCTTGAAGATGAAATCGGCAAGCCGGTGTTTGAAAGAATCGGAAAAAAAGTAAAACTGACCGCAGAAGGCAACCTCTTGATCAAGTATGCCAGGCGAATTGTCAAAGAGCATGACGATGCGGTTTTGGCCCTGTCCAGACCCGGGTTAAAAGGAGTTATCCGGTTCGGTTCTCCTGAACATTATACCTCTGGTGTCCTGCCGAAGCTGCTGGCACGGTTTGCGTCATCTTTTCCGGATGTGGTGGTGGAAATGCGTTGTGAAAACAGTGATAAGGTCAGAGACGCTGTTGACAGGGGGGAGCTTGACATCGGGCTTTGCACTCAAATCAGTGGTGGGGGCCACGTTATTTCTCATGATCCGGTTGTATGGGTTGCCGCTCCCGGGTTTCCTGTTCAAAAGAATAAAACCCTCTCCCTGGCTGTGTTTGAAGAAGACTGCATCTTCCGAAGCTGGGCCACGGAAGCTTTGGAAAAGGCAGGCATAGAATACCGGATTGTATATGTCAGCCGGAGTATATCAGGGATTCTGGATGCTGTGAGAGCAGGGCTTGCAATCGCACCCATTGTACAAAGCAATGTTCCGTCGGATCTTGAAATTGTCGGGATGGAAAAAGGGCTTCCGGTCTTGCCGGTTTCCAATATTGTACTGCATAAGGTGAAGGTGAAAAAGCCCGTATCTGAAACCATTGAGTGTTTTGCCGATCACCTTATCAAATCTTTCAGGGAAAAGAACTGATGCCCACTGCAAAAATGGGGTATCCTTCAAAGGGATTGATAAATCCGGATCGAATGATATGGTATCGTTTTCGTGAATTGCGTTTCCAAAAAATATGGCCATTCTGAATCTACAAGATGTAAGCATCCGCTTTGGCGGGCCGCCCCTGTTGGAGAAGGTGACGTTGCAGGTGGAAAAGGGGGAGAAGGTCTGCCTTCTGGGGCGCAACGGGGAGGGAAAGACCACCCTGCTGCGGCTCATAAGCGGCAAACTGGAACCTGACAGCGGCGTAATCACCCTTCAGAAGGGGACCACCGTGGCCGGTCTTTCCCAGGCGTTGCCGTCCGATCTTTCCGGGTCCGTGTATGATGTGGTTGCGGGGGGGCTTGCCGGGCATGAGCCCAACCCGGGAACGGAATCGGGATGGAGGATCCGCCGTCAGATCGAACCGGTGCTGACACGCCTGTCCCTGGACGCCGATGTCCGTTTTGAGACACTCTCTGTGGGATTAAGGCGCAGGGTCCTTCTTGCCAGGGCCCTGGTTGCGGAACCGGACATCCTCCTCTTAGATGAGCCCACCAACCATCTGGATATATCCGCCATCGTCTGGATAGAAGAGTTCCTCCGTAAATACCGAAGCACCCTGCTATTTGTTACGCACGACAGGATGTTCACGGACAGGCTTGCCACGCGGATCATTGAGCTGGACCGCGGCCGGCTTGTGAATTGGGCGTGCGGGTACCGGACCTTTTTGGAGCGCAGGCAGGCGTCTCTGGAAGCGGAAGAGGCACAGCGGGGCCGGTTTGACAAGAAGCTGGCAAGGGAGGAGGAGTGGATCAGAAAGGGGATCAAGGCAAGGCGAACGAGGAACGAGGGAAGGGTTCGTGCCCTCCTGAAGATGCGGGCGGAACAGCAGGCCTGGCGAAGGCAGGCGGGCACCGCCAGGATACAGATCCATGAGGCCGGGCATACCGGAAAGCTCGTCGTCGAGGCAGAGGGAATCACCCATGGCTACGGCGGAAACCCCTGTATAAAGAACTTTTCCACAAAAATCATCCGGGGGGACCGCATCGGCGTTATCGGACCCAACGGCATCGGTAAATCCACCCTGCTCAGGATCCTGCTAGGGGATATGGAGCCGAACGCGGGCCGGGTCAGGACCGGGACACGGATCCAGGTGGTCTATTTTGATCAGCTCCGCGAGCAGCTGGACCCGGACAAGACGGTCGAAGAGAATGTCGCTGACGGAAAGAAGATGATCCAGATCAACGGCAGCGAACGGCACGTGATGGGATATCTGAAGGACTTCCTCTTCGCGCCGGACCGGGCCAGAACTCCTGTGCACATCCTGTCCGGCGGAGAGAAGAACCGGTTGCTTCTTGCCCGGCTTTTTGCACGTCCCTCCAACGTGCTGGTGCTGGACGAGCCCACGAATGATCTGGATGTGGAAACCCTTGAGCTTCTTGAGGAGCGGCTACTGGACTATTCCGGCACCATCCTTCTTGTGAGCCATGACCGGGAGTTCCTCAATAACGTGGTGACCAGCACACTTGTGTTTGAAGAGGGGGGTGTTGTCACGGAATATGCAGGAGGGTATGACGACTGGCTCAGCCAGCGGCCCAAGCCGGCCGACCCAAAGGAGCCCGGCGGGGCCGGAACGACACCAAAGCCAAAAGCCGAAAAAAAGCGTGCAAGAAAGGAACGGCCCCGAAAGATCACCTTCAAAGAAGGAAAGGAACTGGAGGCCCTTCCGGTGCGTATCGAAGGCCTTGAGCAGGAGCAGAAAGGCCTGTATGAACTGATGGCGGACCCCGAGTTCTACCGGGGGGCGGGAGATAAGATCAGCAGGGCTCGGGCCAGGATAGATGAGCTGGGGCAGGAATTGGAAGAGGCATACGGGAGGTGGGAAGAGCTGGAGAGTATTAAAGAGGCAAATCCGTAACCAGGGTAAACAACGCCTGCCCTTTCGTTAGACCTTTTCCATGACACCCGTCTATAAGTTGCGTGACCTGACCCCCGACTGCTTACGACGGATTGATTGAATCACTTCATCGAGCTGATGAAGAAAACGTGATCGGTCACGCTTCTTTAGCGGTGGAGGCCCGCCTGTTATCTCTCCTGAGCTACGAAGTTCCGACAACAGGTCCCGAGTCGCGACGGCCTCACCGATGTTGTTTTCGGTAAAGGTCTTCCCGGCTGGACCAATGACACGTGCGCCTTGCTTCATGCAGCGGCTCGCAAGTGGAATGTCAGCAGTGACAACGATGTCGTGAGGTTGCACGTGTTCGACAATCCAATCATCGGCCGCGTCGAATCCGTTCTCCACAACTTCGAGCGCAATCCATGGTTCATTCGGGATTCGCATCCAGGAGTTGGCCACCAATGTGACATCAAGGCGGTATCGGCTTGCGACGCGGTACACCTCCGGTTTGACCGGGCACGCATCAGCATCGACAAAGATGTGCAGCAAACGAAGATCCTC
>CAYOIU010000323.1:0-4966 GCA_964404085.1 uncultured Desulfobacteraceae bacterium | reverse complement strand
ATGGAATCAAGGTCCATTCTCTGGCAGTTTCAGATGTCTCTCACCTTTAAACGGGATCCAAAACAGGGAGAAAAGAAAGGTGATCACTAGATTTCTCGGGCGTAGACTCTTCTGGATGAGCGTCTTGTTCTTAGCTCCGGTTCCATGGATCCATGGAGCGGAGCCCTATGCCAAGGATCTATCATCCAAGGAACTGAAGCTGGAAAAGGTCTCAACTGAAATGGGCCCGGCCGCCATCGAAAAGCGAATAGAAGAAATCAGGCAACGTTTGAAGCAGGCCGAATCTGCGCAGGACGAACAGACGGCCCTGCGACTTGGAGTGTCTTTTTCGGATTTGCAGGAGCGAAGGGCCCGGATTCGGGATATTCAAACGAGCTATCAACGCCTCCTTACTGCCCTTAAGAAACAGGAAAGCCTCGATAAGGACGAGAAAGTGTTCCATGAAAAGGTGAAACTGTCTGAAAAGGGAGAGTTTTCCCAAAAGCCTCCCTTTTCTTTGAGTTTTTATGACAGCCTCGTTGATCAATTGGGCACTATGGAACAGCAGAGGGAAACGGTGAATCTGGCCACAGAGCTGGTTCAAAAATCCCTTGAAAATACGCGAGAAAGGTTAGGACAAGCGGAAAAAGACGTTCGACGCTTCAAAGAGGAACTGGGAAAGGCGGAAGCAGAGGCGGAAGCACTGAAATCAAGATGGGCCCTGGAAAATGCCGAACTGGAAAGCGAGCTTGATCAGGTGATGTCCAATTTTCAGAAAGTCCGGTTGCAAAACTTATCAAAAGAACTTGGGCTGGTCAAATTACGGACAGATATGGCTCAGCGGAATATACGATGGGTTCGCTCCAATCTTCATTTTGATGCGGCGGACCTGGAAAAGCAACTTGTCGTATTGAAAAGCGAAAGGGTCAAGTTACAGGAAAGATATAAGAAACTCACCAGAGAACAATCCGGGATTGAGGCGGCTTGGCTTGACGCTCAAAAGGAAGCCTCAAGTGCTTCCAATGAAAAGGAAATCGCTCTTTCGGCCGCCGTCCTTCATGTCCGGGGTGCCTGGCGGGAGACCTACCAGAAGGTTCTCGAACAGACTGAGGATATGTTGGAGCTCTCAGGTCGGCAGGAACAAACTTGGAAGTTCCGTTACGCAATTATTAAAGGGGGGGTAGGTGGACATCAACTGGATACCTGGGAGAAAGAGGCAAAAACCCAGTTGAAAAATACAGAAAGAAAGATCCGACTCCTGCAAAGGCAACAGACTGATTGGCAATCGCAGATGGTCAGCTTGGAAAAGAAGATATCGAATGAGAACCTTCATGCGAAGATCAAAAGTCTTGCGCAGGAACAGATGGCGGCACTCGCAAGATTGGCAGAGCGAAGCATCGAGTATCTATCAGCCCTTTTGGCCTCAAAACAGCTTCACCAAAGGTTTCTAAACGAAATTGCCGCAAAACACGAACACATATCATTATCGGACAAGTTTATCACTCTGACAGGGAAGGTTCTGAGTGTCTGGAATTTTGAGCTATGGGCAATTGGTGAACATTCAGTAACCGTCAAGAAACTCTTTTCCGCCCTTTTTATCTTGGTAATCGGCATCATCGCAGTCAAATACAGTATCAGGGTCTTGAGAAGACGCCTCCTTCCTCGCATCTCGCTGGAAGCAAGTGCTACCGCTGCCCTTGAAAAGCTGTTCTACTATTTTTCAATTCTTGTGGTTGTCCTGCTGGCTTTGCGTATGGTCAACATTCCTCTTACTGCATTCACCTTTCTCGGCGGCGCCATTGCCATAGGCGTAGGTTTCGGCGCTCAAAATCTCATCAATAACTTCATCAGCGGCTTCATTATCATGGCCGAACGGCCCATCAAGATCGGCGATTTGATCGAGATAGAGAAAAATTTCGCGATTGTAGAAGAGATCGGCGCACGCTGCACCCGTATCCGTACCGGTGCCAATGTGCACATTCTGGTACCCAACAGCAGCTTTCTTGAAAAAAACATTACAAACTGGACCCTCTCAGACAAGATGGTCCGCGCCCATGTGACCGTGGGCGTCGTCTACGGATCACCCGTACAGGACGTAGAGCGCCTGATTATGAAGGCCGCCACAGAGCATGAGAAGGTGCTCGGCAATCCTGAACCATTTGTGCTCTTCAATGACTTCGGGAATAATGCACTCATTTTTGATATCTATTTCTGGCTGAGCATGACCAGAATCATGGAACGCCGCATTATTGAAAGCGACATCCGTTTCCGTATTGATGCACTTTTCAGGGAGGTGGGAATTGTCATTGCCTTTCCCCAGCTGGACGTGCACTTCGACGCCAAAACCCCACTGAGGTTGCAGATCATGGATCCCGGAAAGGAGAATGGGAGAAAACAAACGGCATCCCACAAGTAGCTCGAAAAGGCCGATCCTTTTTATTTGACCGATGAGAATATTCTGTGGATTCCCGATTAACTTTCATTTTAAGTCATGGTTTCTACCCTCGTCGAATGATCGATTTCCCTAACCTCTCTCCTGCCTGGGGGGCCCGGACGACCGCAACGGAGCAACGGGAACGAAGTGCAATTTGACTGGAAAACGGCTCGATAACAGCTCGTTCCAGACGCCCGACCTTGGTGGCCCCTACGATAAGGAGATCAAATTCCGAGGACCGCTCAAGCAGAAAATCCAAAGGACAGCAAGCACCAGCAGATTACCCCAGGTCAGAAGCCTTTGGACGCTATCCCATTATCCTTTTTACGAGGGATTTGACCGGACCTTCGTAGCGCTGCACGATCATGACCGGTGTATGGGCGTAACGGGCAACTTTTTCGGGGATTTCACCGAACAGAACATTTGAGAAGACGCCTTCCTTGGATGCCCCAAGAACAATCAAGTCGTAATCCGCCGCCGCGCGGATCAGCGTTGTCGCCACCTTCTTGCCCTCCAGGAGGCGCGCGTCGGCCTTGCCTTCAAGATGCGTGAGATGCATGGTCTTTTGAATCCATTGACGGGCTCTTTCTTGATCGTCTTCACCCGCATCGGGCTCCACCACGTAACAGCATGTCACCTCAAATCCTTCCGCGTCGTGCATGATTCCTACATATTCAGCGGCAAGGGTTGCATGGGGACCGCCGGCCGTTGTGATTAATATGCGCCTCAGAGGACGATCTCCCATCAATTTTACCGTGATAAGATCACAGGGAGCATACCTCACCACTTTATCGGTGACTTCGCCCATAATCCGGTCGCGCGTTGTGGTGTATCCTTTCCAGCCCATCAGAACAAGCGTTGCCTTTTCCGCTTCGGCCGTATGAAGAATCCCATCCCACACCTGATGCGCAATGCACATCGCCGATCGGGTTTCGATCCCCTGCTCATTGCCGTACTCGATCGCTTTTTTCAACAGCGGCGTTTTGTGATGGACAAATCGCATACCTTCATGGGGAGGGAGGTTGATCGAAACATCGATGACCCCAAGCACGATGATTTCACCCTCGTTGGCCCTGGCAATGGGAATGGCCAGTTTCATCAAGGGGATCACGTGATCGGGGTTGTGCAGTGGAATCAGGATCCGATACGCATAGGTGTTCCTACTTTTCGACTGCTGGACTTCGAGTACCTGGGGCATATCGGGAGCCGTAACTTTCTCGAAGTAAATAAAATAAATAAACAGACCGACGATGATCCAGGCAACGGCGATGTACCACGCCCGGGGATCGAATTTGAACTGATAAACCGCCAGAAACATGTTGAGGACGATGGCGGCAATCGGCGTTGCCGGGTATAACGGCACGCGAAACCCGCCTTTCAATTCAGGGAACTTGCGGCGCAGCGCAATGAGCGAAAGATTGACCAGGGTGAATGTCAACAAAAACATCACACTGGCTGCCGACCCGATGACCTGAATCGGGAAAAGCAACGCCATGAAAACTACAATCGCTCCGGTGACCGCAATGGCAATGTGCGGGGTGCGACGCTTGGCGTGGATCGTGCTGAGGGAGACCGGCAGCATTTTGTCGCGGCTCATGGAATAGGCCACCCGCGATGACGCCAAAATGGTTGCGTTCAAAGCGGATACCGTTGAAAGCAGCCCCCCAAAGATAATCAGCACCACACCAATGGACGGCATGAAGTTCTCGGCCGCCCCGGCAATCGCCGTTTCCTGATATTGACCCAGAAACTGCCACGATTTGCCCGACTCCGGTTGAATGGCTCCTATACAGACCAGCAGGACCATCAGATAGATGAAGACGGTGATGGAAAGGGAAATCAATGTGGCCCGGGGAATGGTCTTTTCAGGTGCCTTGATCTCCTCGGCGACCGTTGCGATCAGGTCGTAGCCTTCAAAGGCGATAAACGTCAGACCCATGGCAATGACCACCCCTCCGGTCCCGTTCGGCAGAAAGGGCGTAAAGCTTGCCGCCGCTTGGCTGGGGATCTGAAAGATCCGCTTCAGCCCATACGAGATAAAGATGCCCAGAATAATGATTTTGGCCATGGTGATGACATTTTCGACATTGCCGGTTACTGCCGTACCCCGCATATTGACGAGGATAAAAATGATGCTCACCAAAGCGGTCATCGTCAGTGCCGGGGTTTTGTGACCTGCGAGGTTGAAGACAAGAGTAGCGATCGGGGGAAAGTATCTTTGAATAAATTCCCAGAAATAGCTACCGAATCCAAGGGCATAAAGCGCACACGCAATGATGTAGCAAAACCACAGCATCCAGCCTGAGGCGAATCCTGCCGGACCCGGGAACGCTTTGGTGATAAAGGCATAGCCGCCGCCTGATTTAGGATAGACCGAGGCCAGTTCCGCATAGGCCAGTGCCGTCAGCAGGGTTACCACGCCGTTGAGGGCGAACGCCAGCACAGCACCGGGTCCCGCTTCACCGGCGGCGATCCCTGTGAGCACGAAAATACCGGCGCCGATCATGGCCCCGATGCCGATCATGGTGGCATCAAAAAGACCGAGGTCGCGGG
>CAYOIU010000322.1:0-4967 GCA_964404085.1 uncultured Desulfobacteraceae bacterium | reverse complement strand
TTCTGGAAAGGTTGGGCAATAAACTTAACCGGGTGGTTGTTCCTCGAAAAAGAGGAAGGCCGAAGAAGACAGATAAATAGGTGACCCCTTTTACTTCGACTCCCTCTTCGCATACCGGCAGGCTCTAGGGAAGAGCCGCCCTTCAGATCCGAAAGATTCCTTTTACCCTTTCCTCGATTTCCTTAAGATCCTGGTCATTGGGTCTTCCCCGGATATCCCCCAACCTACCGGATACTGACATCTCCCGGAGTCCTTCCGTCTTGTATTCACCAATTACGTACCATTCAGCCAGTATCGTATACCCAAGATGATCAAATAACTGGCCCATGTATTTGACTGCCGGAATGGCCTCATTTATGCCGGTATGTGCACCACCGTAGGTACAGTACACAACGCAATGTGCCGACGGCCTTCTCGGTGAGGCAGGCCGTATTTCACCGGCCCTGGCATACTTTTGTATGCGGTCTCTGAAAAGGCCCATAAGAGCCTTGCCCGGCAGCTGGCCGTACACTCCGGACCCGACAAACACAAAATCGTATTCGAGGATGTCGGCTTCCATGTCCTTCCCGGTTATTTTAAGAGTATCCACCTCATGACCCAATTGTTCTAGAGTATCACGAATCCGGAACGCCACCTTTTCGGTATTTCCGCTTGCAGTAAAATAGAGATTGAGTACTTTCATACGTCCCCCTTTAATCTCAGCGGTGAACTGCTTTCCATCATTTCCTTTCCTGATTAAATTGATAGATATCCATCAGGGCTGAGGCTGGTTGCCAACATCACCATATTAATATCACAGTGATCCGTCCAGCTGGTTGCCTTCCTGTTTGCGGGTTTAAGCCAAAAGCTCTCAATTGCTTTAATCAACGGCGCGAATCCCCTCAGGCTTTCAATCCGCGAATGCGGTGAATATTTGCTATTAAAAAAGCCTGGATTTTTCGCCATTAATCCCTGCATCTTACCGGCAGCCCGTAATCCAATCGACAATCCGAGCTCCCGGAATGCAAGACGGTATTCGGCAGGAAGTTTCAAGGAATTGTTGCTTGCGTAAGATCTCAAACCCACCAGGCAAGCGTCCAGTAAGATGTTGAGCAGTTCGGTCTGTTCAAAATTTTCATTTATGATCAACTGCGTCACCCTGCAGGCTGCATCCAAAAGACCGCCAAGACCAAGGGGGTCGTCTGTAGTCCAGTTTCTTCTTTCACAAATATTGGCCATGTCGGCGATCTCCGCATTGAGAGGCGGGGGCGCGGAGCCTTCGGGGCCTTTGGCAGCAGTCGCTTGAAGCTGGCTATACGTAATATATCCGTCCAGAGGATCGTGATGTCCCATGGATTCCACCAAAGGATGGGACAGGTCTATGCTCATTTTCCAGTAAATGCGTTTTCGGCCGCCGGACAATGGAACATAGGTAAATGCCGCATGGGTCGTTTTCGCAAGCTCAATCGCCAAGACATTGAAGATTGGGTCTTCAATGACCCGGCTTACGCGATTGAGCGCGTGCATCCATTTCGTCAGATAATGATAATACTGCCCATCTCGATTCCATTCCAAACGTTCGTCATAGGGATCACCTGGCATTCGTTCATCCATCTGTTTGCCGATTCTCAATCCCCCTTTTGTGGGATGGATCTTGCCTTCCTCCTCATCCAGACCACTGATCCAGCCGGTTCGTGAACCGTCTTCACGGTGCCTGCCCAGCGTATTGTGAACCTGATCAACGAGGCGCAATGCAAGGTGCTTGTATTCCTCATCACTTGTTTGGCGGTAAAGCTCCAGGTAGTTGCACACGGCAAAAGCGTCGGTCCATAGGTAGCGCCGCGGAATCTTCGCAGGGGACAAAAGTCCGGTCTGATCGGCAAATGCCGTCATCATTTCGAGGGTCATAGATCCGGATCCGTTTGGCTTCATCTCGATTCAGGAGAGCAAATCCGATCTTGATGCCTATCCAACTTTATCAAAAGCCCAAGACAGCCCTGCCCCTCTAATGGCTAATTCGAAGAAATAGACTGCCAGCATGTCGGTGGCATGAACAATGGCCGCGCCGGTGATAAGGGTGGAAAAACAAAGAAATCTCTTACCACGAAAGCGCTAACTGCTCAGTTGGAACTGAACCCTCCGCCTCCGGTAGAAGGCCCGGTTGGTTTCCTCTCCGAGCCCCGCGTGGGGGGGTACCTGATGCTTCCCGCACCCGGGGAGGAGACTGGTTGAAAGGGATTTCGGATAAAGCACGTTTATACGATAGCACACTTGGCCCTGGATTGTAAGTCTGACACTGTTTGGATGCCCGAGTAGGAAGGCTTCGCAGGAAAGTCCAATCTCTGCGCTAAACTTCATCCTTGGTCCATAATAGAAGCCCTCGTCCTTTGGGCAAGATTTTCTATGATGGATTCAAGCTGCAGATATCCTGGCCTAAAAAGATAGATGAAATGGGGTCGAGCGAGTCGCTCTCATCTCGAAGGCCACATTTGTTGCTGCTGCGAGTGCAATCCAGCCAGATGCCCTTGTTTCTTCTTGAATGGGTTGTTCTGATCTTGTAGAATTCGGCTCATGACAAGACAAGCGAGGCTGGATACCCCGCAGCCCTTCACCATGTGATGGCTGTGATGTGAAGGGGGATAGAGGAGAAATAAGATGAAGGTGGTCGGATTCAATGGCAGCCCCAGGAAAGATGGCAACACAAGTATTCTGATCCATAAGGTTTTCCATGAACTGGAGAAGCAAGGAATTGAAACGGAACTTGTTCAGCTTTCCCACAAGAAAATCCATGGATGTATCGCGTGTTACAAGTGTCTTGAGAATAAAGATAAGCGCTGTGCTGTGAACGATGATGCTGCAAACGATTATATTGAGAAGATCACTCATGCACAGGGTGTTGTCCTGGGATCTCCTGTTTATTTCATGGACGTGACACCCGAAATGAAAGCATTGATTGACCGGGCGGGTTTTGTTTCCAGATCGAACGGAAGGATGCTCAGGAACAAGGTTGGGTCCCTGGTGGCTGCAGCGCGCCGGACAGGCGCTGTGCACACGCTCGACACCATGAGTCATTTTTTCCTGAGTATGGAGATGATCATTGCCGGCCGTGCCATTGGAATGGGCCGGGACAAGGGTGATGTGGAGAAGGATGAAGAAGGCCTGATGCTGGCGAATACTCTTGGGCAAAGGATGTCCTGGCTGCTGAAGAAGCTCCACGGGTGAACCGGTGGCGCTTGTAGGGTATCTGAAGTGCTGGGCGTCAAGCCGGAAGAGGTGTGGGCTGAAGGGGAGTCGTGAGGCCCCTCCCTATCCCGATCCGGCCCCGAATTCCTCCAGCACGGTGGGTGACGGACCGAATGGAAGGTGTTATCAACGGTGTCTTTTTTTGATGAAGAAGGAGAAAAGGTGACAGGTCACAGATATCAACCAGGGGAAGCCTACCGTTATCAGTTACTCATCAAACACTTGTTCGATAGCACGGTGCACCTTGATCTCGAACAGGAGATTATCTATCGGGACAAGGTCCGCCTGACCTACCGCGAGATGCGGGAGCGAGTCCAGAGACTGGCAAACGCCCTGACGGAACTCGGCGTGAAAAAGGGCGACACCGTCTGTGTGGTCGATTATGACAGCCATCGCTACCTGGAGTGTTATTTTGCAGTGCCCATGATGGGAGCGGTTCTCCATACGCAGAACTGGCGGCTTTCACCGGAGCAGATCGTCTACACAACCAATCATGCCGAAGACAAGGTGATTTTGATCCATTCGGAGTTCCTGCCGGTCCTTGAATCCGTCATGGACAAACTGGGAACAGTGAAAAAAAATCGTTCTGTTGACAGATGACGGGGCTCAACCTCAGACCACCCTGAAGATGGATCATGAGTATGAGAAGATGCTGCAGGAAGTCCGGATCGCTATGATTTTCCCGATGATCTTGACGAAGACACCAAGGCTACGACGTTTTATACCACCGGGACGACCGGCCTTCCAAAAGGGGTGTATTTCTCCCACAGACAGCTGGTTCTCCACACGTTGGTGAGCACCCTGCAGGGTGTATACGAATCGGTTGGGAGGTTCCGTTCCACGGACGTCTACATGCCGCTTACGCCGATGTTTCACGTCCATGCGTGGGGAGTGCCGTACAATGCCACGATCATGGGGGTCAAACAGGTCTACCCCGGGAAGTACGAACCCGAGATGATTCTGAGATTGATTGAGGCGGAAAAAGTTACCTTTTCCCATTGTGTTCCGACGATTCTTCACATGATCATCAGCCACCCGGAAGCCGAGCACTTCGATTTGTCCAATTGGAAGCTCGTGATAGGCGGAGCCCGTCTCACTGAAGGCTTGGCAAGAGCGGCCATGGACCGGGGCATCGGGATATTTGCCGGGTACGGCATGTCCGAGACCTGTCCCTACATTTCAACCGGTGTTCTCAAACCCTACATGTTTGGCTGGGGCGAAGAAGAGAGGCTCGGCAAGCTGATCACCACTGGACTGCCCGGACCGCTGGTGAAGGCAAAAGTAGTCGATCCCATAGGGAGGGATCTCCCTCACGATGGGGCATCTACCGGAGAGCTGGTCTTGCGTGCTCCGTGGCTCGCTCAAGGCTATTTTGAGGACCCTGAGAGGACAAAAGAGCTGTGGATCGACGGATGGCTCCACACCGGAGACGTTGCTTATATCGACCCCGAGGGGTACATCCAGATCACGGATCGCATCAAAGACGTGATCAAAACGGGCGGGGAGTGGATCTCCTCGCTGGAACTTGAAAATATTGCGAGCTTTCACGAGGCGGTTTCGGAAGCGGCCGCAATCGGCGTTCCGGACCCGAAATGGGGCGAAAGGCCTGTGATGTTTGTGGTGCTCAAGGCGGAATTCAAGGATAAAGTCACGGGTGAAGAGATCCGGAATTTCCTCACGGGATTCGCCGCATCAGGCAGGATTCCCAAATACGGAGTGCCGGACCGGGTTGAGATTTTGGAGCA
>CAYOIU010000321.1:0-4968 GCA_964404085.1 uncultured Desulfobacteraceae bacterium | reverse complement strand
GTAAATAATAGGTTTTCGCACCACAGAGTCACAGAGTACACAGAGAACAGCCTTGAAATAGTCCCCTTTTGTCCGATCGGGTTCTCGCGATCGGACAAAAAACAAAACTCTGTGTCCTCTGTGCCTCCGTGGTGAACAATCTGTTTCAATCTTTAAAGAAATGAAAACCACAGGAACCAAAAAAATCGAAGTACTGCTGGAAAAGGGCCTCTCCGAGGGTGCCTACCCGGGTGCAGTGCTCCTTGTGTCGCATCAAGGGGAGTTGGCTTTTTTTGTGGCGATTGGGCACGCGGCCCTAACACCGCACACCGTCCCAATGAGCAAGGAGACCATTTTCGACCTGGCGTCCCTCACGAAACCCCTGGGTATGACCCTGGCCATGATGAAACTGGTGGAAGAGGGAAGGGTGGAGCTTGATGAGCCTATCGGAAACATCCTTGGAAAGGTTGTGCCGGAGGACAAGGCGAAAATCACACCCCGACTCCTCCTGTCCCACGCGTCCGGCCTGCCGGACTGGGAACCCTTTTACTCCAGGCTGGAAGGAGTGCCGCCGGGCATGAGGAAACAAACGGTCAGGGACTGGATCCTGAAAACCCCTCTAACCGGCACCCCGGGCCCGGCGGCCTGCTACAGCGACCTGGGATTCATGCTCCTGGAATGGATCGTTGAAAAACGGTCCGGAATGACGCTCAAACAGTTCCTGGAGGAACAGTTCTATGGACCTCTCGCCCTGAAACACACCTTTTTCTATGACAGGAGCAGCCCGACTTCATTTGCTCAAGAGAACTTCGCCGCAACCGAGGCATGCCCCCGGCGAAAGGTGATCCTCCAGGGAATGGTGCACGATGAGAATGCCTACGCCATGGGTGGGTATTCAGGGCACGCCGGGTTGTTCGGCACAACCCGGGATGTCTTTGAAATAACCCGCTTCCTCGTTGCCACCTACCTCGGGAAACAACAGGATCTCTTGGCGCCGAAAACCGTTCGTACCTTTTTTACCAGGCAGAAAAACCCGGAAAATACCACCTGGGCCCTGGGATGGGACACGCCCTCCAGGGAGAATTCAAGCGCAGGAAAATACTTTTCTCAGAAGAGTGTCGGGCACCTGGGGTTCACCGGCACCTCTCTGTGGATCGACCTCGAAAAAGAGGTTGTGGTCATCTTTCTTACAAACCGCGTCCACCCGACACGCGAAAACGAAATGATCAGGGCCTTCCGACCCCGCCTTCATGATCAAGTCATGAAGACCCTCGGGCTAAGCTATTGACTGTCCTCCCCTCCCTTGCGCATGTATTTATTAGCCGCAGACCCACACAGACCCACACAGACTTTTTCTCTGCCGACATCGGCAGAGAAGAAAGAGTCAGCACTTCGCGCAATAGTAATTCCTATGAGCCCTGAGCTATGAGCTATCAGCTTTTCTGCCTTTCCCTCCCAAGTCCGTCGAAGACGGAGGGTCCTCCCTTCCTAACGCCAGTCTTTAGGTTCAAGTTTTCTCACTTTCCCTTTTATCCTTCCTCCCCATCTCTGGAATATTCTTTGCTATCAATGGATGAAATGTATTAATATATGAAATATAGCCCCATGTCTCATTCGCCCAAATGATATGTGGTAGGAGGAATTAATGAAAAGGCACGAAAGAATTGAGGTAAGTCCCGATATTATGTTCGGAAAACCTGTTGTCAAGAACACACGCATCACAGTGGAACAGATTTTGCGGAAGCTATCAGGTGGAATGACAATTGATGAAATTGTTAAGGACCATCCCCACTTGAGAAGAGAAGATATCTTTGCTGCCCAGGAATTTGCAGCAGACTACCTGGCCGACGAAGAGATTGCTTTTTCGTGAGGGGCAGAAATTGAAATTCTTGGCCGATGAGTGTTGTGACATTGGGTTAGTGTCATCCTTAAGAAAAGATGGGCACGATATCTTTTATGTACTTGAGAAGAATCCAGGCGCTCCTGATGACAAGGTTTTACTCGTTGCTTATAATGAAGGACGGATTTTGCTTACACCTAAATCCTGCAAGCGTCGCTTTTGCCGAAGATACAAGGCATCAAGCGCGCAGCCGTATAATTATACTGCAAGCGCTTTATAACACAGTAGATTTGGTAAAAGAGGCGCTCCCGAAGGGTTCAGTATTTTTGAAATAAATCGTCAAGAATCCTTGCTTTCTTAAGCAGCGTTACGGTGTCGCTACGCTCGTGTTATTTATTGAACTAACATATTGAAATACAAGTATGTTTAACTATCTTCTGAAATACTGAATGCAGGTTTTAGGTGAAATACCTTCTGGACACAAATATCTGCATATACATAATAAATAGAAAGCCAAAGAAGATACTGAAAGAGTTTGCTCAATACCCTGTTGCCGAATTTGGGATTTCTTCCATAACACAGGTGGAGTTGCAATATGGGGTTGAGAAGAGTAAACACAAAATGACGAACCAAAATGCCTTGGATGAATTTATGTTACCGCTGACTGTTCTTCCCTTTTATGGCAATACACTGGCCGGATGTTACGGGGAAATAAGAACATTGCTGGAATCCAGAGGAGAAGCAATCCGCCCGCTGGATATGCTGATCGCCGCCCATGCTTTGAGCCTTGGTTTGATCATCATTTCAAATAATATCAGAGAATTCGCGCGAGTCCCCAACCTAAAATGTGAAAACTGGGCATGACTGTATCATGCCTGCTTTCCCGCTTTCCCCTTTTCCACGTTAACCTTTATCCTAATGCCTGAATTCCTTTGCCGCAGGCCAGTCTTCGCCAAAGGATTCCGCCTTCGTCAGGACTATGGCGGGACAAGACGACCTGGATTGGAGGACACAGAGTTTTAGGAACATAAACCAAGAAAGTTTTTCTCTGGTATCTCTGCGTCTAGGGAGGCCAGAGGCGGAACCCTCACCTCCTAACGCGTTTTCCTCATTTAGCTTTTGTCTGGACACCCAAATAGGAGGAGAGGGAGATTGTTCGGGCGGAAATAATTCATAAAGGCATTGACAAAATAATTGGGACTGCTATCTTTACAAAACGGTAAAGATTATCTGAAAACATCACAATCCGGAGGCAAAGATGCTTACAAGTACAATTTCCTCAAAAGGTCAGGTGACGATTCCAAAAAAGATTAGAGAGTTCTTGAATTTAAGGACATTTGACAAAATTGCTTTTATTCCGCTCGAAGAAGGTAAAGTTATAATCACAAGCAAGGAAATTCCTGTCTCTGAACTGTTCGGCATGCTAAAAAGCCGAAAACGGAAGGAGCCGGTTTCTCTGGAAGAGATGGAGGCGGGAATTCAAAAAAAACGAGCCAAAAGGGGAACAAATTGATCGTCCTGGATACGAATGGCCTTATAAGAATGCTCATCGAAGATGATGAGAAACAAGCCCTGAAGGTGAAAAGGATCATAGAATCCGCCGAACAAAAAGGACAACATATCCTCATCCTGAGCGAGGTTCTCATAGAAACGGTATGGGTACTTGAATCCGTTTATGAATGCACCCGGGAAGAAATCTACCGGTTCCTGGAAAAGCTGATGCATACCTCAGTTTTTGTCTTTTCAGAGCCCGAGGTTATGGCGAATGCCATTCGTCATTTTAAAAAGGGGGGAGATTTTGCAGACCTGGTCATTGTTATGCAGGCCTTAAAACACAAAGCAATGAAGGTCTTCAGTTTTGACAAGAAGCTCCAGAAAAGATTCCCGGACTACGTGGTTGAGAAAGTGAACCTTTGAATTGTGTACCGAACTGCCTCCGCCTTAAGCGAAGCGATCCTCAAGGGCGAAGCCCGTGCCCTCGGTTTTGTCCAATAGCCTTTTTTCCTTTCTCCTTTCCCCTATCAGCTGTGAGCTATTTGCCTTCACCTTTCTTCCCTTTCCCCTTTATTATCGAAAAAGAGTAATTCGAGGTCTGCCTTATCTTGTAGCCGATCTGAGAGTTCTTTTGACCGTATCAGATTTTTTCGATCAATGAAGTTGACTGTTTGGCCACCGTATGTGCCCCTAACCTTGCTTTCCCAGATTTCGGAAAATTCGAGGCCCTCGATAGAGGTGATAATGTCTATCCTGACCGGCTCGTATCCGAGCTGAATAATATTCCCTTTTTCTGTAAAGTCATCAACGGAGAGGCCGTACGATCCGAAGCCAAAATCATTCAGGGCATTGATAAGCCTTTCAGCATTTTCCGTTGTTGCTTCCACGAAAATATCAATGTCTTTGGTGTATCGCGGACGGGCATGGAAGGCCAGCGCAAAGGAACCAATGATACAGTATTTAACCCTATGCTCGTTTAGAAATGCTAAGAACTCTTCGTAGTCTTTTTCCGTTTTCATTGAGGTCCAAAGCTGTATGTTTGAAATGGGTTTCGCGCAGGATCTGCATCGCCTCAATCCGCTCATTGCCTGAATAACTCAGGTAGTAGGAAGTCTCGAATTCCTGGGCCTCCCTGAATGACTTGACCTTTTTTATCCAAATATTTGCCATGAAATCATATTAGCATAGAGTGAGTGTAAGCGCAATATACCGATCGATAGCGCACATGGGCCAGTTTCTGGTTTTTTATCCCCATGAGCTATCAACTACGAGCTTTTCTGCCTCCCCTCCTCAAGTCCGTCGAAGACGGACGGTCCTCCCTTCCTAACACATCTTCTCCCCAGCTTCTTCGCCTTTCACCTTTCTCCTTTCACCTATGACCTATGAGCTATCACCTATGACCTATCAGCTTTTCTGCCTCCCCTCCTCAAGTCCGTCGAAGACGGACGGTCCTACCGTCCTTTCACCTTCCTATCAGCAATCACCTACCAGCTATTTCCTACGAGCTATCCCCTATGAGCTATCCCCTATGAGCTATCACCTATGACCTATCAGCTATGTAACATAATACCACCGGTGGTAACGAATTACACATAAAGTTGGTAACGTATTACATATTCCTCATTTTTCCTCAATTTTTCCTTTTATCCTCCAGT
>CAYOIU010000320.1:0-5001 GCA_964404085.1 uncultured Desulfobacteraceae bacterium | reverse complement strand
CCGCAGGAATATTTGGCATATTTCGAGGATTAAGATTTGAGTCTGACGCAGAGATTGGGCAAAAGTGGGCATTCTGAAACTGACTCGAACATCTGCTGTAGATCGTCATTGAACCACATGCCCGGATATCCTATGCCACCAGATGTTTGCTGTTGACCATCATGCTTTTCGAAGGATAAGAAAGTGTTCGATCCAGACAAACTTCCCCGCCACATCGCAATAATCATGGACGGAAACGGCCGGTGGGCCAAGCGCCGCAGTCTGGACAGGGTCCGCGGACACCGGGAGGGCGCAGAATCCGTCAGGGAAATCGTTCGGGAAAGCCGCAGAATTGGAATTTCCTGGTTGACGCTCTACTCCTTTTCAGAGGAGAACTGGAACAGGTCCAAATACGAAGTCCTTGCCCTTATGAATCTCCTGAAACGTTTTCTAAAAAGTGAAAGGGATGAGCTGCACAAGAACGGTATTCGCCTGCGGGCCATCGGAAGAACGGAAAAACTTCCCGAAGGCACTAGAAAAGTACTGAACGAGGTCATCGAACACACTGCTCAAAATCAGAAAATGACATTGACGCTTGCCCTGAGTTATGGGGGAAGACAGGAGATCCTGGACGCCTTCCGATTCTTAGGCTCTCAGGTTGAGCGGGGAAGACTTTCCCCTTCTGAGATAACCGAAGAAACGATATCACGCGCCCTGTATACCTGCGACATGCCGGATCCCGATCTATTGATCCGTACAAGCGGGGAGCATCGCGTCAGCAATTTCCTGTTATGGCAAATCGCCTACTCCGAGATTTATGTTACACCGACCCTTTGGCCCGATTTCGGGAAAAAAGAGTATCACCTGGCCATTGAAGACTATCAAAAACGAGAGAGACGATTCGGGGTCACCTCCGAGCAATTGAAGAAATCACATTTGGCGAAAAACGCCCGGGAGACGATCGATAAGTGACATGCATCTAAAACGCTGGCTCACCGGCATCATAGCCGTACCCACACTCATCTTTCTTGTCGGCCCTGAATACTGGTGGGGCTCTTATGCGCCACCCAGATGGGCCTTTTACGCGCTTGTCTACCTCGTTTCCCTGGTGAGCCTGATGGAATTCTACAAGATAACCGCACCGGAGCTTCCGAAAACCCTTCAAATCTGCATACATGCTCTGACTTTGCTGATTTTCTTCCTGTTCAAGAAAGGCAGCCTTTTTCTTTCTTTGGGTGTGTTTCCCTTTCTCGCCTTTTTCCCCATGCTGTTCTACATGCTCACTTTCGGCCGCTCACCGAATGGGGGCGCAAGGGACCTGGGAAGCGTCGTTATGGGACCCCTCTACATCACCCTTCCACTGGCCCTGCTCCTGTGGATCGATCGTGCTCCTTCGGGTAATATGTGGATTTTTTTCATGCTGGCCGTTGTATTTGCCAGCGATACCGGGGCATTTTACTTCGGAAAATTGTTCGGGTCCCATAAGATGTACAAGGCCGTCAGCCCGGGAAAGACTTGGGAAGGAGCCGTAGGGGGACTGGTGAGCAGTGTTATCGCCTCTTTTGTCTTTTCAAGACTTGTGCAGTTGAACCGGAGTGACATGAGCATTGTCGTCCTCGCGGTCTGCCTCTCCCTGGCGGAACAATGCGGCGATCTCGCTGAATCCATGCTTAAAAGAAGCCATGGCGTAAAGGACTCCGGACGCATTCTCCCCGGCCATGGAGGAATGCTTGATCGAATAGACGGTCTGCTTTTTGCAATCCCCATTGTCTACGGTTACCTTTGGTTTTCAATGAAATGATTCTATCCTTGCATGGAAAGGCGTTTCCAAAGCATTGCCAATGAAAAACATAACCATTTTAGGATCCACCGGTTCCATCGGGGTACAGGCCCTGAAGGTCATTGAGAGGCATCCCGACCATTTCAGGCTGGTTGCCCTTGGCGCGGGAAGGAATATCGGACTCCTTCAGCAACAGGTGGAAAAATTCAGACCACTTGCCGTAGCGGTCCAGGACGAGCGGCTTGCAGAGGCCATCCGGCAGCATTTTTCCGGAAAAGACGCCCCAAAGGTTTTCTCGGGAACCCAGGGGCTGATACAACTGGTCCGCCTGGATCAGATTGACACCGTCATCTCGGCCATGTCGGGCGCAGCAGGTCTCCTCCCCGGCTTTTCGGCCATTCAGGCCGGCAAGAACCTTGCCCTGGCCAACAAAGAAACCATGGTCATGGCAGGAGACCTGGTCATGAAGGAGGCGAAAAAACAAGGCGTCACCGTTCTGCCCATTGACAGTGAACACTGCGCCATACTCCAGGCGTTGCAGGGACACTGTCGGGACGACCTGAGGCGGGTCATACTCACCGCTTCGGGAGGACCTTTCAGAAATCACTCTCTGGAGGAGCTGGAAAGCGTCACCCTGGAAGATACCCTCAATCACCCCAACTGGAACATGGGTCCCAAAATTACCGTGGATTCGGCAACGTTGATGAACAAAGGACTGGAGGCCATCGAAGCAAAATGGTTTTTCGACCTGGACATGGATCAAATCAGCATACTCATACACCCTCAGAGTATCGTGCATTCCATGGTGGAATACCGGGACGGCTCTACCGTGGCACAGCTGGGTGTACCCGATATGATGATCCCCATTTCCTATGCACTCACTTTTCCCAGACATTATGAGAACGATCTCCCTCCCCTCTCGCTCGAAACCCTGGGAACGATCACTTTTGAGAAACCGGACCTCAAGAAATTCAGGTGTCTGGCACTCGCCCTGGATGCCGCTTCCATCGGGGATAGCATGCCCGCTGTCATGAATGCCGCAAATGAAGTGGCTGTTTCAGAGTTTCTGGCTGGAAGAATCCGTTTTCTGCAAATCGCTGAACTGGTCCAAAAGACCATGGAACAGCACGTTCCCTGCCCTGTTGATGCCATGGAGTCCGTGATGGAAGCGGACCAATGGGGACGAGAAAAGGCAGGGAGTCTGCTTTCGGGTCTCTATTAGGAAATATCCTGGAAAATGGTTTTGAGCTGCATTATACTAATGATATTCTGTTTTGAAGGCGGTGGTAAGATATGACATTTTTTTCCTATTATTTACTCCCCTTTCTCATCATATTGGGAATTTTGATTTTCTTTCATGAACTGGGGCACTTCATCGTTGCAAAGTACTTTGGTGTGAGGGTACTGAAATTCTCCTTGGGCTTCGGGAAAAAACTGGCCGGGAGGAAATGGGGGGATACGGAGTATCTCATCTCAATGGTTCCATTGGGCGGCTATGTCAAGATGTTTGGAGAAACCGGTGAGGAGAACGAACCGCTCACCCCTGAAGAAGAAAAATGCTCCTTCAGCCATCAGCCTGTCCTGAAACGTATGGCCATTGTGGCTGCAGGACCCCTGTTCAACCTGATTTTAGCCCTGATTGTCTTTTGTCTCTTCTACATTGGTGTTGGGAAACAGGTCATTCTGCCCGAGGTGGGGCAGGTTCGAGAAAATTCTCCGGCCCAGACCGCCGGTCTACAAAAAGGGGATCTCATTGTCGGGGTGGACGGTCGGCAGATCCTTTCCTGGGATGAGATCAAAGAGGCCGTTCACAACCGGGCCGGGCAAAAGGTGGTTTTCGACATCAAAAGGGATCAGCAGCTCTTGACCTTCACCGTTGTCCCGGAAGAAAGCCTCTCTCAGAACCTCTTCGGTGAAAAAATCAGCACGGCCCTTGTGGGTATTGTGGCTTCCGGAAAATTCAAGACCTTGTCGCTGACTGCCGGGGCAGCTATTGTAGAAGGGGGAAAAAAGACCTGGGATATCATCAGGCTGACCTGCCTGACCGTGGTCAAGCTTTTCGAGAGGGTGATCCCTATCAAGACCCTCGGTGGACCTATTCTGATCGGCCAGATGACCGGTCAGCTTGCTCAGCAGAGCATCCTCTACCTTATCCCCTTCATGGCGGTCATCAGTGTAAATCTCGGAATACTAAACCTGCTTCCCATTCCTATTCTCGACGGTGGTTTTATTGTTTTCCTGCTCGTCGAACTGATCATCGGCAAACCCCTGAGTCTCAAGAAACGCGACGTAGCCCAGAAGGTGGGGCTTTTCCTGTTGATCATGCTTATGGCGGTGGTCATCTTCAACGACGTTACACGGCTTTTCGAATAAAACCTCTCATGATCCTTGCCCTCAATACTTCTACGCTCCAGTTCAGCCTGGCACTGGTGGAAATGGATGGGGAAATACTCGCGGAGTGCATGTTTTCAGCTGGACATAAGCACTTTGGAGGATTTGTTCCGGCAATGCATTTTCTCATGTGCACCTCGTCCAGAACTCCTGAAGGACTCAGGGCCGTTGCCGTCGCCCTGGGCCCGGGGAGCTTCACAGGTCTTCGTGTGGGTCTTTCCACTGCCAAAGGATTGTGCCACGGCTTGAGGATTCCCCTGATCGGCATCTCAAGCATCGAAGCCCTCGCGGGCCAGATACCTTATTGCCCTCTTCCCATATGCCCCCTGATCACCTCGAGGCGAGGAGAAGTCTTTACGGCCCTTTTCAAAAGGAGTGATCGGAATGTTTTGGAGAGGACCATGGAAGACAGGAGTGTGCGCTTTGAGGATCTGCCCACCTTGTTTTCACAGGATGTGGTCTTCATTGGAAACGATTTTAGACAACAGGCCCCGATCCTGCGGGAACTTTTCGGTTCGGGGACTGTTCTGGCACCACCGCACCACTGGTATCTCAGAGGAGCGTCAATAGGTCAACTGGGTGCAGACCGGTTGATAAACGGGGATCTGGATGACCCCGGGGATCTTTCACCCGCTTACTTCAGACCGCCGGATATCCGCCCCAACCCCTATCCTCTCGTGGAAGACGCCGGCCATGAAGGAGGCGCCGGACGAGGCCGATGAGAATCATTTCGCAAAGCCAGTGGACATCAAGGCGAAATTCCTTTCTCGCATGGAGGGCCTCAGGAGCTACTTTCTCCCTGATCCACCATCAAGGTGTCATTCCCGCCGTCGGCGGGATTGCCTTCGATC
>CAYOIU010000319.1:0-5003 GCA_964404085.1 uncultured Desulfobacteraceae bacterium | reverse complement strand
AAGAAAGTCAGGGAAATTCTCCTGATTTCAGCGCCTTATGATGCCTGGATCATGGAGGAGGATTGCCGACTGTCGGAGCGGATCATCAACGAATATCGCGGGTTAAACCTTAGTAATCCTCCCCGCTTGAACTGGGTTTCCTCGGCTGCAGAAGCACTGTCCTCACTCGATCAGAAGCAGTTTGATATGGTAATTACTATGTCAGGGGTCGCGGATCTCGATGCTTTTGCTATCGGAAAGAAAATCAAGAAAAAAGCACCGGATCTGCCGGTCGTGCTCTTGAGCCATCAAGTTGTGCCTGCCGAAGAGTGCCACCAGGAGCAGTCATCGCCCTCGCCAATTGATCGCATTTTTTTGTGGTCGGGCAATACGGATATCCTGCTGGCGCTTATCAAGAGCGCCGAAGACCGGATGAACGTTGTCCATGATACCGATTTTGCCGGCATACGGGTGATCATCTTTGTGGAGGATTCACCCACCTATATTTCATCTCTTCTGCCTATCCTTTACAAAGAATTGGTGACCCAGGCCCAGGCGGTGATGGAGGAAGGTTTAAATGAGGAGCATCGGTTGCTCGCCATGCGCGCGCGTCCCAAAATTTTAGTCGCCCAATCCTATGAAGAAGCCATCAGCTTGTTTGAGCAATTTGGACCTTACGTTCTGGCCGTGATTTCAGATGTCCGTTTTCCTCGGCAATGCGTGCTGGATGGCAATGCCGGGGTAGACTTGCTCAACAAAATCAAAAAAGACAGGTTCGACATCCCTTTGTTACTGACAAGCTCGGAGCCTAAAAATGCAGAAAAAGCTGCCGGTATACCCGCAATTTTTGTGGATAAAAATTCACCCTCTCTGCTCGCTGAGGTAAAATCCTTTTTTTTGGACTATTTGGGCTTTGGCGACTTCATCTTTCGCACACCGGACCATCGGCCAATCGCAAAGGCTTCCAATCTGCGATCCTTGGAAAAGAATCTTTATTCTATCCCGGAGGACTCATTTATCTTCCATTGCAACCGGAACGATTTTTCCAGATGGCTATTTGCACGCTCAGAAATTGAGTTAGCCTCAAAAGTCCGCCCCATCAGAGATAATGACTTTGCCAGTGCTGAAAGCCACCGCCAACACCTCATATCGATTATCGGTGCGCGGCGAATGCGAAGGCAAAAAGGGGTAGTCGTAAACTTTGATGCCGGTGACTTTGATCCGGATACGGATTTTTTCAAAATTGGAACCGGTTCTCTTGGTGGCAAGGGCAGAGGCCTGGCCTTTGTCTCATCCATTCTGCAGCGCAATCTTCACATCCACAAAAAATTCGACCAGGTGAATATCACTATTCCCCAGACGCTGGTGATCACCACCGAAGGATTCGATGAATTTGTGGATAAAAACGACCTGAAAGGACTTTCCAAGTCTGAAATGCCGGATGCGGAGGTTGCCGAGCGTTTTCTTATGGGGCAATTTCCGAGCTGGCTTGAAGAGGATCTCAGAGCCTATATATCCCAAATTGAATACCCCCTTGCCGTGCGTTCATCGAGTCTGCTCGAAGATGCGCAGTTTCGTGCCTATGCCGGGCTTTACAAGACCTATATGCTGGCCAACGATGATCCGGATCTTGAAGGCCGCTTGAACCAGCTCATCAGCGCCATCAAACTGGTATACGCATCTACCTATTATGAGGGGGCTAAGGCCTTTTCCAGGCGCGTGGGGCAGCGCACGGAAGAGGAAAAAATGGCGGTGATTGTACAACAGGTGGCCGGTGAAAGGCACGGGGAATATCTCTATCCGAGCATATCCGGAGTGGCCCAATCGCATAACTACTATCCTTTCGGGAAAATGAAACCCGAAGAGGGGATCGCAACGATTGCTTTAGGTTTGGGGAAAACAGTTATGGACGGTGAAAAGGCCCTGCGATTTTCTCCCAAATATCCGCAGGTGCTACCCCAGCGTGCAACCGTTGATGATATCCTGGAAAACAGCCAGCAATTTTTTTATGCGCTTAAAATGGGCGCCCCCTGTCTGGAACTCGGGGTAAACGAGAGCATAACTTTAGCTAAGCGCGAAATTTCCGATGCGACCGATGAACCGCCTCTAAAGCTTTTAACCAGCACTTATGTCCCCGAAGAGCACCGGATCAGAGACACCATCCAAACACCCGGCTATCAGGTACTAACGTTTTCACAGGTACTTAAATACAATTTATTTCCCCTGGCTGATCTTCTGGCGGAGATTCTGACAATAGGACAAGAAGGGATAGGGTGTCCGGTGGAAATTGAGTTTTCGGTTAGCCTGGGACAAGCAAATGAACGTTCGCCCGAGTTTGCCCTCCTTCAGATCAGGCCGATGACCGCCCGCGAAGAACTCATGAAGGTCAACATCCAGCAAGCAGAGATTCAACGGGCGTTCTGCATTTCCTCCCAAGCCTTGGGGAATGGTATCAGCAGAGATATGGCCGACATTGTGTATGTTAAACCGGATGTTTTCGATCCGAGCCATACACTGCAAATCGCCCGCGAAATCGGTCACATAAACACTAACCTGCTGCGAGAAAAGCGTAAATACCTGCTGATCGGCCCGGGTCGTTGGGGATCTGCTGACCGTTGGCTGGGAATCCCGGTAAGCTGGTCTAACATCAGCGGTGTGGGCGCCATGGTTGAAACGGCACATTTCCTCTTAAAAGCCGAGCCATCACAAGGGTCCCACTTTTTTCATAATATTACAACACTGGGAATAAATTATATGACCGTATTTGAAAACCAGGAGAATTCTATAGACTGGAAGTGGCTTACATCATTACCGGCAGCTGCAGAGACCCCCTTTGTCCGCCATGTAAGGCTTGATCAGGCCCTTCAGCTTAAAGTGGATGGCAGAAAATCGTTAGGTGTAATACTGTGGGAATCTGTTGTTCAATCCCCAGAAGTTCTTATTTAAGCATTTGTTATTACATTATATTTATGCAATCTTTGCAACAGCTTTTGGATGTGTTTGACATGTTAAGAAGATCGATATGAATCAGGAGGTCATAAAAATGAGAAGGAAAGAGAGAAGCGGCATTTCCACATCGGCCGGTTTTGGGTTGCAGGCCTTTTCCGAAGATGAACTGCAATCCATTCACCAGGCCACCCTGTTTACACTACGACACACCGGAATAAAGGTCATGGACGAAGAGGCACTGGAGATTTTTCATGGTGCCGGGGCCTCCCTGGAACGATCTGACGGCTACGCAATCGTGAAGATACCCGGCTACATCGTTGAAGAATGCATTGCTTCAAGTCCTTCAACCATGGTCTGCCACGGCCGCAATCCCGATGCTTCATTCCTGGCCGAGCCCAACCGCGTGGGGTTTACCACATTCGGCGGATGCATCAACGTGATTGATCCCCATACCAGAGAAGTCAGAAGGGCCACTGTGGAAGACACGGGCGGTTTTGCCAGGATGTCGGACTACCTGGGCGAGATCTCGGTTGTCGAAAGGAGCGTCAACGGGACGGATGCTCCCGAAAAAGCCTTGTCCGTATACAATATCAGGGCGATGCTGAGCAATACGGCCAAGCACATCTGCCTCGGGGCGGATTCCGTCCGGTCTTTACAGATCATGACGGACTTGGCCGCTGTTTGTGTCGGGGGAATGGAGAACCTGCTGAAGCATCCTATTTTTACGCCTCTGGCTTGCCCTGAAAGCCCCCTGATGCTGGGAGGTGTTGTATGTGGGGTTATTATTGAAGCGGCAAAGATGGGCCTTGGCGTCGGGATTCTCCCCATGGGGCTCTCGGGTGGCACGTCTCCTGCCACCTTGGCGGGTGCCATGGTTACCCACAACGCCGAGGTTCTGAGTGCCCTTATACTGGCCCAGCTCACCAGAAAGGGAACCCCCTGCATTTACGCCTCCACCAGTACGATTCTTGACCTGAGAGTCGGTACGTCCGCCATCGGGTCGCCGGAATACGGAATGCTTAACGCCGCCCTGGCAAAACTGGCTCAATATTACCAACTTCCCTGCTGGGTGGGTGGCGGTGCATCGGACAGCAAGGTCCCGGACATTCAATCGGGGTACGAATTTACCCTGAGCGCCACCCTCAGCGCCCTGGCAGGGGCCAATTTTGTCTTTGGTTGCGGAGTCCTTGAACAGGGACTGACCATGGACTATGCCAAACTGGTCATGGATGCGGAAATGATCCGGATGATCCACAAAGCCATAGGGGGTGTGCCCATTTCGGACGAGACGCTGGCGGTGGATATCATCCAGGAGGTGGGCCCTGCCGGGGCCTACATAGCCCATGAACACAGCTATCAACACATGAAAGAGCAATCCCAGCCAAAACTCTTCGATCGCAGATCCAGAGAGGACTGGATGAATCTGACATCGGGCAAAAGCTTGCGCGATCAGGCCTATGAGAAGGCAATAGATATACTCGATAACCACAAGCCCATGCCTTTGCCCGACGGTGCTGCCGAGGAGATGGATAGGATGGTCAGGGAGTTTGAGGAGGAGACAAAGAGTGGGTGATCGCCATACCCGAGGAAAACGGTATTGAAGTCGTACTGGAGGGATGGTGCTTTTTCACTATCCCTCCCTTTAGCGATGCCAAGGTTTGCAGAAGACAAGTAAGATGGCGATAAGAAGGGGCACGGGGATCTTTTTTCAGGACACGAAAACGCGTCTTTGCTTTGAGGTCGCATATTGATGAAGCGGGCGGCCGGCGCGTTTGCGGGGACGTCACTGAACAGTTCAAGGCAGCACAGGAAGTACAAAAGGTTCCCCGGACGCCTTGCTGAGCAATGCTGGTCAGCACCAGAGTGACACACCCCTCGTGCCTGAAAAAATACCGCCGTGGCCCTGAGCAAGGTCCTTATGTCATCCGCTTACTGTGGCGCATTGATCGAAAGTGGGAGGGCCAGTGCAGTCCCAAAATACTCCCTTTCGGAAACGATTCCACTGCCCCTCCCTTGAGCCCGCATTTCTCACGGGCAATCTACTGCGGCGGTGGATAGCCCCATGTCTCCTGCGT
>CAYOIU010000318.1:0-5083 GCA_964404085.1 uncultured Desulfobacteraceae bacterium | reverse complement strand
CGGAAACGGATAGGCAACACCTAAAACCGCCCGAGTCAGCTCTCTACTCTACCCTTTTCTCATTATACGTCTTGAGAGTTTTGGAAGAATAATGCCGCACGTGGAGTTCATCCGTGGAAAAGGGGACGTGGAAAAGGGGACGTAGGTTCCAAAGCAACTTGACGAAGGAGTGCTGATCCTGTAAAATTGGATGCATGGCAAGACAACCCAGACTGGATGCCCCAGGTGCCCTCCACCATGTGATGGGAAGGGGAATTGAGGGTATCAGGATATTTCGCAACAAAACCGATCGACAAGATTTCCTCTCTCGCCTGGAAAACCTGTGCAACCTGGAAGCCCTGAAGATCTACGCATGGGCCCTCCTGGACAACCATTTCCACCTGCTGGCAAGGACCGGAAAAGAACCGTTATCCGTCAATATGAGGAAACTCCTGACCGGCTATGTGGTTAATTTCAACCGGAGACATAAACGGTACGGACACCTCTTTCAGAACAGATATAAATCCATTATCTGTGAAGACGATCCCTACCTATTGGAATTGACACGCTATATCCATTTGAATCCCTTAAGAGCAGGTAAGGTGAAGAACCTTGGGGAACTGAACGGGTACAGGTGGTGCGGCCATTCTGTAATCATGGGAAATGTGCAGAGGAAGTGGCAGGATCAGGATTCTGTGCTCGCCTATTTTGGAAAGAGGAAGAACGAAGCGATAAAACACTATCGGTCCTTTGTGGAAAAGGGGGTTACACAGGGAAAACGGTCTGAGTTGTTGGGTGGGGGACTTGTGAGAAGTGTGGGAGGTTGGTCACAGGTCCTTTCTTTGAGAAGGGCAGGAGAAAAGGTCCACTCAGACGACCGTGTACTGGGAAGCAGTGAATTTGTAGAGGCCGTCCTGTTTGAAGCCGAGGAAAAGACCAAGAAAACCCTGAGGCTCAACCGGAAAATAACCGACTTGAAAACCCTGTCGGGAAAGATATGCGAGGCGACAGGGATAGAGGAATCTGACCTGCGCTCGGGATCGAAGAAGAGGCCCATAGCAAAGGCAAGGAAATTATTGACCCAGATTGCGGTCAAAAAGATGGGGTACAGCGGGGCCGAGGCGGCGAGATTTCTCGAGGTGACCACCTCCGCCGTGAATCGATTGGCCGCTTCCAAAGAACTGGATGAAGTCAAAATGTACACGTAAGTTGCTTTGGAACCTACGTCCCCTTGTCCACTTGTCCATGGTTTTAGGTTGGTCCGGGAAGGAAATCACATCGCGATGTTGAGGGAAAATCCTGATGGACACGCACGCCACTTACGATTCCGAATCATCCGATCCTGAAAAAGTCGACTTTACGAACGATTCTTATTCAGTCCAAAATCTCGAGAGATAACTTCTTAAAGATTTATTTTCCCGAAACGCCAAACGAAAATTTGGATCACCGAACCAACAAATGCTGTCGATTCGTAAACTCACGGCTGATTTACAACGTTCCCGGCGGCTGCGCCGCCGGAAATCGCGGTGCCGGTCAGCACCGCGATTAGGCAACAATACCCCAAAAAGAGAAAGGAGAAATATAATGAAAAAACTTGCTCTAATTGCGGTTGTGTTTGGACTTCTTGGCATCGGAAGTGTTGTATATGCTCAAGAATTCACCCTGAAAAGCAACGAGTTAAACGGGCAGTTGACGGAGACCCAAGTGTTTTTGGGGTTTGGCTGTAATGGAAAAAACATTTCACCATCCCTTAAATGGATTAATGCACCCAAAAACACAAAAAGCTTTGCGTTCACTGTATATGATCCTGATGCCCCGACAGGGAGCGGATGGTGGCATTGGGTTATTTTTAACATCTCCTCTGACATCAATGAACTTAAGGCAGATGCGGGGAATCCACAAAAAGGTTTGGCACCCAAAGGCAGCATCCAAAGTGTAACGGACTTCGGAAAGCCTGGATTCGGTGGAGCTTGTCCTCCAGAGGGAGACAAACCTCATAGGTACATATTCACGGTATATGCTCTTAATGTAGCGAAATTGGATTTAGACGAGAAAACGCCACCGGCTATGGTGGGATTCTTCCTGAATCAGCATGTGATAGCAAAGGCATCTCTTATTGCTTACTACGGACGATAACAACAAGGGGGCCTAACACTTATAAGGCTGAAGATGGACTGGCAAATCCGCTGCGCTCTTTTGCCAGCCTCTTAGCCGGGCCGTTATATAGAGGGGGACGGGGTTGAATTCAGGCGTTTCTATTTTCATTTGTTTGTGGTAATGAACTCCCATGCCACGTCGAGCCGGAATAGATGCACCGGGTGCCTTGCATCATATCATGTGCAGGGGTATCGAGCGACGTAACATTTTTAGAGACAACACCGATTGAAACCGGTTTCTGGTCGGTACGCGCCTGTAGTGTTCCGGCCCGCTGGGCGATTCGGGATCTGGGCCTGACTGAAACGGAGGTTGGCAAGTATCTCGGTCTGAGCAAACCCGCTGTCAGTCGGGCGCCCACTAGAGGAAAAAAACTGATCGTGGATCAATTCTTGCCCCTGAAAGACTAGAAATGCGTATATTCACCCCCGTCCCTCTTTACACATAGGGCCGGACATGACGTTGACGGTTGATGGACAGATGGATGACAAAATGAAGGAATTTGATTCTGAAGAGCTTGCAAAATTTAACGGCGAGAATGGGAGGCTGGTTTACATTGCCCACCAGGGAAAGGTCTACGATGTCAGCGAAAGCAAGCGCTGGAAGGCTGGCCTGCACATGAAGCGCCATCGCGCCGGTACCGACCTCAGCACGGACATCAATGCCGCACCTCATTCCACCGAAGTGCTGGAAAGATTCCCACAGGTCGGTGTTCTGAAACAGCCAAAGGAGGCGGAGATTGAGATCCCGGCTGTGCTGTCATGGATGCTGGCGCACTACCCCATGCTGCGGCGGCATCCCCATCCCATGACAGTTCACTTTCCGATTGCCTTCATGTTTTCCACTACCGTTTTTAATGTGCTCTACCTCATTACCGACATAAAATCATTTGAGCTGACGGCCCTGCATTCTCTGGGTGCCGGTATCTTTTTTACGATCGTCACCATCCTGACCGGGCTATATACCTGGTGGCTAAATTACCTTTCCCGACCGATCCGGGCCGTTCGCATCAAAAAACGGCTTTCGCCGGTGATGCTGATCCTGGCGATCATCGCGTTTATATGGCGGCTGAGCGTGCCGGATGTTTTGGATAATCTCAGCGGGGTCGGCTTAATATATCTGCTGCTGGTCCTATCGTTTCTGCCCTTCGTGACGGTGATCGGCTGGTTCGGGGCACAGATGACGTTTCCGATTCAAAAATAACAGGAGTTTTTCAGTACCTTATATGCAGTTTGAGCATCGCTCAACTGATAGGATGCACCTCAATGACCGAGACACAAAAAAACATGGGGTCGATTTTATTGAAGCCCAGGCTTTATGGAATGATTCGAACGAGATATCATTTCATGAGCTTTTGGCTTCACTGAGGGCCTGCTGAACCGCACCACTGAAAAACGTCACATCGATACCCAGCGTTAGCAGTGTGTACCCTTTGTTAATAAAGTCCTGAATATCCATTGGGGCGAGCGTGAATATCCCAACCGCCAACCCGGCTTTCAATCCTGCTGATAGAGCGATTTCGATCTTCTCCACGACCTCCGGATCACTCACTTGGCCGATTTTGCCCATGCTGGCGGAGAGGTCGTAAGGTCCGATGAAGAGTGCGTCTATTCCGGGGACCTGCACAATCGCTTCGATATTTCTTACGGCTTCGATATGCTCGACCTGGATAATCACCGCCGTGTCCCGGTTGGCAGCTTCCACGTATTGGTTAAACCTCACCCCATAACTATGGGCCCGGGCGAGCCCGACGCTCCTGGTTCCCTCGGGAGGATATTTGCATAATTTGACGATTTTTTCAGCCTGCTCAACAGTATTCACCGGGGGGAAGATCAAGCCCTTGGCACCCGCGTCCAGCGCCCTTTTCACCCACGCTTCTTCAGCGCATGGCACCCGAACGATGCCGGCAATCCGGTCTTTTGCCGTTTGCAAAATTCGCTGCACAGCGGGAATGTCCAAAGTCGTGTGTTCCATGTCTATAAACAGCCAATCAAAACCTGCATCGGCAAGCATCTCAGTTATTTCCAACGCAGGTAAGGTCTGAATCGTACCGATCAGTGCTTTACCTTCCTTTGGCATTTTTCTTGTACTTCTTGCTTAAATTTTGTAAGAAGAGGCATCGCTATCAATATTGATAATTGTGAAAAACAGGCATCCTGAAATTGATCAGTTTCCGGCGACCTCATTCTTTTATTTCGGTATTGATTTGCAAACACACACAACAAGATATAATCCAAAAAATCTCACCCCACACCTTTTATGTCCGGTTTCAAGCATCAATGATGCTTTGTTCGTTAATGGTTCCCAATCATTCATAAAATTGTATTATTTTTTTCTTAACTGGAGAAAGGAGATTAAGATTATGTTAAAAAAGGTCTACACACTTTCAGTGCTATTTATTCTATTGGCCGCCCTGCCCGTCTGGGGATTGGATCTGAAATCGGGCAAATATGAGATTACTGCCACAGTCGAGATGCCGGGGATGTCCGGCGGGATGCCGCCCCAAACGTCAACCCAGTGCATCAATAAGCAGAGCCCAGTGCCCAATTCCTCCGCCGCCGCTCAGGGGTGCAAGATCACCGACATGAAGACCAAAGGAAACACGGTCACTTATACCATGGAGTGTGACCAGCAGGGCATGAAAATCAAGAGCAAAGGGAAGATGATCTACCATGGGGACTCCTTCGAAGGCACCACACTAATGACCATGGGGCCGGAAGCCGGCGGCATGACCGTCAAAACGGTGATTAAGGGCAAACGAATCGGTAATTGCGATTAAGAAAATCGCCGCGATTTCCAAGACACCACAAACAGAAATCATTGCCGGGAAAAATTGCGTTTCAAAGGTGTTGTGCTCCCCGAAGGAAAGGCCAAGAAACCGATCGGTGACTGGACTCTGGAAGGGAATGGCGGCGGCAACCATCAACCTTATTTTAAAAGATACGGATAC
>CAYOIU010000317.1:0-5084 GCA_964404085.1 uncultured Desulfobacteraceae bacterium | reverse complement strand
CATTTCTATAATTTCCAGGGGCTGCGGGAGTATAAGGAGAAGTTCGGCCCGATCTGGACCCCTAAATATCTGGTCGCTCCGAGCGGGTTTTCCCTGCCCCGAATTCTGGTAAATATCGCATCATTGGTATCCGGAGGCTTGAAGGGCGTTGTCTCCAAGTAAGAGATGTTTTTTCCATCAGCTTCATGTGTTGCCTATCTTTCCCTACCAGGGTGACGCTCATCTAACCCGCATTTCTCACCAACAATCTACTGTGCCGGCAGATAGTCCCATGTCTATACTGCGTTACGCTCGAAAAATGTCCTCGACGTGCTGTCAAGTACGCCTGTGGCCATTTTTCTACGCGTGCCTTGTACCCAAAGGACTTTCCACCGGCTCGCAACGAAGGTCGGTGAGAAAAGCGGGCTAAAAAACCTGCCGAAAATGTAATCTTCTTGAAATGATCAGGAAAGATTCTATCCTTATTATAGAACCAAATGGCAACTGCGAAAGTTTCTTGAAATGAGAACTCAAAAGCGAAGGAGGTAGATCATGGGATATGGACTAAATGGAGATATCCGGAAACTCGCGAATGATAACCTGAAGCTTAAATCGGAACTGGAAAAGCTGGAGCAGGATCATGCTGCCTGGGCCTCGAACCGGGAAGAAAAAGACCTGGAAAAGATCACAAGTTGTTTGAAACGATTGGAGGGAGATGTCAGCGTGATGGCAGGCGATTGTTCTTCGCAGGTCAGTCGCCATGATGGAAATGGATTGGGGGAAGATCTCCATCATGCATACGTTCATCTCAATAGATTGTTTGAAGATGTCAAGAAAGCCAGAACTGACCTGGAGCGCGCCTATATCCAGCCTGAGGAAATAGGCCAAATGGAGATAGACTGGGGAAGATTGAAGAAGACGGTGGCGGAGATCGCAGAGCACCTTGAACATTAGAGGCCCTGTAACCCGTTCGCTCATCTTTTTGCTTTGCAAACGGGAATTGTCAACGCAAAGGTTGTCCCTTTTCCCGGATTCAGGCGGAGGGAAATGCTCCCCCCGTGTGCCTCTATTGTCTTTTTTACAATCGCCAGACCCAAACCTGTTCCTCTTTTTTTCGTCGTAAAAAAGGGAGAAAAGACTTTGTTCGCGATTTCCTCCTTGATACCATAGCCGGAGTCTATGATTTCGATGAGGACATCGTCTTTGCGCGCATGTGCCTTTACCACTACACATTGTCTCGGTTCCGATGCCTCGATGGCATTTGTCAAAAGATTTATAAGGGCCTTTTTTAGTCTGTCCACATCCAGGGGAATTGAAGGCAGAGAATGCTTCAACTCGATCGTCAATACCACACCCCTCGATCGGGCTACTTCCCGGGCTACGTTTACGGATTCCAGGAGCAGTATATCTATGGGTTTGTTCGTTCGCTGAAGAGTATGAGGTCTTCCGAATTCCAGCATCTCCCGGGTCATTGTCTCCAGGCGGGCGGATTCCTGAGTGATGATTTCCAGTTTTTTCCTGTTGGGGTCTTCAGGTGCAAGTTTTCTATGAACCTGTGTGGCGAAACCACCAATAGCCATGAGTGGCGTTTTCATGTCATGTGCCACTTCAGATGTCGCTCTTCCCAGAGCAGCAAGGCGTTCCATTTGAAGGAATTCTTTGTTTTTTCTCTTCTCTCTTTCTACCAGCAGGCCCAGGATGGAGGCAATCATGATGAAGAGCAGGCCTTCAAGAATTTTGTGGAAGTCTTCAAGCGTGAATCCCTGCCAGGTCCTTGCTACATAAGGAACGTAGAGGAGAAAGACGCTTCCAGTGACATACATGGCCCCCTTTATTCCGAACCAGAAGCATCCGAAAACCAAGGGAAGATAAAAAAGCATTCGGTAAAAGGCATGGCGGTAACTCAAGGCAGGAAACGTAAAGTAGTTCAAACAGAGGATGCCGAGGACCATAGTTCCAATGCTCAGAATTTTTCCAAACTTCTTATTGTCAGGCGGCGCTTTTGTATTCATCTTCGAAGGGTGTTCATTCCTAATGGTGAAAGCGATAAACTCTTTTCCCAAGAGTCCCGCGAGGCACACCATTTGTACCTTGAGGGCCGGAGCTGGAAGCCAGATCAGGCTTTCTTTTTGAAAAGCAATCTCCTTTCATTGAAGAACAATTCCGCTATTATGACGAACAGATAGAGAGTCCCCATCCATCTTTTTTTAGTCTGATCGAATCACCAGCAGGGGTCGGTCCGCCCGGTGCAGGACGCCTGCCGTAACACTCCCATAAAATACCCTGGAGAGACCGGTTCTGCCGTGACTCGCAATCGCAATAAGGTCCGCGTCTTGGCTCCTGGCTATGTTAATAACTCCTTCAACGACAGGTCCGTAGCCGACGTGCACCCTGGACTCAATACCTTTTTCCCTAAATTCTCCCTGCACGTTTTCCAGGTAGAGGCCGGCCTGTTTTGTCATCTCTTCCATTTGTTCCTGAAATCCTTCCAGGTAAGAGGCCCCAGAATCTATAATTTCAGAATCTGTAACTATTGGTGGCGGCTCAACCACATGCAGGAAAATCACCTTGGCACCAAAGCGCATGGCAAGCTCTTCAACGTGAGGTAGTATGGCCTCCGCCCTTTTTGACCCATCCAAAGGAACAAGAATACAATGGTACATTTCTAACCCCTCCTTTTATCACTGTATGTTCTATGAAAACCGCTTTGTCTGTGCGTGAGCTGAATGGTGTGTCAACGGCTGTTTCAGGATTTTCAAGAAGGTACGATGGTGTTTACTCCCCAGCTCAAGATGGCGGTAGACGATTATTTTAGCCAGGTCCTCAATGAATATCCAGGCAAGGCAATAAGCCCAGATCAGACCCACATATAACAATGGGATAGGCGTCACGAACCAGCCGAATACGACGATCAAAATGGCGAGTACCTGGGTGCCAAGGATTGCAATCAGGAGCAGAGGAGCAGGGTATGGTTTTGAGAAAAATGGTTTTCGGCTGCGGGCGACAAACAGAGTCAGGTGTCCGGCCACGGCCAATTTGAGAAAGATGATGGACTGCAACATCGCCTCGCTGATGCCCAGCCACGATTTGGCGATGGCGAGTAAGGTGAAGGTCTCAATGACGCCTATGACGCCGAGTATGGAGGATACCAAGAGCACGCGATGCATTTGCCAGCGTACGGGCTTCGGGTCCAGCCAGGTGTCGTCATACGCGATGGTCATAATAGGAAGATCATTGAGCAGCGCCAGGAGGATAATCATGATGGCGGTAATGGGATAAAAGCCATAGACGATCATGGCCAGCACCATGAAAAACATGATGCGGATCGTTTCGGTGATGCGGTAGACAGCGTAGCTGTTCATCCGCTCAAAGATCCTTCGCGCCTCTTCCACCGCCTTAATGATCACCGAGAGTCCGGGCATCGTGAGTACCAGGGAAGCCGCCGCCCGTGCCGCGTCTGTGGCACCGGACACGGCAATGCCTACTTCAGCCTGCTTGAGAGCAGGTGCATCGTTCACCCCGTCGCCGGTCATGCCCACCAGGTGACCGCGTGCTTGTAAGGCCTTTACAATGCTATACTTGTGCTCAGGGAAGACCTGGGCGAAGCCATCGGCTCGTTCAATCTGCATCGCGGTCTCTGAACTCAAATGGGCGGGATCCGCACCCTTTGCAAAAAACCGGTCAGCAGGCTGGATGTTATCTCCCAGGCCCAGTTGTCCTGAGGTTTCCGTGGCAATTGCCTCGTTGTCCCCGGTCACCATTTTGACTTCAATGCCATGCTGTTGAGCACGTAAAATGGTGTCGGCCGAGTCTTCCCGCGGCGGATCAAAGAGGGGGAGGATCCCGAGGAATTGCCATGAACGGCCGTCCTCTGCCCGCGCCACGCCCAGGGTCCGGTATCCCTTTTGGGCAAAATCGTTGACGATGCTGTCAGCCTTGCGCCTGGTGGCGTCATCCACCCGGGCGAGATCAAGGACGACCTGGGGTGCACCTTTGGTGACCTTGAAGGCACGCCCCTTCGTGTCTTTGATGGTGGCCTCGGTGCGCTTTTCCACCGGGTCGAAGGGGATAAAATTAACTTCCCTATAGCCTTTCAGAAACGCTGGGTCCCTGAGTCCCCCCAGGACCGCCAGGTCGATAGCGTCTTGATCTTCCTCCTTTGAAGCCAGTGCCGCGGCCAGAATCAGCTCCTGGTCATCTCCGGCCGTGAAGGGAACGGGATCACCCAGGGTGAGCCTGTTCTGGGTCAGGGTCCCGGTTTTGTCGGAGCAGAGTATGTCAATACCCGCCATCTCCTCTATGGATTCCAGGCGGGCCACGATAGCCTTCATCTTGGAGAGAGCCAACGCGCCCACGGCCATGGTGACGGAAAGGACCGCGGGCATGGCCACCGGTATGGAGGCCACCGTGAGAATGAGAGCAAATTGGAACAGTTCAAGCATGGGTTCATGCCGGACGATCTGCGCGACAACCAGTATCGAGACCAGGCCCAGGCTCAGATAGATCAAATAATTTCCGATATGCAATACTGCCTTCTGGAAATGGGAGACGGCCCCGGCACTCTCCACCAACTTGGCTGTATGGCCAAAGTAGGTATCCATCCCGGTGCTGGTCACCAGGGCCACCATCTCCCCTTGTTTCGCCACAGATCCCGAATAGCAGGTGTCGCCCTTTTTCTTGCTTACAGGCAGCGATTCGCCGGTGAGACCGGACTGGTCGACGCTCAGGTAGTCCCCTTGAATCAGCTTGACATCCGCCGGAATCACGTCTCCGAGGCGCAGGCGGATGACATCCCCGGGCACGATTTCTTTGGCATCCACCTCCTGCCACTTCCCATCACGGAGTGCCCGGGTTTTGAGGGCCAGTTGCTTTTTGAGTGCTTCCACCGCGTTACCGGCCTTGTATTCCTGCCAGAATCCCACCACCGCATTGAAGACCAGAAGAACTACGATAATGATGAAATCGGGCCAGTGCCGGACCACCAGAGAGAGGATTGCCGCCACTTCGATCATCCAGGGGATCGGTCCCCAGAAATAGCCCAGGAGCTTGAGAAGCGGATGAACATCCTTTTGGGCAAGTTCATTATAGCCGTATTGTTCCAGCCG
>CAYOIU010000316.1:0-5094 GCA_964404085.1 uncultured Desulfobacteraceae bacterium | reverse complement strand
AGCATGTCCTCGATGCCGTCATAGATCTGCTGGTTAGAGAATTCCGGCTGGATGCCTGCTCCATTCGACTGCTCGATGAGGAGGGAAACCTGAGGATCAGGAGCCATCGGGGTTTGAGCAAGACATTCATAGAACAGGCCACCAGAAAACCAACGATCGACTCTTATTCCGGGGAGTGTTTTCTTACCGGTAAGATTCTCATCATCAACGATTCGGATGCCATCGACAAACCCATCTCCACCACCAAGATCGTCGGTGAGAATATCCGGTCTTTCGCCGTTGCCCCCATAACCGTCGAGGGTGAGCCCATTGGCGTCCTTGTGACCGCCAGTGGTGAGAAAGGCCACTTTCACCAGCGCTTTAATGACGTGATCGATATTATTGCCGCCCAGGTAGGCATCGCGATCCGGATCTCCGGCCTTTATGAGGAAATCCATGAACTGAACCAGACCCTCGAAAAAAAGGTGAGAGAACGGACTGTTGAACTGGAGGAGAAGGCCCGGAAGCTTGTGGAAGCCGAAAGGCTGGCCACCTTCGGGATCATGTCGCAGAGGATAGCCCATGAATGCAGGAACTCCCTGACCGTCGTTGGCGGCCTGGCCCGAAGGCTCGACAAGAAAACACCTGATCATGATGCGAGGAAGGAATATACGCAGATCATCGTGGATGAGGTCAGGACCCTTGAAAAAAAGATCTCCAAGATCATAACAACTGATGCTTCAACGGAGTAGTAAAGGTCGGGCCAGGTCACTATCAAAACAGCTTTTTCTGGATGGGATCGCAGGTTTCGGGATCAGGAATTCCGAAGTAGCGGTACGCCAGCTTGGTCGCAACCCTGCCCTGGGGCGTCCTTTTTATTAGCCCCTGCTGGATGAGGAAGGGTTCATACACATCCTCGATGGTGTCCTTTTCTTCGCTGACTGCGGCCGAAAGGCTGTTCAGCCCTATGGGACCTCCATCGAAGTTTTTTATGATCGTCAACATGATGAGACGGTCCATCTTGTCCAGGCCGTGATCATCCACATCCAGCATGTCCAGGGCACGGCCCGCCACGTTTTCAGTGATGATGCCGTTCGCTTCCACTTCTGCGAAGTCACGAACCCGCCTCAGAAGCCGATTCGCCACTCTGGGCGTTCCCCTCGCCCGTTTGGCTATTTCCAAAGCACCGGAGTCTTTGATAGGGATGTCAAGGAGTCGGGCCGAGCGAAGTACGATCTTCTGGAGATCTTGCGCTACGTAGAATTCCACACGCAGTGCAATGCCAAAACGGTCGCGGAGGGGCGGGGTCAGCAGGCCTGTCCTCGTGGTGGCGCCCACCAGGGTAAAAGGCGGGAGCGGGATTTTCATGGTCCGCGCGGATGGACCCTGCCCAATGATGATATCCAGTTCGTAATCTTCCATTGCCGGATAGAGGATCTCCTCCACCACATGATTCAGACGGTGTATTTCATCGATGAAGAAGACATCCCGTGGCTGAAGACTGGTAAGGATGGCCGCCAGATCCCCCGGTTTTTCAATGACCGGCCCGGAAGTGCTCCTGATCTCAACCTTCAGTTCATTGGCGATGATGTGGGCCAGGGAGGTCTTTCCCAGTCCCGGACTCCCGTGGAAAAGGACATGGTCCAGGGCCTCGGAGCGCCCCTTGGCCGCCTCGATGAAGACCCTGAGATTTCGCTTCATCTCATCCTGTCCGACGTATTCATCCAGGTTCCTGGGCCTGAGACTGATCTCCGCCGGGATTTCATCCTCCAGCGGTTCCGGATCGGTAATTCTCTCTTCCATTAATTTCCCAGTTCTCTCTAGGTGAGTGCTAGTTCTTTCAGGTCAGCGCCTTGAGGGCCTTCTTGATCAGTGCCTCCAGGGTCATGGAGTCCTCTGACAAGCAGGCCTTTTCCAGGACCCTTTTTGCGGCCTTGGACTGATACCCCAGATTGGTGAGAGCCGAAAGGGCATCGTCTCTTAGTGCCCTATCCTTATCCCTCGCAACAGGAACCGGCGACATTTCCTTGTCTCCCAGGCTTTTCAGTGCACGATCCTTTAGCTCCAGGACAATCCTTTCGGCTGTCTTTTTTCCTACTCCCGGTATGGACTGCAGGCGCGGCGCGTCACCCCTCGCCATGGCCTCCAGGAGTTCTTCCGGCCCTATGCCCGAAAGGATATTCACGGCCAGCTTCGGACCGATTCCGGAAACGGCGATCAACATTAAGAAAAGATGCTTTTCCAGATTTGTGTTGAAACCAAAGAGGAGAAGGGCATCCTCACGAACATGTGTGTAGATGTGCAGACTCACCCCTTCCTCTTCTTCCGGGAGTGCATAGAAAGTGGAGAGGGGGACAATGACCTCGTAGCCGATTCCCCCTGCATCAACAATCAGGGAGTCAGTGGATTTCCTGAACAGGTGGCCTTTCAAGTGTGCGATCATTTCTAGCGTCTTCGACCGTCTTTTGGCGCAATTAGTTTATCGAATCTGGCCCAGTTTAGATGGCAGATGGCAGCGGCCAGGGCATCGGAAGTGTCCAGGGCGAAGTCACTCTTCAGCTTCAGGATAACCTGCACCATGGCCCTGACCTGCTCTTTTGTCGCCCTGCCGTATCCCACCACGGATTTCTTGATTTCCAGGGGTGAATACTCGAAAATTCCGACACCGTTCTGGACGGCCGCAACCAGGATGGCACCCCTGGCATGGCCCAATTTGAGGGAACTCTTCACATTCTTGGCGTAAAAGAGATCTTCAATAGCCATTTCCTGTGGGTCATAAACCCTGATAACCTCGCCGATTTCTTTGAAAATATAATGGATTCTCTGGTGGAAGGGGGCCTTTCCAGGAGGGCGTATGAATCCGGAGTGGACGCAGGCCAAACGGTCGTTTTTCTTTTCAACAAGGCCGAACCCGGTCACGTTTGAACCAGGGTCGACCCCGAGGACAAGCATCAGCTCAACGCCTCCATGACCTCGTCCGGGATATCGAAATTGGCATAGACATTGCTCACATCATCATTGTCTTCAAGACCCGACATGAGGTTCACCATCTGTTGCGCCTTCTTCCCCTCGAGCTTCACAGTGTTCTTGGGTATCATGCTGATTTCAGCCAGCGTGTAAGGAATGCCGGCGTTGTCAATGGCTTCTTTGACCGTCTCAAAGTCTGATGGGTCGGTGATCACCTCGAATTCGCTTTCGTCCTCGCTCATATCCTCGGCTCCGGCCTCAAGGGCCAGTTCCAGGAGTTTTTCCTCATCCACCTGATCTTTTTCAAAGACAATGAGCCCCTTTTTGTCAAATATCCAGGCCACACATCCCGGCTCCCCCAGGTTGCCGCCATGCCTTTCAAAGAGATATTTGACGTCCGCCACCGTCCGGTTCTTGTTGTCGGTGAGGCAGTCCACCAATACGGCCACACCTCCCGGGCCGTACCCCTCATAGTTTGACTCTTCGTAGGAGACGCCTTCCAGCTCGCCCGTGCCTTTCTTGATAGCCCTGTCGATATTTTCTTTGGGCATGTTTTCCGCCTTGCCCGCAGCGATGGCCGATCTCAAACGGGGATTTCCCATCGGATCACCGCCCCCCATTCTGGCCGCAACTGTAATTTCCCGGATAAGCCGGGTGAAGATTTTCCCGCGCTTGGCATCCGCGGCTCCCTTTTTATGCTTGATGGAACTCCATTTAGAATGCCCGGACATATGACGTTTCCTCCTGAATCAAGTTGGTTCTAGCCCGCACGTTTACCCATTGGCAGAATGGATCGGACTCACGACAGGAAATTCTGGCCGATAAGGTAGATTTCACGGCTCCCTTTGCGCGTTGCGGTTGCCCTGAACAGTCGCATATTCTTAAAACGGCTCGAGATTTCCGTGCGAAAGCCCTTCAAATCTTCTGCTTCGAAGACCTTGCAAAGGAATTGGCCTCCGGCAGGGATCAGACGGAAGGCTATCTCCGAGGCCATTCTGACAAGCTCCATGGACCGGGCGGAATCCACTGATTTGACGCCGCTGGTCTTGGGTGCGAGGTCGCTCATCACCACATCCACGGGACCAATTTCACGGTGCAGCCCTTCGGGATCCACTTCGAGCACGTCGGCCTGAACAAAACGAAAATTGGCGGCTGAGATCCCGTCCGGCACCTTCAGGTCGAGCCCCACCACCCTGCCATTCGGTCCGACCTTCTTGAGAACATATTGTGACCACGATCCCGGATAACACCCCAAATCCAGGACCTGTTGCGCCTTTCGGAATATTCTGAACCGTTGATCGATTTCCTGAAGCTTATAAACGGAACGCGCAAGCCAGTGTTCTTTCCTGGCGAGGCGGGTATAGTGGTCTTCCCACTCATTACCCTTCATAAAATGCTATTTATCATAGATGCTGGTGCTTTGCAAAAAAATAGTTTGCACGCTATCGAAGCGGGATATCAAACCGACGGATCTGGAAAACAACATTGCATAGCCGTTGCGGAGACGATTAATTTCAGGAAAATCACATCTTATGAATTGATTCTTTAAATCAATCATGGTAATAGAAAATTTATATCAGATTTTCAGTCTTCTACACTAAATATGAAGGAGGGGGAACATGAAAAAGGGCAGCAGATTTATGATGTTCGGGACAATCATAGCCGTTTGTGTATTTTTCGTTTTCTCAACCGCTTCGGCAAAGATGGTCGTAAAATTCGGCCACGTTGCGCCACCGTTCCACGGGCAGGCCGTGGGCGTTGATCATTTTGCGAAGTATGTCATGGAAAAAACGCACGGCGCAGTGGAGGTCAGGACCTATCCCATGGGACAGCTCGGGGGAGAGAGGTCCATGGCAGAGCAGGTGCAGTCGGGGACCCTCCAGCTCGCCGCCATAACCAGCGCCGTCATGTCCAATTTTGTGCCACAGGCATCCCTCATACCGCTCCCCTTTGTCTTTCCCGACAGGCGTACGGCCTATGCGGTTCTGGACAGCGAGATCAGGGAAAAGCTCTTCAGTTATTTTCCTGCAAAGGGATTCGTGGCCATCGGGTTTACCGAGAATGAATTCCGGGACCTGAGCAATTCCAAAAGGCCCATCAGGAAGCCCGAAGACCTGAAGGGACTCAAGATCAGACTCATGGAAAGCC
>CAYOIU010000315.1:0-5115 GCA_964404085.1 uncultured Desulfobacteraceae bacterium | reverse complement strand
CTGTCCGCCCAGCCGAGAAAGGCCTTTTTTGCAATGCTTTTCAGACCCCATCCCCCCAGGTTACAGGCCACCAGAACCAGAAAAAAGATGGCTCCGAAACTGACCAACGGCAGGAAGTGAACAGAAGGCATGTAGGATCTCAAGATCAAAGTCATCTGGGGCTGCAGCCTGCTGGCAAGCCAGATTCCCAAAATGACACCCGTCAGCGAACCAATTTCTCTGAAAAATCCTCTCCAAATCCCCCTCACGATGAAAAAGATCATCGTGCCGATGATGAGCATGTCCAGGGTGTTCATGTGCACCTTTTTATCAAAGCGCGCAACTGGACGTCAAGGTGATTATACCAGACTCAAAAACCAGGTGTCCACCTTGTCTGTTTGTATCTCCTTGTTTTCCCGTATCTTTTGTGATAGGAAGGCCTAAGCATTTCTTTCTTCCAAAGGGGCGACCGAAACATGTTGAGCGAAAAGGAAAAAATCGATCTGATCACCGGAATCAGCCTCGATATCAATGAGGTCAAAGACCTTGATATGCTCTTGGAGAGAATCCTTAACCATGCAAGAAAATTTTTCAATGCCGATGCCGGATCCATCTACCTCAAGCGGAATGATCAGCTCAGATTCAGCCATACACAAAACGATACACTTCAAGAAAGACTGGGTCCAGGCAAAAAGCTCATTTACAACACCTTTTCGATTCCCATCAATAACAGTTCCATCTCGGGTTACGTGGCCAAGAATCGCCGGCTCGTCAATATCCCTCACGTGTACAGGATGAGTGGCTCCGAACCCTACACATTTGACTCCGATTTCGACGAATTGTCTGATTACAGATGTCAATCCATGCTGGCCGTTCCCATGACCAACCAGAGAGGAGATGTCCTCGGTGTGATCCAGATGATCAACGCCAAGGATGACTCTGGGAAGGTGATTCCCTTTTCCCCATCCCACGAATCGGTGATCACGCATTTCGCCACCAGTGCGGCCCTGGCCATTGAACGGGCGCAGACCACCAGAAACATCATTCTGAGGATGATCAGCATGGCGGAATTGCGGGATCCCACCGAAACGGGGCCCCATGCCAATCGTGTCGCAGCCTTTTCTGTTGAGCTTTATGAGTCCTGGGCCCGGGAGCAGGCTCTGAGTCCCCGTGAAATCAACAGGCAGAAAGACATCCTGCGAATGGCCGCCATGTTGCACGACGTAGGCAAAGTGGCTATCAGCGATTTGATCCTGAAAAAGCCTTCGCGCTTAACCCCAAGTGAATATGAGACCGTGAAGAGCCACACCTACCTCGGTGCGAAGCTGTTCCTCGAAAATCGTTCAGAGCTGGACGAGATGGCCGTACAGGTTGCCCTGAACCACCACGAAAAATGGAATGGGACCGGTTATCCCGGCCATGTTGACCCCCTTACAGGTCGTCCTCTCCCGGGCTTCACGGCCCCCGGCGGGAGCGGTCCGCTGCCCAAGCGTGCTGAAGAGATTCCCATTTTCGGAAGAATTGTCGCGGTTGCGGATGTTTATGATGCCCTCTGTTCCCGAAGGGCCTACAAGGCGGCCTGGAGTGAAGACCGGATTCTGGAAGAGATGGAAAAAGGTGCAGGCGCGCATTTTGATCCTGCAGTCATCCGGTCCTTTTTCGCCACCGTCGACGTACTCAAATCCATTGCAGAGCGGTATCCCGAATGGCCGAACGCTTCAGGCGCAACGCCAGAGCACATGGCGTAAGAGGCTGGAAGATATCACTTTTTTTGTTTGCTGGGAAGCCTGATAGTAAATGTCGCACCTTTGTTCAACCGGCTCTCGACGCTGATCTCGCCGCCGTGTTTGGTAATGATCCCGTGACTTACTGAAAGCCCGAGGCCGGTACCGTTCTTTTCGGATTTCGTGGTAAAAAACGGTTCAAAAATATTCTGCATCTGTTCCTCGGGTATTCCACATCCCGTGTCTTCGAAAGCAACCTTCACAGTATCATTGTTCAGGAAAGACCGGATGATCAGGACCCCGCCATCCTCCATAGCATCCGCCGCGTTCAAGGCCAGATTGATAAACACCTCCTGCAACTGACTTTTGTCTCCTTCGATGGGAGGCAGGTGCGGATCCAGTTCCTTCCTGATCTCTATGCCTTGAAATACAGACTGGATTTCCATGAGTTCGAAGATCTCCTCGACAGCTTTGTTGATATCCAGCGTTTCCACATACCGCTTCCGCTGTCTTGAAAAATCAAGGAGCCCCTGCACGATCTTTTTGCATCGTTCAGCTTGGTTGGCGACTTTTTTCAGGTTGGCATAGGGTACGCTGTCCTCTGAAAGCTCTTCCAGTGCCAGCAGGCCATACATCATGATGGCCCCGAGGGGATTGTTCAGTTCGTGCGCCACACCGGCGGCCAGTCTGCCTATAGAGGCCAGTTTCTCCGAATGAAACAACTGCTTCTGGGTCTCAAACAATTTCCGCTCCATTTGCAGCATTTCCTTCAGGTCCACAAATATCCCCACGGTCGCAATCTCTTTCCCCTCTGAATCATAGAGTACGGACGCTGAAAGGCTTCCTTCGACCACCTGCCCATCTCTACGCTTGTAATTCATGGGATAGGATCTCAGCTTTCCGGGGCCCCCGTATTCTTCTCCCCGCATCATTTTCATGATTTCCTTGGCCACTCCTTCAGCATAAACGTCCCGGATATTGGTCTTTCCGATCACCTCCCGGGCCGAATATCCGAGAATCTCCTCCGCCGCCCTGTTCCAGATGATGATTTCCCCTTTCATGTCTGCGGCCATGATGGCATTGGGAGAACTCATGATGATGTTGTTCAGGAAATCATTGGCCTTGGCCAATTCCCTTTGGAGCCTTTTTCGTTCAGTCAGGTCGATAATGATTCCTTCGTACCCGACAACGGATCCCTGTTCATTGTAACGCAGATGGCACGTAAATGCCGCGGGGAAAACGCTCCCGTCTTTCCGCACCATCTCCACCTCATATTCAACCACGTATCCTTCCCGGGAGATGTTTTTCCGGAGTTCCTCTGCATCCTTGGGACGAGAATAAAGATCTTTTATCATATCTATCCCGGAGAGATCCTCCTTGTCCCCGTATCCCAGTAAATCAAGAAAACGGTGATTGGCCTCTATGAGGGCACCATTCTGCGTGCAAAGGAACACCCCACAGTAAATATTGTCAAACAGTCTCTTGAACTCACCTTCAGATGCCCTGACCCTGTTTTCGAACTTTTTCTTTTCGCTGATGTCACGATAAATGAAAACAGCGTTCTTCACCGATTCTTCCCATGGAAGCAAGGGCATCCCGATCACATCAAAGACCTTCTCCAGATGGGAAATGGAGCGCTCAAAGCGAATCATTTCTCCTTCAAACACCCGCTCCATCAGGCACCACGGGCACCTGTCATCTCGGCGACTGATGGCCTGATAGCATTTCCGCCCCTGTCCTTCCCCAACACATTCGATCATAGCCCGATTCATATATTGAATGGTTTCCTGGGCGTCAACGACGAAGGCGCCGTCTCCTATGGCCTCCAGGAGAGGGTATATCTTCTGATTTACCTTTTTCATTCCTGCCCCAGGGCCCTGTTCACATACTTCAACAGATCACTGGGAGAAACAGGTTTCTGGAGGACATAATCACATGGCATCCAATCATCCTCCGGATAGCTGTCCCAGGGACCTTTCAGGTCCACCGAAGTAATCATGATCCTTGGCTTTTCTTTGGTTTCTTCATCCTCAGCCAAAGCCTTCACCACGTTCGAACCTTCACTATAGGTCTCCATCATCAGATCGATGATATACAAATCCGGTTTCTCGGTCTTGGATTTTTCCAATCCTTCTTTCCCGCTGTATGCCTCCACCACCTCATAGCCGCCTGATTTAAGGACCGTCCCTGTGGATTTCACGAAATCGGGATCATCATCAATAATCAGGACCTTTCCACCTTTTTCGCTCATTTCATCTCCCCCTTTCCTCCGTGGGATTTTCTCCCAGGGAACGCTGACCCTCCGGAAAATTCATGCTCTTACTGCACCCTGTTTATTTCATGAATGATCTCAATGGCACCCAATCCAACCGGACATGCATCCGAACACCGTCCACACCCGACACACCCTATCTCATGGTAATTCATCAGGTCGTACTTGAACTTGTGTTCGTGTCTCCGGGCCAATCTGGCGCCCTGGGACGGCCTGGGATTATGTCCGCTTGTCTCCCTGGTAAAACCGGAAAACAGGCACGTATCCCAGCTCCTGCATCGGAGAAACGCTGATTCACCGGGATAATCGTGCACATTGAAGCAGGTACAAGTAGGGCATACATAGACACACCCCCCGCACTTGATGCATCGCTGGGACAGGTCCTCCCAGAACGAATCCTCCAACTTGTTCGCAAGGAGTTTTTCAGAGGCACTTTGTACCCCGTTTGTAGCCATCCTTGCGCGGGAGGCGTTCTCTTTTATCCCATCGAGCTTTCGCCGATCCTCCTCAGCGGCCCATTTGAAACAGCTGTCTGCGAGAATTCCTTCTCCCTTTTCACTCCCTGCAAGCGCAATGAAATAATCCCCTGCATCGAACAACTGGACATCATGGGGTGTATCAGTAAGAAAGAGTTCTCCTCCAGCTGCTTTGCAGAAACAGGTCTCGCTCGGCGGTTCGCTACAGGCAACCACGATACAGGTCATCGCGTTCCTCCTCGCGGAGTAATTGGGGTCAACCAGGTTGTCTCTCATCATAAACCTGTCCGTAAAGGCGATCGCTCTCATATCGCAGGGCCTGATTCCAAAGACAACCGTTTCGCCCTGCTCTGTGATCTTTGAAATGCCGTCCCTTTCAAACGCAAGTATATCCTCCATCTGCGGGAACAGGCAGACCTTGGCGGAAAGCGGCGTCTTGCCGATATCGCCGGTGTAGGATCCATCCCACAGGGGCATGAGCAGGACGTCCCCCCTTTCAGTGCGTTGGGGGCTGTAAACCCTTGCATTTCTGTTCATCTTTGTAAGAAGGCCTTCAACCTCTTGTTTCGGTAGTATCTTCACCATACCCTCCTGATACTGACCGCACAACTCTTGTATTCCGGGATCTTGGCCACAGGATCAAGCGCACAAATGGTCAACTCAT
>CAYOIU010000314.1:564-5122 GCA_964404085.1 uncultured Desulfobacteraceae bacterium | reverse complement strand
TGCTGCTCAGACGCCCCGTTGCCGCAACCGTCTGGTTGAAAGAAGTGTGTATCCTTTCGCTTTCCGGATCAGCCATCCTCACAAGCGCATCCAGATAGGTGGATTTGAGTTTGGTAAGTGTCCTGTATCTGAGCACAAGGCCGGGCGTCTTCTGTGGAAAGGCGGACAGTTTTTTCAGGACCTTCACGTCCGTTGAAAAGGCACCCGCCTTGGCCGTTTTTCCCTGAACGGGCAGTTGGAGCTTTTCGAAAAGAATGTGGCCCAGCTGTTTTGGAGATTGAATGTTGAATGCCATTCCGGCCTCATCATAGATTTCCTTTTCGATACCCTTCAATTGATCTTCAAAGCGAGATGACATGGTCTCGAAAAACGCCTTATCGATCTTGATGCCCGTCAACTCCATATCCATGAGGACAGGCACCAGTTTCATCTCCAGATCATAAAAGAGTTCCTCGTTCTTATCCAGCCGTAATTTATCATCCAGCCTGTGCATCAGCCGCAGGGTCATATCGGCATCTTCACATGAATAGTCCCTGGCCTCCTCCAGGGGGACCTCGGAAAAATCACGCCTCTTCTTTCCCTTACCCACCACATCACCATAACTGATCATTTTGTGGTTCAGATAGTGTTGGGCCAGATAGTCGAGATTGTGCTGTCTGAGTCCCGGGTTGATCACATAGGAGGCAACCATCGTGTCGAAATAGAACCCTTTGAGTTCAACACCGTGACGTCTGAGGACCTCTGCATCATATTTGATATTCTGTCCAATTATCGCTATGTCCTCGTCCTCCATGACTTCCCGCATGATTCCAAGAGCTGTCTGAAGGTCGGGCTGCCGGGGCGCTCCCGCGTAAACGTGACCAACCGGCACGTAGTAGGCTTCTTTCTCTTCAAGCGAAAACGAAAGTCCCACGAGTCGGGCCTCGAGTGGGTTCCTGCTCGTGGTTTCCGTATCCAGGGAGACCCGGCCCTTTTCTTTGATTTTTTCCACGAGGGATCTCAAGTCCTCTTCAGAAAGGCAGAGTCGATAATCCGTGGATTCCTCCTTCCTGGTGGCAAATTGCTCCCAGAGCCCTTTGAATTCCAGATCTCTGAAAATCCTGGCCAAAGCATCATGTTCAGGTGGACCTACCTTCAATTCCTCAACATCCGTTTCGATAGGAACAAAACGGTCGATCGTGACCAGAGTCCGACTCATAATCGCAGATTCCCTGAACTTCTGGAGGTTTTCCTTCAGTTTTTTTCCTTTCACATGGTCGGCCTGGTCCAGGACCTGATCAAAAGAACCGAATTCCTTTATGAGTTTGAGAGCCGTCTTCTCTCCCACGCCCGGAACCCCCGGCACGTTATCGGAGGCATCACCGGAAAGTCCCATCACATCGATCACCTGGCCGGGCTCGATTCCATAAATCTCTCTGATGGCGACCTCATCGGTCACCTTGTCTTTCATGGTGTCCCACATGCTCACCCGGGGTGTAATGAGCTGTCTGAAGTCCTTGTCACCGGTGACCATAACGACCCTGTGTCCCTTTTCTTCCGCCATCCGTGCCATGGTCCCGATGATGTCATCCGCTTCATAGCCCGGCATCTCCATCATCTTCAGATTGAAACAGGCGACTACTTCCTTTATAAAAGGGATCTGCTGAGCCATTTCATCCGGCATGGGAGGTCGGTTGGCCTTGTAATCTTCATAGATTGCGTGCCGGAAGGTGGGCCCTTTTGAATCGAAAACAATGGCCAGATAGTGAGGATGCTTGTCAAGCAGGAGTTTTAAAAGCATATTGGAAAAACCGAATATGGCATTTGTGGGGAAACCGTGGGAATTGGACAGATTCCTGACTGCGTGGTAGGCCCTATGGACGTAAGCCGTTCCATCCACAAGATAAACCGTTTCCTTCTCATGGTTCATGAAATTTATATCTCCTGGTAGCTCACCCACGGCCGGGGGTGGCCCTTTTGAAGAACCTGAAAGGTAACAGTTTAGCGTTTTAAGGCAATCATCAGCGAACTGCCGGCCTATCAATGAAGCGGTAAACTGTTACGATAAAGGTGCAACGCCTGGAAACAGGATAGCCGGTTACCTGCCGAAACGCGAATTGAATTCTACTTTGCGTATTCTACCGCCCTGATTTCTCGAATCACAGTCACTTTGATTTGACCGGGATAGGTTAACTCCTTTTCTATTTTTTTTGCAATGTCTTTGGCGAGAATGAAGGCCTGATCATCGTCAATCATCTTTCCCTCGACCATGATGCGTATCTCTCTTCCGGCCTGGATTGCAAAGGACTTATTGACGCCCCGGAAAGATAGGGCGATGTTTTCGAGGCCCTCCAATCTCTTCACATAGGACTCGAGCATTTCCTGCCGGGCGCCGGGCCGGGCCCCGGAAAGCGTGTCAGCGGCCTGCACAAGAACCGCCAGTACCGTTTCAGGTTCAATATCTTCATGGTGGGCCCCTATGGCGTGGATCACATAGTTGGACTCGCCGTACTTCCTTGCCAGATCAGCCCCTATGACAGCGTGAGGGCCTTCCACCTCGTGATCAACGGCCTTTCCAATATCGTGCAAAAGCCCTGCGCGCTTGGCCTGTTTGACATTGAGGCCGAGCTCGGAGGCCATGACGCCGCATAAAAAACTGACCTCTTTGGAGTGCTGAAGCACATTTTGCGCATAACTTGAACGGTACTTCAACCGGCCGATAAGCTTTACGAGTTCATTGTTGATACCATGCACACCCACATCAAAGGTCGCCTGTTCACCAGCCTCTTTGATGGCGGCTTCTATCTCTTTTGTCACCTTGGCCACAATTTCTTCGATGCGGGCCGGATGAATTCGCCCGTCATCTATCAGACGCTCCAGGGAAATCTTCGCCACCTCTCGCCTCACCGCATTAAAGCCGGACAATATGACGGCTTCGGGTGTGTCGTCAATGATAAGATCGATGCCCGTGGCCGCTTCAATGGCCCTGATGTTCCGGCCTTCCCTCCCGATAATGCGCCCTTTCATTTCGTCGTTCGGCAGGCTGACCACGGAAACCGTCTTTTCAGTCACATAGTCACCGGCATACCGCTTCACCGCCAGCGCAAGAATCCCTTGGGCCTTTCTGTCAGCCTCCGTTTTGGCCTCATTTTCTATCTTCCTGATGAGTTTCACCGCGTCATGTTTGGCCTCCGACTCCATTGCACCGATAAGAAACTGCTTGGCTTCCTCCGCGGAAATGCCCGCAATGTTCTCCAGCCGCTTTCGTTGTTCTTCGAGTATGTTGGAACTTTCCTGTTCCATTTTCTTGACCTGCCCTTCCATTCGATCAATGGATTTTTCCTTTTCGACCAGCCTGTTCTCCCTTAAATCCAGTTGCTGACCCTTCTTTTCCAGATTTTCCTCTTTATTGAAAAGACGCCTCTCCTGGGCAAGCAGCTGCTTTTTCTTTTCCTTGGTCTCCTTTTCAAACTCCACCTTCATCTGGTAAAGGGTGTCCTTTGCCTGGAGATTTGCTTCTTTGGTGATGCTCTTTGCCTCTTTCTGAGCCTCTTCTAGGATCTTTTTGGAGTATTTCTCTACGGAATCAACCCGGCTCTCCAATATTTTTTTCCTGATAAGGACCCCTGAAAGCACGCCCAAAACCAGGGCAACCAGGGCTATTCCAATTATTTCAGCAGATATCATTGTCCTACCATGCTCCTTCTTGTCCGGCTTAGCCGGATTCTTTTACGACAATCAGCTCCCATGGACAGACTTCCCATGCCCACTACTCGCTGTTCCGCTTGAAACCTTTACACCTCTTTGCCACATACCCAGAACCTGACCCGGCCACCGGTGATGCCACGCCTACTGCAACGCTTTTCGCCGACGCGCGATTTCCAGGAGACAATACCCGGACCAAACGACACATTTGCGTCTATGGACACGATAGAGAAACATCCTCTCGAATGGTGAAGTCCTGGAGAAACCAGACAGGAAGAGATTAGAGGAGGGCTAATTCAATGAAGCACTGGAAATGGTGTGTCTAGTGGAGGCCTGTTCCGTCTCCACCCATTAACATTTTGATATTTATAGCTATTTTATACATTGACGCCCCCGCGGGCATGAGATCAATGATAAAATTACACCATGCGATGTTCATATATTTGCCGCCAATAGTTCTTAGCCCGGCTATTCCTAATCTCGATCCTGATCGTGTTTCCCTCACGAGCACTCAACCCAGGACAGAGTCGATTTGGTTGATCAGCGCCTCGCTCCGGCGCCTCAGTTCAGCAACGATATTTTCTTGTTCACGTTGCAGTTGAAAGTAGTCGTTTGCAATGTGAAAAGCAGCCAGGATGGCCGTTTTCCGCTCTGAAAGACCTTGCTTGCCTTCGGTTATTTCCTCGAATTTACGGTTAACAAATTCCGCAACCTTTTGTACATCTCCCCCGTTTTCATCACTCTTGATCAGGTATTCATTGCCCAGTATGGTTATTCTTATGATATTTTCCACGTCGGCTTACCCAAACCAAAATAGATGGAATCGTGAAAAAGTTATTGATATAGCTAAGAAAAACTATAAAAAATATTTTGA
>CAYOIU010000314.1:0-554 GCA_964404085.1 uncultured Desulfobacteraceae bacterium | reverse complement strand
AAGTGATTGAAGCATTCGCCGCTCTATTGCAATGCAGCTGTGTCCCGGTCACGAAGGCGCTGATCATGCCGCCAGACAGGTCCATCCAGACTCACATGTGAATCTGTTCAAGTTTTTCCAGAAGGGCAATGATGCGCTGTTTGGCCTTGTCTCTCGCCTCTTTCAGCTTCTCCACCTGTGCACCGAGATCCGAAAGCCTTTCTTCCTGAATCTGTGCCCTCTCAGCAAGTACGGCATTCTCCTTTTTCAGGGAAGTTATGGACTCGATGAGTAAGTCAATTCTCTGTTCAAGAACATCAAACTGATCAACCTCGGCAACCATCTCTCTCTATTACTCCCTGTGCAGTTTTTCGTAAAATAAGCCCCGCCCCCCCCTGAGCATCATCCATGGCGAGGATCGTGGAACCAGCCAAATAGAGGTTCATACTATCCACAAAGCCTGCAAACGTCAATAAAAAAGGCAAGCAGTCCTGCTTGCCTTTTTCAGAAAATATCTGCCAAGTAAAAAACCCCGCCCAAAGGACGGGGCTTTGATTTAACCCCCTATAAGGGGG
>CAYOIU010000313.1:0-5122 GCA_964404085.1 uncultured Desulfobacteraceae bacterium | reverse complement strand
TGATTTGTAAGGAAAACGAAAACCACGCTTTTCGGTTTCCGTCAGTAAAAAGTCCTGAGGACCGGACTTTTTGCGGTTACATCAATCTGGATTCAAAAACCCAGTTCCTCCGAATGAAGAATGACCGTGTTCAACGGCCGAACCCCGTTCGGTCTGACCATTCCCTTAACAACCCACCCAGAAAAAGGAGACGACATGAAACCACTAAGAATGACGACGATCCTGCTAACTGTATTCTCGGTACTGGCCCTGCTTGTCCTTGCGAGCTGTGCCGGCGGTCTCACACCAAAAAACGCGCCCGCGGTATTCCCATGCGTTTCTCCGGACAAGTTGGAGATCGTCATCACTCCCCGGGCCGAGTTGGTCGATTTTTCCTGCTCCTTCAAGAAGTGGGAAGGCGCCGAAACCCTCCATTTCAAGGTGGCCGTCAAGAACGTCAGCGACCAGCCGCAGCGGTACAGGGTGAACATCTTCCTGGACAACGGCAAGGCAGTGGGCGGACTCATCCCCAGAAAGACCAAGAAAGGGCTCGTCAAACCAGGAGAGACAGCATCGTTCCTCTACCCGGTCAAGGGTATGGCGCACCAGCCGAAATCCGTCATGCTGCGAATCAGCACCATGGGCAAATAATTTCTTCTACCGAAAGGAGGACCTCAATATGAAACGCACACTGTTTGTTCTTTCCATCTGTTTGACGCTGGCCCTGGCCGCGCCTGTAGCTGCGAAGACAACCTTCATCAGCATCGGAACCGGTGGGACAGGCGGCATTTACTACCCCTACGGCGGGGGCGTGGCGGAAATCTGGACCAAGTATGTCAAGGGTGTCAAGGCGGTTGCCGAGGTGACCGGCGCCAGTGTTGAGAACGTCAAACTGGCCGACAAGGGAGAAACCGTTGTCGGCGAAGTCATGGGCGACGTGGCCGACGCGGGATTCAATGGCACCGGCAAGTTCAAGGGAAAGAAAAACAAAATCCTCACCATGGCCATCATGTACCCCAACCTCCTGCAGGTGGTGGCCCTGAAAAAATCGGGCATCACCGACATCGAGCAAGTGAAGGGCCGACACATCAGCACGGGAAGCCCGGGAAGCGGCACCAACTTCATGTCCGAGACCGTCTTCAAGGCACTAGGGATCCCCCTGACCTCCTATACGGACAGCAGGCTTTCCTTTACGGAAAGCGCCAACGCCCTGAGGGACGGCACCATCCAAGTAGGGATCTGGTCCGTGGGACCCGGGACAAGTTCCATTCTGGACCTGGCCACCACCCACGAGATCAACATCCTCGGATTCACGCCCGAACAAACTCAGAAGATCCTGGCCTTCAACAGCAATTACTCGTCGGTAGAGTTGGCCGGTGGGGTCTATCGCAATGTGGACAAACCCGTATCCACCATCGGTGTCTGGAACATTATGATCTGCCAGGCTTCGCTTGACACGGACCTTGTCTACAAACTGGTCAAGGCCCTGTACGAACACACCGATTACCTGAAAAAGATTCACCCTTCGGCGGCCTACACGACCCCCGAAAACGCGGTGAAATATTCACCCATTCCCCTGCACCCGGGGACCATAAAGTACCTGAAGGAAAAGGGCATCTCCATCCCTTCCGCTCTGATGCCTTAGGCCGGCTTTTCAGGGAACGATCATGCTGATCAGGCCGATACAGCGAATCGTCTTTTCTATTGGTGTCGGCCTGGTTCTGCTTTTCCTGGCGGGTGTGCTGATCCCCGGGGGTCTGGAACTCCGCATAACCCCGGAAAAGGGCGGTCGCCCGCTCATGGTCCTTCCCATGCGGGTGAACGAACGTTTTACCATTCGCTATTACCACTCCGTGGAAAACGCCCCGATCTGGGAGACACACAGCATCGACGGATCGGGGCGCATTTACATCGAAGAGGAACGTTACCTGAAGTTCGGAGCAGGGATGGGCCACATGCCCGAATTCGGACGCATGGTGCACCGCGACCCTTATGAGGTCATCGAAAACATGCACATGCCCACGGGCGATTTTATTCTGCGCATCGGCAGTCCCGGGGTAGACCACACAGTGATCTGGCAGGGGCTTGAGAAGAACCTTTCCGCCGTGGCGCCCCATGTGGCCGTCCGGTTTCACGCCCAGCCGGTAAGCCTGTTCCACCGGCTGTGGAGGGGCCTTTATCCTCACCCTGCCACACCCAAATCCGGAGCAAAAGATGTCCGAAGCAAAAGCGCTCGATGAGAACAGCGACCACGCAGAAGCCTCGTCCCAATCGTTGCCGGCGGATGGTGGAATTCGACCCCTGGAGCGCATCACCGCCAGGATAATCATGGTACTGGCTGTCAGTTTGAGCCTCTACCAGCTTTACACGGCGGGCATTGCCGCACTGACGGCCCTGGTGCAGCGATCCATCCACCTGGGGGCTATCCTCTCCCTGACGTTTCTGCTCAGACCCCCCTTTAAAAACGCCTCAAAATCCAGGCTGAACTTCTGGGTGATTCTGGACTGGTGTCTCACCCTGGCGGCCGTCTACTGCACCTACTACATCTGCGTCAATCTGACCGCCATTTTCGAGCGTCAGGGGGACTGGCTCAGGGCTGATCTCGTGGTCAGCATCATCGGCACGCTCCTGGTCCTGGAGGCCTGCCGCAGGGTGATCGGGTTCTTCATGACCGCCATCTGTATTGCCGCCATTCTTTATGCCTACTTCGGGCCTTACATGCCCGAATTGATCATCCACAAGGGCTACAGCATCGAGCGTATCGCCACCACACTGTGGCTCACGACCGAGGGCGTCTTCGGGCTGCCCATCGGTGTGGCCGCCACCTTCGTTTTTGTCTTTGTCCTGTTCGGAGCGTTTCTCGAAACGACAGGCGGCGGGAATTTCTTCATCAACCTGGCCTACGCCCTCACGGGCCGCTTTTCCGGTGGGCCCGCCAAGACCGCCGTGGTCGCTTCGGGATTCATGGGATCCATATCCGGGTCGGCGGTGGGAAATGTGGTGGCCACGGGATCCTTCACCATTCCCATGATGAAAAAGGTCGGCTACCCACCCCACGTTGCAGGGGCCATCGAGGCGGCCGCGTCCACCGGCGGGCAACTCATGCCGCCCATCATGGGGGCCGGCGCTTTTCTGATGGCGGAATTTACCAACACCAGCTACCTGACCATCATCAAGGTGGCCCTGGTACCGGCCATCATGTACTACGTCACGGTACTGCTCTTTGTGCACTACGAAGCCAAGAAATTGGGACTGGAAGGCCAACCCCGGGAGAACCTGCCCAGGATCTGGAGCGTGATCAAGGAGGGTCTCCATTTTATTATCCCGGTCGCCATTCTGATTTACGTTCTGATGGCCAACTACAGCCCCATGATGGCCGGTTTTGTCGCCGTCACCACCACGGCGGCCGCAAGCCTGGCTGCCAATGGTGTGCGCTGGTCGGTGAAGCGCTGGGGGCAGCCTGTTCCCGGCGCCCGGCGGCCCCGATCGAAGGATTTCGTTATCCACGAGTTCAAGATCCTCTTCGGGGCCCTCCATAAAGGCGCTGTAAACGCCGTCATGGTATCCGTGGCCTGCGCAGCCGCTGGGATTATCGTGGGCATGGTCACCCTCACCGGAATGGGACTCAAGTTCTCCAGCCTCGTGTTGGATCTCAGCTACGGTATCGAGGCGCTGGCCATCCTGCTCATCGGCGCCGCCTCCCTGGTCCTGGGCATGGGACTTCCGGTGACGGCCAGCTATATCGTCCTGGCCACGCTGGCCGGTCCGGCGCTGATGGACATGGGGGTACCGATCCTCGTAGCACACATGATCGTTTTCTGGTATTCCCAGGACGCCAATGTGACCCCACCCGTCAGTCTCGCCAGTTTTGCCGGCGCCGGGATTGCCGGGGCCAATCCCATGAGGACCGCCTTCACTTCCTGGAAACTGGCCAAGGGACTCTATATCATCCCACTGGTGATGGCCTACCGCCCCCTCCTGGGGATTGGGAAAACGTACAACCTGCTCCACTGGGAGGTGGGCCTAGCCATGTTGACCACACTTCTCGGACTGATTGCCTTTGCCTCGTTCCTGGAGCGCTACCTCCTGCGCCGGGCCACCTGGCCGGAAACCATCCTCCTGTTCCTGGCCGCTGCGGGGCTCTTGTGGCCCATCTACTGGGCCGATGCCGTGGGCTTTGTTGCCCTGGGTCTGGCTTTCTTCCTGCAGAAATTTCGTCCCGGCCCTGCCGGATGATCTTTTTCACCGTGCGGAAATCCGGGCTATTCCTTGATCAATTTCTTGAGTTCTTCCAGGGCCTCTTCCGGCATCTTGAAAGAATGTTCCGGACCGGGAAAGGCACCTTCCTGAACGTCCTGTTTGTAAACGTTCATGGCCTCAAGGATCGTCTCCCTGATCTTCGTGTATTGTTTAACAAACTTGGGAACGAATTTGTCGAAGAGCCCGATCATGTCATGGGTGACCAGGACCTGACCGTCCACATGGGACCCCGCTCCTATACCGATGACCGGCACGCTGACCGACTCGGACAATAGCTTCCCGAGGGGCGCGGGCACGGCCTCAAGGATCATTGAAAAGACCCCGGCCTGTTCCAGTGCCCTGGCATCATCGAAGATCTTTTTGGCCGCCCTGGCGTCCCGCCCCTGCATCTTGAAACCGCCCAGTGCGCTGGCTGTCTGGGGTGTCAGCCCGATATGTCCCTGGACAGGGATGCCCGCCTTGACGATGGCCTCAACGGTGGGGGCAAAATCCACCCCGCCTTCCAGCTTCACCACATCGCACCTGCCCTCCTTGAGCAGGCGGCCGGCATTGATGATGGCGTCCCTGACGGATGTGTTGTAGCTCATGAAAGGCATGTCCCCCACCACCAGGGGCCCTTTGCACCCCCGCATCACCGCCTTGATATGGTGAATCATGTGCTCCATGGTGACCTCGACCGTACCCTCAAGGCCCATGACCACCATGCCCAGGGAATCCCCTACCAGGACGATGTCCACACCCGCTTCATCGGCCAGCAGACCGAAAGGGTAGTCGTAAGCCGTGCACATCACGAGCTTTCTCCCCTCCTCCTTGGCATGTCGTACATCCATAATAGTGACTTTTTTTGTGCTCATTTCAAAACCTCCCTAAAAGATGTTGACTA
>CAYOIU010000312.1:0-5123 GCA_964404085.1 uncultured Desulfobacteraceae bacterium | reverse complement strand
TTGAAGGCGGTAAACACGGCTGTTTTTATCCAGTGTGTGGGGTCCAGGGAACCGGAAAGACCCTACTGCTCACGGGTCTGCTGTACCCATTCCATGGAAAGCGCTCTCCACTTAAAGGAACTGAACCCGGACATGGATGCCTACATCCTATACCGGGATATCAGGACCTACGGGGAGCGGGAGACGCTCTATCGAAAGGCCCGTGAAGCCGGAGTTCTTTTTGTCCGCTATAGTCTTGAAAGTAAACCTCAAGTTGAAAGCACTGAACAGGGCCTGGAAATCCAGGTGATTGAGCCAATCCTCCAGCGTCCGTTGGTCATAAAAGCGGATCTGCTTGGACTTGCCTCCGCCATCGTGCCATACAGGGATGAAGAACTGGCTCAACACTTCAAGATCACTTTGAATGCGGACGGCTTCTTCGTGGAGGCACACCCAAAGCTGGCTCCCTCGGAGTTTGCCACGGACGGCGTCTTCCTCTGCGGGATGGCACACTACCCCAAGCCTATCGACGAGTCGGTGGCACAGGCCCAGGCCGCCGCTTCGCGGGCCGTCACCCTCCTGGCGAGGGAGACCATACAAGTCAGCGGCACCGTTGCCTATTCCAACCCTGCCTACTGCAGCAGCTGCGGGGTGTGCGTCTCCATCTGTCCCTATTCAGCGCCCGCCTATATCGAAAAAGGGCCTTTTGCGGGCAGGGCTGAGATCAACCCGGTCCTATGCAAGGGTTGCGGCCTCTGTGTCGCCTCGTGCCGTTCCGGCGCCCTCAACCTGATGGGTTTTGAGGAAGGGCAGATTATGGCCATGATTAATGAGATGTAAGCTGAACAGCAAATTCGAATTTCGGATTTGTTAATGCGGGATATGAGATTTGAGATAAGGAGATTCAAATGAGCGATTGGCAACCGAGAATCACCACCTTTCTGTGCCACTGGTGCAGTTACGGTGCGGCAGACCTGGCGGGAGTAAGCCGTCTCCAGTACCCGCCCAATTTTCGGGTTATCCGTGTTCCCTGTTCCGCGCGGGTCAGCCCCAAGTTTATCCTCGCGGCCTTCCGTCACGGTGCAGACGGGGTGTGGGTATCCGGGTGACACCCGGGAGACTGCCATTACCTGGAAGGTAATTACTACGCTAGAAGAAAATTCGCCCTCCTCAAGAACCTGCTCGAACACGTGGGCCTGGAACCGGGGAGGCTCCACTTCTCATGGATAAGTTCAGCAGAGGCCACGAAATTTGTTGAAGTGGCCAACGAGGTCAGCGCGGCCGTAGGCGAACTGGGACAGGCCAAGTACCTCATCAAAAGACGCGCCGAGGTGGCATAATGATTGCGTATACGGAAAAGATCAGGGAAATTGCCGGAAAGCTCCTGAAAGACGGAACCGTCGACGTTTTTATCGGGTATAAGAAGGGATCGGTGCCGCTGATGAATGAACCCGTCCTCATCAGGGACGCCGCTCATGTGGACACCCTCTACTGGGACAGCAACTGCGGTCTGAACCTCTGCAACTACCTCACCAGGCAGTCGGAAAAAATCGGCATCCTGGCAACCGGATGCAATTCCAGGAACGTGGTAACCCATATTGTTGAAAATCAAATCAAGCGCGAGCAGCTGTACATCGTCGGCATCCCCTGTAACGGCATGATCGATCACCGGGCCGTGAAAAGGAAAGTCGGCCTAAGAGAGATCGTGGAGTTCACGGAAAAAGACGGGTCTTTTACCGTGCGTGGAAGGGATTTTGAAGAAACATTCGAAAAGACCGACTATCTCCAGACCAATTGCGCGGTCTGCCGACACCGCAATCCGGTGGAATATGATGAAATGGTTGCTGACCCTGTGGAAGAGCAGGAAGGGGTTGATCCTTACATGGACATCAAGAAAATCGAGACCATGTCTCCCGCAGACAAGGAAGGATTTTTCAACCGTTTGATCTCCCGTTGTATCCGCTGTTATTCGTGCAGGAATGCCTGTCCCCTGTGCTATTGCCCCACCTGTTTCGTGGATGAGTCGAGTCCCCAATGGGTCGGGAAGAGCAGCGATCCGACGGATACCATGACATTCCACTTTCTGAGGGCCTATCACTGCGCGGGTCGCTGCACGGACTGCGGGGCCTGCGAAAGGGTCTGCCCGGTGGGTATTTCCATGCGGCAGTTCACCAAAAAATTGAACAAGGATGCCGAAGAACTCTTTTCCTGGGAGGCGGGCCTCACCTTGGATCAAAGGCCTCCCATGGACGTCTATCGGCCGGATGACTACAACGATTTCATAAAGTAAAAGGTGTCTGAAAGAGGTAACCCACATGACAGACAAGATTTTTGCCAAGGAAGCCTGGCTTGAAGCCCTAAAGGGCCTAACCAAAGACTACAAGGTGTTCGTTCCGGCCAAGGATGGAGATTTTCACACTTTCAGGCCCCTGGAAAACGGAACGAGACCCGATTTTGGGTATCAGAACACGCGTCTGTCTCCGAAATCCATGGTCTATCCTCAGTCCGAGCGGATGTTTGATTACTCCCTTGACGAAAATGATCCCGATGCCCATATCCTAAAAGAGGCGCAAAAAGACTCCGATCCGCAGGCGCTTGTGGGGATACGGCCCTGTGACGCCCACGCCTTCCAGATCGTGAAGCTGAATTTCGACAACCCGGAATACCGGGATCCTTTCTGGGTCAAACGTTTCGAATCCACCACGCTCGTGGGATTGGGGTGTCATGAACCCTGTGCCACCTGTTTCTGTACCGCCATGGGGGGAGGCCCGTTTGACGAAAATGGACTGGACGTGCTCTTGTACGACCTGGGCGATGCTTATCTTGCCAAGTCCATCACGGAAAAAGGCCAGGCCTTTCTGGACAAGGCCCAAGGCGGGGAAACGGCCGATGAAAAGGCCCTGAAGCGGGCCGGCGAGCTTGTTGCCGGGGCCTCTGAAACCATGCCCGATCCTGCACCGGTTGACCCGGTAAAAGGAAAAACCATCAACGAACTCTTCGATGCACCTTTTTGGGAAGATGTTGCCTTTCCGTGCCTGAACTGCGGAACCTGCACCTTTCTCTGCCCCACCTGCTGGTGCTTCGACATTCAGGATGAAGTGCAGGGAAGCCGGGGGGACAGGATAAGAAACTGGGATTCCTGCATGTTCCCCCTGTTCACGTTGCACGGTTCCGGTCATAATCCCCGGGATCAGAAATTTCAGAGGGTACGCCAGCGTTTCATGCACAAGCTGAAATACTACGTTGACAAATACGGTGACGGGTTCCAGTGCTCCGGATGTGGACGCTGCGTGCAGTTCTGTCCAGTGAATATCGACATCAGAGAAGTGCTTCAATTGATGAGCGAAAACGGTTAACGGGCTCAACCGGCCCAACCTGGCAAAGAAAACAAAAGGAGGATGTTCCATTGGAAAACCCCTATCTTCCCTATCCGGTTCGTATTGATGATATCACCACCGAGACCGAAGACCGGAACCTCAAGACCTTCAAATTCGTCTTTCTCAATCCTGAAGACGAAAAGAAATTTGCCTACACGCCGGGGCAGTTTGCGGAACTCTCCATTCCCGGGAAGGGGGAGATTCCCATAGGCATCGCGTCCTCCCCCACAGAAGAGGGTTTCGTGGCCTTTACGGTCAACAAGGTGGGGCTCGTCAGCAGCTATCTCCACAACATGAAGAAGGGAGATGTCATGGGGATCCGGGGCCCTCTCGGAAACTGGTATCCCTGGGAGGAAATGGAGGGGAAGAATGTGGTCATCATCGGTGGCGGGTTTGCCTTCACCACCCTCCGATCGAGCATCATTTACATGATTGAACCGGAAAACCGCACTAGATTTAAAGATATTAGGGTGGTCTATGGTGCAAGAAACCCGGGTATGCTCCTCTATCGTGACGAACTGGCCGCATGGGAGCAGAGGGACGACATTGAAATGCATATCACCGTGGACGGAACCGAGAATCCCGACTGGAAATACAACGTGGGATTCGTGCCCACCATCACCGAGCAGAAGATCACCAGCGCTGACAACAGCATCGCCATCGTGTGCGGTCCCCCCATCATGATCAAGTTCACCCAGCCGGTACTTGAAAAGCTGGGCTTCCCGCCGGAACGGATCATCCTTTCCCTTGAAATGCGCATGAAGTGCGGGATCGGCATCTGCGGCCGCTGCAACATCGGCGACAAGTTCGTGTGTAAAGACGGTCCGGTCTTTTCACTGGCGGAGTTGAAGGAACTGCCTGCGGAATATTAACATCCCACGTTCGGCCGGTCTTTATTGTCACATTCGGGGAATGGGAAGAAAATCCTCTCCTTTGGTCGAAGACTTGAGTCTGGATTACGATAAAGGATACAAGGGGCCGAGGATTCGAGGGTTCAAGTGAAAGAATTAGCCTTCCTGAGTCCTTGCCCCCTCAAACCATCGGATTTAGCCGATGGTGGTTCATTTCACCAGGGGAAGGGTTTTCCTGAAAACGGGCGTCCCCGCCTTTTCCAACAGCTCATAGATGACCGTTTCCGTGGATGTGATGCTCACTCCTGCTTGGACCATCCTCGTAAGGGCCACTTCCCTGTTGTGGGGTGCGCGGGAAGATACCGCATCACTCACCACATGGACATTGAATTCAGATAGCGCGCTGAGCGCCGTCTGAAGGACGCAGATATGCGCCTCGATGCCTGCCAGGATCAGGACCTTCCTGCCTGATTTCTTTATCTTCTCCCTGAAAATCTCGGAACCGAAACAGTTGAAGTGGCATTTTGTCACGGCCTGAACTTCTGGAATGGCCCGCTCTATTTCAGGGAGTGTGCTTCCCAGCTTCTCCTGCTCCGTCAACAGAACCGGAACATTGATGATCCTTGAGAAACTGACGAGGCGGACGACGTTATGGACGACCGATTCCTTCTCGTCAATGGCGGGCACGAGCCGTTCCTGAACATCGATAATGACAAAAATGGATTGCTCCGGCCTGATAAGATCCGCTGGAGTTCCCGCGTTCACATGGTCTTTCATGAGCTTTCCTCCAAGTTATTCTTTCCCTTTTTCCTTCTCGCTGTTCGCCGGGACGCCCGGCAGGCCCATGGGCTCGATCATCTCCCCCTGATCCACCATCAAGGTGTCATTCCCGCCGTCGGCGGGATTGCCTTCGATC
>CAYOIU010000311.1:0-5164 GCA_964404085.1 uncultured Desulfobacteraceae bacterium | reverse complement strand
AACCCAAGACACAACAATAAAATCACCGCGCTGGCGGCGTCATCCCTCCTTGATCATGTTCAAGGGCGACCCACAAAGCAAATCGATATCGATATCAAAACGCTCGACACGATTGCCGAGGAGACCGGGAAGTTGCCCGATCTGCTGAAGCTTGACCTGCAGGGCGGTGAGAAAAAGGCCTTAATGGGTGCCGGGAAACTGCTGAATTCGGTCGAACTCTGCATCGTGGAATTCGGCTGTCTGGATGCCTACATCGATCGGACAACCCCGCGGGATTTGATGGATATCCTCTATGACAATGGGTTTTCTCTATATGATATCGTGGACATGAGATATCGGCCCTATGACGGTGCCCTTTCGGGCGGCGATTTTTTCTTTGTAAAGCGAACGAGCCGGCTAAAGGAACATAAGGACTACTTCTGATTGGAAACGGATAAAGAAGATGCATTCTGAAAAACCCCTGTTGAGCATCATCACCGTGGTGCGGAACGATCCGGTGAATCTGGCCAGGACCCTTGAGAGCGTGAAGTCACAGACTTTTCACGATTATGAACTCGTGATAGTGGATGGAGGCTCGTCAGAGGAAACCCTGGAGGTCATTCGCAAATATGAGGCCCAAATCACGACGTGGTCTTCCGAGAAGGACAACGGTATATATGATGCCATGAACAAGGGCATAAAGGCTGCGCAGGGAGTCTATCTGGAGTTCCTTAACGCAGGCGATATTTATGTCGAGCCGAGGTCACTCGAGTTCGTGTTTACAAAAGACAATCAGAAATATGATGCCCTATACGGGGAAATAAACCTCTTTGACAAAGACGGAAAGTTCCTGGGACAGGTGCCGGCCCTGGACTTCACCCTGGAAAACCTCAAGCGTTTCGGAACCGGAACCGTGAACCACCAGGCATTTTTTGTCAAGAAAAGCAAAACCCCTTTCTTTTCAGAAAGATACAGTTTGAAGGCGGAGCTGAACTGGTATATCGATATTCTTGGCCGGAACAAGGGCTTGACCTTCAGGCGCCTTCCTTTGGCCGTCATCAACTACAACCAGGGGGGCAAGGGACACCAGCACTTCTGGAAAAACCTGTACGAGTGGATATGCGTGGTACAATCAAAGTTCGGCTTCATGCAGAACATGCGGAATGGAAAAACCTATTGGAGATTCATCAAGTATCGGTACCCGTTCCTCAGGAAGATCAATATTTTTCAGTGACGGGGACTGCCTTTTCTTGGTTGTATCTTCGTCAAGTGGTGAAACGAACCCTATGAACCCAGCCATTGTCATCGCAACATACAACAGGGACCAATCTCTGAAACGACTCCTGCACTCTCTTGCACGGGCCGGCTTTTCTTCCGGGCCGGTTGATCTGGTCATCAGCATCGACGGCAGCGACAACCAGGCCGTTTACGAGGCCGCGAATGATTTCAAGTGGAGGCATGGAAAAAAGGAGATCCTGAAAAGGGAGGAGCACCTGGGGCTCAGAAATCACATCCTTGCATGCGGCGATTTGACGTCCATCTACGACAGCATTGTGTTCCTGGAGGATGATCTCTTCGTCTCTCCGTTTTTCTATGAATTCATTACGGCCTCGCTTGAATTCTATGGTTCCACAGAAGAGATCGCAGGCATTTCCCTTTATTCGGAAAGGCACAATGAAACGGCACAGATGCCTTTCCTGCCGCTGGGAGACGACTCGGATGTTTTTTTCCTGCAATGGCCTTCCTCCTGGGGGCAATGCTGGACAAGGGAACAATGGCAGGGGTTTCGCAGCTGGTACGCAAAACCAGATCACGAGGCTATCATGACCTCGGGCAGGATCCCCCGCAATGTGACCCGCTGGCCGGAGGATTCCTGGAAAAAATATTTTGTCGCCTACATGGTGGCCTGCAATAAATTTTTCCTTTATCCAAGGTTGTCTCTTTCCTCCAACTTCGGCGACCACGGCGTTCACCACAAGCGAGACGAAACCCTGTTCCAGGTTCCTTTGCAACTCTTGAAGCGAGACTGGCGATTCAAGAAAATAGGTGATTCCCCAGCCCAGTACGATGTGTTCCACGAAATACTCCCTGAAAAACTGAAGACCTTGGCGAAAAACCTGGATGATTACGATTTTGAAGTGGATTTCTATGGGCAGAAGGACCTGAGCGCCCTGACTTCCGAGTATCTCCTGACATCGAGGTCCAGTGAAAATCCCATAAGAAGCTACGGGAAGCGGCTGAAACCGGTGGAACTGAATGTGGTTTGCGAGATCGAGGGAGAAGACATCCGGTTGGGTGAAAAAGGGATGTGCGAAGAAACCGCCAGGGAATATCCTCTTTGCGACCTGCAATACTACTACGGAATTCCCTCCTATTTTGTTTCGCTTGAAGAGAAAATAAAAGTCAAAGAAGAGTTCATAAATAACTATTACTTCGAGTACTTCAACGGAAAATTCGAGGCCCAGAAGGCGATAATCGAAGAGGTTTATTCCAGCATGAGCTGGAGGCTCACCGCTCCTTTCAGACGGTTGCGGAAGTTCGCAGGCAGATTGAAAAGAAGGGAAAATGTGTTTTTCAATCCGACGGCAAAAAAAGATAGGGAGGTTGAGGAAAAAAGGCAATTCAGCCCGGAAGAGAAGTTGGAAATCCTGAAGATGCACTTTATTGAGAAAGTTCCCTTGTCCCGTCTGTGTCCCGAACACGGGTTGGAGCCGGCAACCTTTCAAATGTGGAAGAAAGACTTTTTTGAAAAAGGATTCTGCGCCTTTGAGGATCAGCCCGGGACGGGGGGAATGATCGATGCGGTTCGCCACCTTTCGGAGAAGAGTCATAAACCAAAGGTCATACTGGATATTGGAGCGGCCAAGGGGTACTGGAGCCTTGAAACAGGGAAAATATTCCCGAAGGCCGAGTTTTTTATGATCGACCCCCTGGTGGAAAGTGAGGGTAACCTGCTATCCATTTGCAGGAACGATTCACGGTTTCACTACGTCCTCACGGCGGTCGGTTGCCAAACAGGACAAGAAGTCATGAATGTTACCCCGGATTGTGACGGCAGTTCGCTTTTGGAATACTACGGGGGAGGTGATGCTTCAAGGCAACGGAGCATCCAGGTAGCCACTATTGATCAACTTCTCTCGGAGGGCAGGATCAAGCCGCCGGATCTCGTCAAGATAGACGTCCAGGGGTTTGAAATGAAGGTGCTTATGGGGGGCCAAGGATTGTTCGATACCGCCGAGGTCTTCATCATCGAAACCAACCTCTTCCGTTTCATGCCTGAATGCCCGCTGGCACACGAAATCATAAGGTTCATGGCTGAAAGGGATTTCTTTCTATTCGATCTTGGTGGCAGCCTTCGGCGTCCCTATGAGAACGACCTGGCCCAAGTCGATCTTGTCTTTGTCTCGGCGAAAAGTCCACTCGTGAGCAGCAACCGCTGGAACTGATGCAGTTGAACGGACGGTCGACCCCGATGGTTTCCATTATCCTTTGCACTTACAACCCCGATCGGGTCCTGCTGAAGTGGGCGCTCGATTCCGTTCAAAACCAAACGCTCCCCAAATCCGAATTCGAGCTGGTCGTGGTGGACAACAATTCCGAACCGCCTGTTTCCGAGTCTGAAGTGAAGGGCGACGGGTCCTTCCACTTGCGTCTCATGCGGGAGCCGAGACAGGGCCTCACCTTTTCCAGGTGTGCGGGAATCAAGGAAGCGAAGGGCGATCTGCTGGTTTTTGTGGATGATGATAACCATCTCGCCCCCGATTACCTGGAAAAGGCCTTGCAGATAGCCGGGAAGGAACCGCAAATTGGTCTTTACGGCGGGATATCAAAGGGCGTTATGGAGAGATCCGTTCCGGGATGGAAAGAGATCCTGTTGCCTTACCTTGGGGTGCGGGATTACGGGTCCGAATCCATTACGTCCAACAAGGGATACTGGGGAAAATGGGAGCCCATCGGCGCCGGCATGGTGTCGCGAAGAGACGTGGCGGATGGTTTCGTTCGTTTCATCGAGGACACCACCGTTGCAGGGGAACTGGGCCGCAAAGGCAAGGGACTCCTGAGCGGCGAAGATTCCCTTTTCGCGCGGGTGGCCAATGGCCTCGGGTATTCCTGTTCCTACCAGCCCGCATTGAAGCTCTCCCACCACATCAAACCGTCCCGCCTCAAGTTTTCGTGCCTGGCCAGAACACTGAATGGACACGGCCGCTCTTTTGTTATTCTTCAGAGGGTCACAGGCAAGGAACCTGAGAAAATCGGGTGGGTGAACATGCACTACGTTTTGATGCGAAGGTTTTTCAGCCGGATACGCTCCTGGGGTCTTCGGGCAGGGATTGTTCACTGGTCCTGGGATCTGGGCTACATGCGCGAGAGCCGGAATGGTTCCTTTTCGCCAAGGGAAAAAAAATCCTGATATGGGTCTGCGGTTTTCCATCGTCATTCCCAATTACAATTCCGGAGAGGTCATTGAACGGGCCATAACGTCCCTTATCGCGCAGGACTATCCGGAACTTCAGCTCATCGTCGCGGACGGAGGGAGCAAGGATGTCTCCCGGGACATCATTGAGCAATACCGGGATCACTTCGATGTTGTTCTCTCTGAAAAAGACGAAGGACAGGCGGACGGGCTCAACAAGGGGTTTTCCCATGCCACCGGTGATCTGTTCGGGTGGCTTTGTGCGGATGATGAACTCCTGCCGGGGGCGCTCCATCATGTGGCCCATCTCTTCAAGGGGAAATCTGGGGTGGATGTGGTCACCGGGAGCTGTGAAAGGATTTATGAGAACGGGACGAATTGTATCACCCGGGGCTGCCTTGACGCCTTTGACAGAATCGGACTGCAAAACGTGATCGAACAACCCAGCACTTTCTGGAGGGCGGCCCTGCACAGAAAGATCGGTTTCCTCGATCCGAACTATTACCTGGGTTTTGACTGGGACTTCTGGGCAAGGATGCGAAATGTCAAGGCAAGACTCCTTGCCACGGAACAGGTGCTCTCCCGCTACTATTTTTCCCATACCAACAAGTGTGGAACAGCAGGCAATCTCTTTGCGAACGAGGCATTTCGACTGATCAGAAAGCACGGCCCCGCCTGGGGTGGAATCGCGTATGTCTACCGGTTCATCTACCGTCATTTTGATCTGCAAGGTTGTTTTGATTAACCGCCCACCTGCAGCAGCAATCGATA